>REEQ01000186.1 GCA_007695005.1 Wenzhouxiangellaceae bacterium | reverse complement strand
GAAGCCTTCAACTGGACAGGTCTTGAAATCCGCGAGGTTTGGTGCGTTACGAGTGACCGTCGTACACCAACCAACTCCAGTATCGTTTAGTGGCATTGAAAGTTCTGGCGCAGGCACGTCAGTTGCATAAGCAACCGTCACCGTCCGATCCTGGTTGATGTTCACCGTACAAGTCCGATTCGAAACCGAGTTGCAACCACTCCAGCCATCGAACTCGCCATCATCGTGACTGGCCGGCGCAGTAAGCTGAATGCTGGTGCCGCTGGGGATTCCTGTCTTCTGATAGTTAGTGGTACCAGCATAGGTCGAGGGACTGGCCTGGATTGGCACGTTGCTGGTGCCGCTGGAGCGGACATCCAGGGTGTAGCCGGTGTCCCACAACTGCGCCCAAAGGGTAATGTCTTCATACTGCCTCACGTAGGTTCCCAACCGCCCATGGCCGCTGAAGCGAACCGTGTGGTTTCCAGGTGTTCCTTGCGGTTCAACCCAGACCCGATTCGGACTGCCGCTCGGGTCGGGGCGAAGCGTGACAGCGCCGCCAGATTGCGCCTGCCAGTCAGCACTGTCCGACACCCAGGGGTTTAACGGCGAGGTATCTTGAATACCGGCCCGGACCAGGCGGGCATCGGGGTGGCCCGAGAGACGGGCACTCTCATCAATGCTGAGCGTGACCTGGGGCAGATCCACCAGGGTGAAGGCCGGGATCAGTGGCGTCATCCAGAAGTCTTCGCTGTCTCGCGATGGCCATCCAGCAATGGTGAGATCAGCGATTCCGGCATCAAATCGCAGGCCGATATCCATGCCAACCCCGGTATACAGTTCGGTAAACCGATAATCCTGCCCCCCGATAACGCCATCGCTGCTGCGCTGGAAGTTGCCCTGCAGAGTAGTCTGGGCTTCCAGGTAGGGTTCGAGCTTGCTGCGGCCAAAGGCCAGTTCGTAAATGCCGACATCCAAACGCGGCACCAGCCTCATATCCAAACCGGCCGTGCCGGTAGCCTGCCCGGTCAAGTCATAGCGCTCTTGCTTTTCGATTTCAGGAGAAAAGACCCGATAGCCCTGGCCATGGATGTATTCCACGCCCTTGGAGACTTCATAGGCCAAGTCCAGGTTGTGGCTCAGATCCATCTGGGCGGAGGCATTAAGGGTGAGCTCGGCATCCAGGGTTAACTCACCGCTGATCAGTACGGGAACGTGGCCAACCGGCACTATTTTCCAGAATCGCTTGCTGACAATATCCTCGATCTTGCCCTGGTACTGTCCATCAACCTGCGCGTCCAGGCGACCACTGAGGTTGAAACGAACCGGCTTGGCGCCTACAGCAAACAGTGCATAGTCAACACCAAAGGTCCGCCGGTCAATCTCCATTCTGATATCCGGCTCCAGATCGATGACCAGGGCACCGCCCAGTCTGACCGGATCACTGGGCGCGCCCACGTTCCAATCCACGCTAACCCCGCCGAGTTGTGCACCGACATAGATTTCCACCTCGAATTCTCCATCACGGGTGCGGCAGCCCAAAATCCACCCACAGTTGGTAACCTGCGTGGCCTCGGCTCGGAATGTGGCAACGTAGGGCCGACCGGCATCATCGGCATGCTGGCGCTGTGGGCTGACGGTCACCTCCAGGGTGCGCGCCTGATTAGACTGGGAAACGGTGCGAACGCTTCGCGGCAGCGCACTGCGACCCGCTGGGGACGTGATCGAGACCAGTTGCAAGCCATCGAGTCGATAGTCGCTGTCAACAATATCGACGTTGATATCGAAGATTCTGGATTCATCCGGAAACACCGACACCCAGGCCGGCCATTCAGCGCGCAAGGTACTGCTGAACGTTCGGCTTTCCAGGTCCGATTCACTCTGCCGGGACACATCGCTCGGAGAAGCCTGGCCTTCAACGGCGTGCAGCATCACCTCAAACTCTCTTTCTCCAACGCCCTGCTCGACCATCGTGAGGCCCGATGCCGGCCAATGCGCACGGCGCACGGTGCGCCCGTCTGGCGCACGCTCAAGCGTCTGGACAATGCCCTGGGCTTCTGCCGGGGATCGATCCAGATCCGGTAAGCTGAAGGCACTTCGCAGGTGCGCCTGCTCAAAAAGGGCTTCAAGGGGCGCTTCTTCCGTGTCAGTCTGGAGCACATGTCGACCTGCACTGGTGCTCACACCGGTTACGCTCCGTGCAAAGCCATCTCCCAGGCCTGAGACAACCAGATCTCCAGATGATGGAGTCAGGCTGCTGTCGAGCCGCCGATAGCTGATTTGGCCCGGGCTGACCTCCAGATCCTCAACGTTGCTTGTATCCAGTACCCAGATTTCACGATCGGTGCGGATGATCGGGTCGAACGCCGGCATGGCCAGCACCAACTCATTACTCCAGCCCAGGGAGCGCCCACCGGCCCACGCTTCTACCTTGACATAGTGCTCGGAGCCGGCCTGCAATCCGGTCAGTTCAACACTTGTCTCCCCGGTTACCGAAAGCACTTCGGTATTACTCTGCGGTGTGAAGCCCGACGCGCTGCCCAAGTGCAGCCTGTATTCGATCTGGCTGGCCGAAACCTGAGGCGCACTGGCTGGCAGCCAGCTGATGCTGGCAGCGCTGGTATCGGCAGCCATGGCCTCGGCCAGGGCAGGACGCTGGATGTCTTCGGCCGCCTGAGACGGGCGCGAGTCCAGGTACACATCCCCTGCACCAGATGAGACGGAAAACGCCAGCCCGCGTGCCCCGGAACTGCCGTAGCTTGAAGAGAGCACCTTGACAGTCACATCAAACGACTGGGCAATACAGAACCCACCAAAGCCAGTCGATGCTCTGGCTGGATCATGGTAGCCACCAAATACCACACCCCCCTGAAAGCCACCGCCGGGACGGTCGGGGTAGGAGGTCAGTGCGGCAACACTGTAATTGGTCGGGCTGGAACGGTCGGGCTGGTAACCGACCACGTAAAAGCCGGGGGGAACAGTGGCACTGACGTCCGTTTCGCCCGCACTAACGGCCTGGTCAATGAGTATTGTCGTTACACCGCCGCTGCGACGCTCCAGAACCAAACGCCCCGATGCCGCGGCATCCAGGCCGATGTTGACCACCTGGTCCTCGTTGTTGGCATTGGCAATCGAGAAGGCGGCAAAGCCGCGGATCGACGAGGTTGCCCGCCCACCAAAGTTCAAACCGCCCTGCAGGGTCCGAAGACCCGTGCCGCCGAGCAGAATCTCGGCCCCCACTCGGCCGGCCTGAGAGTTCACTCCAGGGTGGGTACGCAGGACATAAAACCCGGGACAACTCTGACTGGGATCAACCGGCAGAGTCACTTCACCGGTCGGCTCGTCGTTGGTGCCGCCTATGCTGGTCAGGCCCGCATCAAGCAGATCGGCAGCCAGCCCCGAGTCGGAAAACTTCTCGCCACTTGGGAATTTGGACTGATAACGGGCCGGTTCGAGTTGGGAGAAGTCTCCTTCAATCAACCCGTGCCGCTGAAAATGGTTATTACGGGATTCCAGTGCCGCTTGCAGGGCCCGTTGCGACATGGCCGAGAGCTCTGCCCCGTCCGCCTGATCAAGCTGGGCCGGCAGTGCGCCGGGAATGGTCTGAAAGCTGGCTCGGTGCGGTGGCTCCGCTTTTTCTACGGCTTGCATTGGGCCTAGTGCAGCAATCAGCACCACCAGCAGCAAATACTTTAGAAGGTAACGTGGTTGACTGTTAGACATAGCCGGTCTCCATGTTGTGGCCAACAGTGTCGGCAACGGAATGACAAACGAGCGATACGAACTCGCATCCGAGCCTAGCGAGCCGGTGTGGAAACCCCAAGGAACCTTTCGTGCCAGACACTATTTCACTTTCGACTTCAATCATTGAAGGAATCCCAAAACATTGCATTCGAGAACTCGTCCAGTTGCAGTTGAAAGGCAGCCTCTCCGTCGGTGAACAACACCACATCACCATAAGCACTGATCGCACCGCTAAAACCGGTTTCGAGGCCAGGCACGCGCTGCCATGTCTCACCATGATCCTCGCTAAACCGGGCTGATTGACGGCCGCCATGCACAAGAACTTTGCCTGATCCAAGGGCGGTGATGCGCATGCCCGATCGAGAATAGTCGGTCATGGCACCTGAAAGTGCTATCTCTTGCCAACTTTGACCTTCGTCGCTCGATCGAAAGACTTGCAGGCTGCCATCGCCTGTCTGCGGAATAGCCCAAAGGGCAGCACCATCCCAACTGGCGCTGACAGCGCGTCCTGATGGCGTATCCTGAAAGGCAATCAGGCCATCCTTATTTGCATTCGGCAGGTATGGATCCCACTGATTATTGATCACGATGATGCGAGGATCAGAGATAGTCAGAATGGCATCATGGTGCATGTTCAGCCAAAAAGGTCCGCCCAGGGCCTTCCAGCTGTTTCCAGCATCGTCTGACCAATTCAGACCATGACCACTACTCCGGTAAACCACCCCTGCACCATCAACCGCTATATCGTAGACTGCGACACTTGGGTCGATAGCCAATATACTCTGACCACCATCCGAGGTACGGTGCAGGCGTTCATCAATGACCATGAACAGGTTTTGACCGTAGCCAGTGAATGATTGCGGTTGCCCTTGCAGCTCAGCGAGTTGTTGCCAACCCTGACCAGAGCTCGCCTGCCGATACAACACAGCGCGGTCCGATTCTGGTTGATCCAGCAACTTCCAGGCTTGTTCGCCGCCATCCACCGCCATCCCAACTACATTCTCCTGAGTGCTGATTCGTGACCAATGCGGACGAAAGGGTTCCTCGGGGATATCGATCACCCCGGTAAACCAGTCCAGAGCGACCCGACGCTGTTGCCAGTTGAGCGCACAGTGGGAACCGTCCTGATCCAGGTCACCACGGGTATCGAGCCCAATAGTGTACTTGTAATAGGCATAGCCCCGCTTACCGTGTTCGAAGAGAAAGTCACCAGTGGTGTTATGGATATATACTTTCATACGTTCTTTAAACGCCTCCGGGGGGTCCCAGGTCGGATCAGGCGAGTTATAGCATCCACAGCCACCGTAAAAGCCGCCACCGTAATGCTCGCCGTGGCTTTGCATGAAGTCATGCAGAAAACACGTACCCTGCGATCCGCCATCGAAGTAAATTCGATCGTGATCCACGGCTAGGTGGTCGGTCACGCCGTGCTGCAGGAATTCGTGTAGCAGTTGCCGATCCTCGGCCATCCACTGCCGAACTTCTTCCTGCGGTGGGTTGCGAGTCTCAGGCGATGCGACTACCACAGGAACCAGCCCCCGCTCTTCGGCTACTGTGACGGTCGAGTTGAACCACATGTCGAGCATGTCATCCTGACTGCCGGTATTGTTGCCGTGGAAATGAATCAGCATAGGCTGCATCTCAGTAATATCGACCTCGTCCTGTATCGCATAGCGATACAGCAAAGCACGACCCGATGCGCTGACAAAACTATTGGTCGGTTCCGTTTGTGAAACCCCAGTCGTATGCGTTGATGGCTCATGATGACCAGTGCGATATGTTGGAATCTTAGCTGAAATGGCATCGACAGGTAGCGTCTCCTGAACAACGTCATTTCGCTCGTCAAACAACACGCCCGGACCAACGATGCGGCCCACATTCACCAGCAAATCGTCAGGCCACCATGTCGATCCCCCAGCTAACTGGGAAGAAGCCGTGGGCGATGCGACATGACTTGGCACATCGCCATCGATCGCCGCAGCCACGCGAAATCCGCGAAACCTGTTACGCACAGACTTTTGGTCATAGGCTCGCGAAGCGGAACGAATGGCACGCCCCCCCATGGCCCACGACCCACCACGCAATCCAGCCATAAAGCAATTGCCGGCGAGCCAAGCGCTGCCGTTTTCCGGCGGACTGCCCCAGTAACTTCCGTTCCAGCAATCTTTTACCCATTCCCAGACATTGCCGTGCATGTCATGCAAGCCCCAATCATTAGCGTTGAAACTCGCCACCGGAAGAGTCTGGCGACGAAAGACGCCGCCAGGACAGTCGGTGGCCGGGGCACCGCCCTGAAAGTTAGCCTGATTCGGACCGATACATTCGCCTGTATGGAATCGATCCTCGGAGCCAGCTCGTGCGGCATATTCCCATTCGCTCTCGCTGGGCAGGCGGTATTCACGTCCAGTCTTGTCGCTCAGCCAGGTGACGTACTCTTGAGCATCATTCCAACTGACGTCGATCACTGGGCGGTTGCCTCGTCCCCAGCCTTCGTCACCGGGATTGTGCGTGCAACCACCATCGGCCACACAGGCATCCCACTGAGCAAAGGTAACCACCGTTTGTCCCATCGCAAAAGCCGGGACGTTCACTTCACGCTGCGGGCGTTCCGAACTGAAACTCTGCAACTCACCGACCGGGCTGCCTTGGGTGAAGATACCCGCCGGAATCATTATCATGATCGGGCAATCGGCACAGTCCTGAAAGGCTTGAGCTGGTTCGAGACGCGAGTCCAGAAACACATCACCGCTTCCCGACGCAACCGAAAATGCCAGCCCACTCGCGCCCGAACTTCCATAGCTCGAAGACAGCACCTTGACGGTCACATCAAACGGCTGGGCAATACAGAAACCGCCAAAACCCGTCGACTCTCGTGATGGGTTGTGATAACCACCGAACACCACCCCGCCCTGAAAGCCACCGCCGGGACGGTCGGGGTAGGAGGTCAGTGCGGCAACACTGT
>REEQ01000142.1 GCA_007695005.1 Wenzhouxiangellaceae bacterium | reverse complement strand
AAGAGACTGCCCTGGCCATGGTAGCGGCCGGGACGTGCCAGGTCGAGTCGGCATGCAAGTTCGCATATGCCTTCAACGAATACCGCGGGTATTTCGTTACCGGGGAAATAGCAACCCGGCAGGTCACCGTTTGGCTATCTACTCTGGTTCGTCTGGCAGGTTCTGAGGGGGTCCGAACAGCAGGTCCACCGGTCTGAGCTGTGCCTCGATCAGCTCTTGCCGTTGTTTGAATTTTTGCGAAAGAGCGCTCAGGTAGGCGGCTCGCCAGGCCTCGGCGAATTCGTCTTCGATGCGATCCAGCTCCCTTTCCAGCAAGGCTTCGAACTCTGCGCGGTTTTGCACTTCGTCGAGATGCATGACGACCAGTTCGGCGGACAGCAAGGTGACGCTGAAAACGCCGGCGGCACAGAGCCAGGCGGCCAGGCCGGTACCGATGCACGCGGTGCTGAAACTGGCGCCGGCCTGACGGCCAGCGGTGCGGGCTGCCAGGGTTTGCGCGGCTCGCCTCGCCGCCAGGGCGGTCAGCGCGCCGCTGACCAGGGCAAGGGCCTGGCGTTCGATCACCGGGTCCTGCAGGGGCTGGATAAAACTGATCTGGTCAATGTCGAAGGCGACCGCCTGGTGAGCGGTGTCGGCGCGGGTATCCGTGCGTTGGTCGCGCAACTCGCGATGGAAGCTTGCCAACATCGCTTCGCCGCTTTGGCGCAGGTGCCTGTCAGCCGACGCCCCCAGGCTGGCCAGCAGCTCGGCCTGTTTCTGGTTCCAGGCTTCGGTCGGGAACATGCGTTCGATAAGGCGACCGTGGAGGTCGGCGCCGAGCCTGCTGCCAGCGCGGATCACTTGACCGGGCATCGAGTAGTACCAGTCAGCGACCAGGCTGATCTGGTCTCGAGGCAGGGCGAAAAGCTCTGCCAGCAGGCTGTCAAGCTCGGCTTCCAGAGCGACCAGGGCCTGCTGTTCGGCGGCTGACAAAGTGCGCAAGGCGGTACTTCGGGCACCGCGCCATTCGCGAGCGTCTACCTGGTAGGTGACCTCCTCAATCGTCACCAGCTCTCGCTGGGGCTCCGGGGCTTGCCGGGTGTCGGGTTTCAGCACGGTCCATAACAGGATCGCGAATACAAGCAGGGCGGCCACGGCCCAGGCCAGGGCTGCCATTCGGTGATGGCCAAGGTGTTGCTCGGTGCTCATCGCGTCAGGCCAGCTTCCCGCAGGCGATCTCGGATTCCGGCATCCAGCATATCCTGCCCGGCCTGAAACAGCAGCAGCAGGGGCCAGGCAAACAGCCACTCCCGCAGCAGCACCAACGCCCAGGCCAGCCAGCTCAGTATCTGGCTCGGCAGGCTCTGGCCCAGGTTCTGGATCAGCCAGTGCGGCAGGGCGCGCAGGGCTTCGCTGGCGACCAGCCCCCAGTCCAGGGCCTGGCTTTGGGCCGGGTAGCCGAGGGTAAAGCGCATCACCGCCTCATCCAGTGACAGGCCACGTACGTCGGGCACGGGCTCGAAAAAAGCCAGCGCTACCAGTAACAGCAGCAGAACGGCAAACCAGGCAGCCATGTGCATGCGTGTGGCCAGCAGGCGGTGAAATCGAAGGTTTGCCTGGCGCGCAACCAGCTGCTGGCAAGCGGTGTAGCTCAGTGGCCAGAGCAGTGCGGTGACCAGCAGCACCACCCAGAATGCGCGGCCCTCAAGGCGCGCCAGGCCGATGACAAGCAGCAGGGCCAGGGCGAGTGCGATCAGCAGGCGGGTGCCAAGCATGACGATGCCACCACGAATCCAGCGGTGCCAACTGCCGTCAGGCGTGAGATAGAAGTCACGAAATGCGCGGCGCCGAACCCGAGCCCGCCAGAAACTGGTCCAGCAGATCGGCAGGGCAAGCAGGATGCAGAGCGCGCCGATACCGCGGTCGGTCAGCTCGGTGAGCCCCTGGCTGCCAACATACAGGCCACCGACCAGCAGCAGCAGCCCGATGCTGGTCCGTATGCCCGCGCCGGGTGCATGCCCCGGGCGCGCTTCGGCAGGCAGGTTGTCATCGATTGCCATGGTGCCGAAGTGTAAGCGAAGGTTTTGCTTCCGAGCCGAACATTTCAATACATCGGCGCGATGAGGGAGCCCTTTTCAGCGATAATCTCGCGCTTTCCAGATCAGCTTCGAGGAGAATTCATGACCACAGCTGCGGCGATCAGAGACCGGATTTTTGCGCGCATTGCCGACGAAGTCGGGGCGCGGGTCGGGCAGGTCAGCGCGGCGGTGGATCTGCTGGATGGCGGGGCGACAGTGCCGTTCATCGCCCGCTACCGCAAGGAGGTGACCGGCGGCCTGGACGATGGACAGTTGCGCGAACTGCAGCTGCGACTGGGTTACCTGCGCGAGCTGGAGGACCGGCGGGGGGTGGTGCTCGACAGCATTGCAGGGCAGGGGAAGCTTGACTCTGTGCTGAAGGCCGAGATCGAGGCGGCCGATACGAAGGCACGGCTGGAGGACCTGTATCTGCCCTACAAGCCGAAGCGGCGCACCCGCGCCCAGATTGCCCGCGAAGCGGGTCTGGAGCCATTGCTGGACGCCATACTGGCCGAGCCTGGCCGGGAGCCTGAACAGCTGGCTGAATCCTTCGTTGACACCGAGCGTGGCATTGCCGATCCCAGAGCGGCGCTGGACGGCGCCCGTCAGATCCTGATCGAGCGGGCCGGCGAGCAGGCTGACCTGGTCGGGGCTTTGCGTGACTGGCTGGGCCGGGTTGGACAGATCCGGGCCCAGGTCTTGGCGGGCAAGGAATCTGAGGGTGCGAAGTACCGCGATTATTTCGACCATGTCGAGGCCCTGGCCCGGATACCTTCGCATCGGATGCTCGCCCTGCTCAGGGCGCGCAATGAAGGCGTGCTGAGCCTTGCTCTGGAGCCGGGTCAGGATCCCGAGCAGGGTCATGCCGAGGCCATTGCCCGGGTGACCGCGGCCCTGGGCATTGCCGCGCGCGGCAGGAGGGCTGATGGCTGGTTGATGGACGGCGCACGTCTGGCCTGGAAGGTCAGGTTGTTGATGAACCTGCAGTCGGAACTGTTTGTCAATGCGCGCGAGCGTGCCGAGGCTGAGGCCATTCGCGTCTTCGGCGACAATCTGGGCGATTTGTTGCTGGCCGCACCGGCCGGCGCGCGCTCGGTCATGGGGCTGGACCCGGGGCTGCGTACCGGCACCAAGGTGGCCGTAGTCGATGCCACCGGCAAGCTGCTGGAGACGGCGACCGTTTATCCGCTGCCGCCGCAGAGCAAGCGCAGTGAGGCCCTGACCGTGCTGGGCAGGCTTTGTCAGCGCCACGCGGTCGAGCTGATCGCGATCGGCAACGGCACGGCCTCGCGCGAGATCGATCAGCTGGTTGGCGAGCTGCTTAAGATGTTGAAGCTGTCGGCCGTGCAGAAAGTGGTCGTCAGTGAAGCCGGTGCCTCGGTGTACTCGGCTTCCGAGCAGGCGGCGCGCGAATTTCCCGAACTGGATGTCAGCCTGCGCGGTGCGGTGTCGATTGCCCGGCGCCTGCAGGATCCGCTGGCCGAGCTGGTCAAGATCGAGCCGAAGGCGATCGGGGTAGGGCAGTACCAGCATGATGTGGACCAGGCCAGGCTGGCCCGGGCCCTGGAAGCTCGGGTTGAAGACTGCGTCAATGCCGTCGGGGTCGAGGTCAATACCGCTTCGGCACCTTTGCTGGCCAGGGTTGCGGGCCTGTCCGGCACTGTCGCCGAAAACATCGTTGCCTATCGCGATCAGCACGGCCCGTTCCGGTGCCGCCAGGACTTGCTGAAAGTGCCTCGGCTCGGCGACAAGAGTTTTGAGCAGGCAGCCGGATTTTTGCGCATTGCCGGTGGTGACAACCCGCTCGACGCCTCGGCCGTACACCCGGAGGCCTACCCGGTGGTCGAGCGCATCAGCGCCCGCCTGGGTCGGCCGCTGGACAGCATTATCGGCGATAGCGCCAGCCTGCGCGCGCTCAACGCCGCCGAGTTCACCGACCAGCGCTTCGGCCTGCCGACCGTGCGCGACATACTTTCAGAGCTGGAAAAGCCGGGTCGCGACCCGCGCCCGGAGTTTCGCACGGCGAAGTTCAGTGCCGGGGTGGAGAAGGTTTCCGACCTGGTCCCGGGCATGATTCTGGAAGGCACCGTGAGCAACGTCGCCGCTTTTGGTGCGTTTGTTGACATCGGTGTGCATCAGGATGGCCTGGTTCATGTCAGTGCGATGGCGAATCAATTCGTCAAGGACCCGCGCAGCGTGGTCAAGGCCGGCGAGGTGGTCAAGGTCAAGGTGATGGATGTGGACCTCAAGCGCCAGCGCATTGCCCTGAGCCTGCGCCTGGATGACCCCTTGCCAGCGGCCGAGGCCGAGCCTGCGGCTGGACGCAGTGCAGCGCCGGCGCCGCGTCAGCGCTCGCCGTCCGGCAAAAAGCAGAATCGTCCGGCGGCCGCAGGCGCACTGGCGGATGCCTTTGCCCGGGCCCGGCGCCGTTAGGCAACCTCCGGGCCTCATTGTCCGGAGGTTCCCTGGGGCTTTCCGGCCTGTCCTCATTCGGCTGGACGGTTGAGTGCTTCCAGCAGGGACTGGCCACTCTGCTCGTCCCCGTCTTCCCGCAGAAAGGCTTCAACCAACTTGCGGCAGCGCCCGGCATCGGCCTCGATCAGACTCTTCTTGACCGCCGGCAAGGAGGCGGGCGGCATGCTGAAATCGGTCACTCCGAGACCGAGCAACAGGCGGGCGGCGCGTTCATCGCCGGCCAGTTCCCCGCACACCGTGACCGGCAGCTTTTGATCCCTGCCGCTTGCCACGATCCCGGCTATCAGGCCGAGTATGCTGCGGTGGGTCGGGTCGTACAGATAGCTGACCAACTCGTCCTGACGGTCGATGGCCAGGACATACTGGCTCAGGTCGTTGGTGCCGATCGACAGGAAGTCCAGTTCGCGCGCCAGTTGTTCCACGGTCAGGGCCGCGGCCGGGGTCTCGATCATGCCGCCGACCGGTAGATTGGGGTCGATGGCCAGGTCTTCGCCAATCAGGGATTGCCGGCAGCTCTCGATCAGGTGCCGAGCCTGGCGCACTTCCTCGATGCTGGTGATCATGGGCAACAGGATCTGGATCGGGCCGAACACCGATGCCCGCAGAATGGCGCGCAGCTGCTGTCTGAACAGGTCGCTGACGGCCAGCGACAGTCGCAGACCACGCAGACCCAGCGCCGGGTTTGGTCCCTGGGTGACGGCCAGGGCCGGCGGCAGCTTGTCGCCACCGGCATCCAGGGTGCGCACGGTCAGCGGGCGTCCGTCCATGACTTCCACGGCGGCTCGATAGGCGCGGTACTGGGTCTCTTCATCCGGCACCTGGTCACCCATGAACAGGTATTCGGTTCGCATCAGGCCGATGCCGGCAACGCCCGCATCGCGGCAGCGCTGAAATTCCTCTGGTAATTCGGCATTGCCAAACAGCCGAAAATTCGTCCCGTCCAGCGTCCGCGAGGGCCGCCCCAGGTAGCGTCGCAGGTCAGCCCGGCGCCGCAGACTGACTTCGCGCTTGTCTTCGTAGTGGCGCAGCAGACTTTCATCATGGGCAGCCAGCAGGGCACCGTAATGCCCGTCCAGGATGACCGCTTCGCCCTCTTCGAGCACATCCAGGGCGTGGTGCAGGCCCACGATCATCGGGATTTCCAGGCTTCTGGCCAGGATCGCGGAGTGGGACAGCGGCCCGCCATGCTCGGTGACCAGGCCCGCGACCCGGCGCTGGTTGAGGACGGCCATATCGGCCGGACCGAGTTCCGGCGCAACGACGATCGTGCGGCCGAGCTGATGGGGTACCTGGGCGCCGATCAGGGTGGACGGCTGATCTGCGAGTTCGCGCTGGACCAGGTTGACGGCCTGTTCCAGATCCTCCCGTCGCAGCGCGATGTAGTCGTTGTCGATCCGTTTGAATTCCGCGACCAGCTGCTCGGTCTGCTTGACCAGAGCCCACTCGGCGTTGATTTTTTCACTCCGGATGCGATCACAGGTGGCGTCAACCAGCAGCGGATCACGCAGGATCAGGCGGTGGGATTCCAGCAGTTCACGTGCGGTATCGCCACTGTCAACCATTCTCTCCAGCAGTTTGCCGAGAAAGCGCTGGCTGCGGTCCAGGGCGCGGCGGATGCGCTCCAGCTCGGCATCAACGGCATCGGCGTCGAGGTGGTACTCGGGCAGGCTCAGTTCGCCAGGTGTGAGCCGATGGACCTGGCCGATGGCGATTCCGCTGGTCACGCCAATACCGGTCAGAACCAGGCTCATTCGCCTTCTCCGAAGCGATTCTCTATCAGCGTCACCAGCGCATTCATGGCCGCTTGCTCGTCGACACCGTCGGTTTCCAGAACCAGTTCGCTGCCCATTGGCGCGGCCAGCAGCAGAACTCCCATGATCGATTTGGCGTTGACGCGGCGATCGCCGCGCTCCAGCCACACCTCGCAATCATGCTCGGCGGCGGTCTGAACCAGCTTGCTCGCCGCTCGGGCATGCAGGCCCAGGCGATTGATCAGGCTGACCTCGCGCCGGATCATGAATTGACGATACCCTGATGTCCGCCCATGCCAGCCAGGGCGGCAAGCTCGCTGGCGGGTTTGTCGCTGTGAGTGATGACCTTCAACAGCATCGGCAGATTCAACCCCGAAACCACCGGCATGGCGTGGCGTTCTGCAGCCTTGACCGCCAGGTTGTGCGGCGTGGCACCGGGCAGGTCGGTGAGTATCACCGCCCCATCGCTGTCGGCGCTGATGGTGAGGGCGCCGATCAGCTCGATCAGGGCCGAGTCGGGGTCGGCGCCGTAGCTGATCGATACGGTGGTGAGTTGGACCATGCGCCCCAGGATCACCTCGGCTTGATGGCGCATGGACTCGCCGAGGCCGGCGTGCGTGACCAGAACAATGCCGGTCATTTCTCCAGCTCCCGGTGGGTCACGGTCACTGACCAACCTTCCTTTTCCAGTGCCTTGGCCAGGCTGTCGACCAGGTAGACCGAGCGGTGCTGGCCGCCGGTGCAACCGATGGCCACGGTCAGCAAGGCGCGCTGGTCTTCCATCAGGGCCGGCAGCCAGCGACCGAGCAGCCCCAGCAGGTCATCACGGAACAGGCGCACACGCTCGCTGCCCTCAAGGTAGGCAACCACCTCTGGATCAAGGCCTGTTCGCGCCTTCAGACCTGGTTCCCAGTAAGGGTTGGGCAGGCAGCGAGCGTCAAACATCAAGTCGGCATCGCGGGGCACCCCGCGCTTGAAGGCAAAGGACTCCAGGACCACGCCCTGCACCCGCTCCCCGGAGACGCCGGCGACGTTGCGCCAGATCTGGCGACGCAGCTGGTGAATGTTGGTTTCAGACGTGTCAATGATCCAGTCGGCCCGTTCGCGCACCGGCGCCATCAGACTGCGCTCCGACTTGACCGCCATTTCCAGACCGCCGGTGGCGGCCAGCGGGTGGCGCCGACGGGTTTCGCTGAAGCGCCGAATCAGGACCGGTGTTGCTGCCTCCATGAACAACAGGCGTGCGGTCTGGCTGCGCGGCAGCGTGTCGAGCAGGATGGCCAGTCGCTCCAGGCCGTCCGGCCCGGTTCGGGCATCAATCCCTACCGCGACCCGCGGGTAGCGCTCGGGTTGGGCGGCGATTTCATCCAGCAGGTCGGCGAGCAGACCGCCGGGCAGGTTGTCGACGCAGTAGTAGCTCAGGTCCTCAAGCGCATTCAGGGCAACGCTCTTGCCACTGCCGGACAGGCCGCTGATGATGACCAGGGGGGCGCCATTGGTAGTCATTACTGCCTACCCATCAGGCGACCGTGACGTTCGACGAACTCAGCGGCGGCGTCGAAACCCTTCATCCGCAGCATGAAGTCCCGCACCGCAGCCTCGGCCATCACCGCCAGGTTGCGCCCGGCCATCACCGGCAGGCTGATGCGTGGAATTTCCAGGTCCAGTACCGGCAGCTTGCTCAGGTTTCCGCTGAGCCGATCGCCCTCCGGCTGGGCATCGCCGGGCAGGTAGAGGTGAATGATCAGGCGCAGAAATTTTGAGGACTTGACCGCGGCGTCGCCGAACATGCGGCGGACGTTGAGTATCCCCAGGCCGCGAACTTCCAGGCAGTCGCGCAGTACCGGTGGACAGGTGCCCTCGATGATGTCGGGGGTGAGCTGGGTGAATTCCGGGGCATCGTCGGCAATCAGACGATGACCGCGGGTGAGCAGCTCCAGCGCCAGTTCGCTCTTGCCGGTACCGGCCTCGCCGGTGATCAGCACGCCAATGGTGAATATCTCCATGAAGACCCCGTGCAGGGTCTGCTGGCGGGCGAGGCGGCGGGCGACCTGGTATTCGAGGAAGCTGACCAGCTCCCAGGCCGGCAGGCTGGAGCTCAGCAGCGGCACGCCGGCCTCGCGTGCGACCTGTTCCAGATCATCGGCCACCGGCAGTGCGCTGGCGACAATCAGCGCCGCTGGCTGCAGATCAACGATGCGGGCCATGGTTTCCCAACGTGCCTTGGCCTCCAGCCCGTCAAGCCAGTGCACTTCCTCCTCGCCCACGACCTGGATGCGGTTCGGATGGATCAGATTCAAAAAGCCGACCAGCGACGGGCGGACGCGGAAGCTGGTCGCCGCGATTCGGCGCGATTCGGCGGCGGCCTTGCCGCAGACCCAGCGCAGCCCCAGACGCTCGGAAAAGCTCTGGTAAAGCTCGGCCGGGGTGACCTCGCTGGTCATGGGCCGGCGGCGGGCCCCGTCTCCAGGGTGAACAGATTGAGCAGGTCCTCGCCGCGCTCGGCGCTGCGCAAGCGCAGGCGCTGATCGGCATCGCCCAGGCGCTCGGCCAGGTCGGCCAACAGGCGCAGATACACATCCGAACACTGATCCGGCACGGCCAGGGCGACGAACACGTCGACCTTTTCCTGATCAGGGGCGTCGAAGTCGATCGGATGGCGCAGGCGAATCAGGGCCGCCGTGACCGCGCTCTGACCGCTGACCCGGCCATGCGGTATGGCCACGCCATGGCCGAGGCCGGTCGAGCCCAGGCGCTCGCGCTGGCACAGGCTTTCGAAGATTTCGCGAGCATCGCCGCCCTCGGGGTCGGAGGCCAGCAGTTCGGCGGCTTTTTCCAGCAGGGATTTCTTGCTGGACACGGCGACATCGACCGCAATGCGGTCGATGTCCAGTACGTCGGCTAGTTGCATGGAAAGTCAGGAAACGGGTGAAGCAGTCAGCCCACCTGGGCAGCGCGATTGGGGGCGCGGTGGTGGTCAGTGACCTTGTCCTTGTGACGTCGGACCTGGCGGTCGAGCTTGTCGATCAGGGCATCAATGGCAGCGTACATGTCTTCGGCCATGGCATCGGCGTGGATCGGGTTGGTCCGGCCGCCGACGTGAACGGTTGCCTCGGCAGTGTGCTCGAGCTTCTCCAGGCGCAGCACCCAGTGGGTGGAGATCAGGTTGTCGAAATGACGCTCCAGACGTTCGCACTTTTCGGCGATGTAGGCACGCAGGGCCTGGGTGATTTCTACGTTCTGTCCGGTAACTTCGAGCTGCATGATGCACTCCTTGCAAATCGGCTTTGGGTCATGGCGCCAGCGGTTTTCATCCTTGAGAAAAACGCCTGGCACGGGAAATCATCTTATAACAGTGCGCGGCAATTATCAGACCATTAATCAGGGGCCATTGATCAGGCCCGCATGCGGGCCCGGCGGCGGCGCTCTGCCGAGCCCGGAACACCGAGCTGCTCGCGATACTTGGCAACCGTTCGCCGGGCCAGGCGGATCCCGCGGGCGGCGAGCGCTTCGACCAGGGCCTGGTCGGAGAGCGGCTTGCCGGGCGGTTCGTCCTGAATCATGCGCCGCAGATAGGCCTTGACCGCGGTGGCGGCCACGTCTTCGCCACCGGGTCCACTGACTCCGACCGAGAAAAAATGCTTCAGTTCGAAGGTGCCGCGCGGGGTATGGACATACTTCTGCGTGGTTGCCCGGGATACGGTCGATTCATGGACGCCAACGGTCTCGGCTACCTCGCGTTGCAGCAGCGGCTTCATCGCCACCTCGCCCTGGTCGAGGAAGCCATGCTGGCGCTGGACGATGGCTTCGGTCACCGCGAGCAGGGTCTGGTTGCGCATCTCCAGTCCGCTGATCAGCCAGCGTGCTTCCTGCAGGCGGTCCTTCAGGTATTTCTTGTCCTCGCCACGGCTCTTGCGAACCAGGTCCGTATACATCTTGTTCAGGCGCAGGCCAGGGTCGCTGTCCGGGTTCAGGCTGACCCGCCAGCCTTTTTCGTGCGGGTGCACATACACATCGGGGACGATGTAGTTTTCGTCATCGCGCCCGAAGCGACTGCAGGGGTGCGGATTGAGAGTGCGGATCAGGGCGATGGCTTCGGCGACATCGGCTTCGCTGAAGCCGGTGGCCCGGACCAGCAGGCGGGGATCCTGTTTGGCCAGGGTGTCGAGATGATGGCGCACGATGTAGGTCGCCAGACCCAACCCTGCGGTGCTGGCCGAGCGTGCCTCGAGCTGCACCAGCAGGCATTCGCGCAGATCACGACAGGCTACGCCGACCGGTTCGAAGTGCTGGACGCGTTCGAGTACGACTGCTACCTCATCGCGCGAGACCAGGTATTCGGGGGCCAGCGAGGCGCGCAGGGTGTCGAGATCGTCCTGCAGGTAGCCGTCTTCGTCCAGCGCATAAATGATGGCACGGGCAATGGCGCTGTCGGTTTCGCTGAAGCCGGCCAGGTTGGCCTGCCAGAGCAGGTGCTGTTGCAGGGATTCTTCGGCCCGGTCGCTGACGAACTCGTCATAGCGCGGGGCATCGGAGGCCATGGAATAGCCGTCGGGCAGGTCATCGAAACCGTAGTCGTCGCCGATTTCGATCTCCGGTCCGCCGTCGTCGAGCTGGTCGCGCTCGCTGTCCTCGCGGCCGCTGTCCTCGCTCCGCTCCAGCAGCGGATTGGTGTCGAGAATTTCGCGGATGTGTTCCTTGAGCTCAAGCCGGTTGAGCTGCAGCAGGGCAATGGCTTGACGCAACTGCGGGGCCAGTTTGAGCTTCTGACCCAGCTTGAGCTGCAGGCGGGCGCCGGTTTTCATGTCTGCATTCTAACGGACAGTCCCGCCGTGGGAAGCTTTGTTCTGCAACGGCGGCGGCGCCTCTTCAGTGCGGGCCCCACAGCAGCCGGTCCAGCGCCTGCCCGGGACTGAAGCGGTCCAGGTCGATTGCACCGTCCTCGAATTCCACGCCTTCGGCTTCGAGCAGCCGGCGCTGGGTGCGGTAACGGCTGCTGGCCTCCGGAAAGCTGATTCGACCCTGGGCATTGACCACCCGGTGCCACGGCAGGTTGCGTCCGCGAGGAGCCCGTCCCAGGGCCATGCCGACCATGCGCGCCTTGCCGGGATAACCGGCCAGGCGGGCGACTTCGCCATAGTTCAGTACGCAGCCCGCCGGAATGCCTTCGACCACTGCCCAGACGCGCTGGTAGCGATCGTCGCTGCTGTCACTGGTCTTTTTTCGCTCGTCGTTCACGGGTCAGGTCCAGGGTGGCGGACACGATGCCATTGAGAATGTTGAGCTCATTTTCATCCGGGCGCGCGCGCTGGTAGAGGCGACGCAGACGCTGCATCAGGCGCTTGGGTTGTTCCGGGTTGAGGAAGCCGATTGCCAGCAGGCTCTGCTCCAGGCGCTGGAAGTAGACTTCCATGCGCTCCGGCGGCTGGGGCTGCCAGTCGGGCGGATCGATTTCGCCGGGTAGCGCTGAAAGCGCGGCCATGTGCAGTTCATAGGTCACGACCTGCACCGCCTGGGCCAGGTTCAGCGAGTGATACTCCTTACTGGTCGGGATGTTGACCAGGTAGTGGCAGAGCCGGGTTTCATCGTTGCTCAGCCCGCTTTTCTCGCGCCCGAACACGATCGCAATTTCGTGGCTCGATGCTTCGGCCAGGCTGCGTGTTGCTGCCGCGCGCGGATCCAGTACCGGCAGCGGCAGCGAGCGCAGTCGGGCGGTGGTGCCCAGCACCAGGCCGCAGCCGGCAATGGCATCTAGCAGCTCCTCGACCACGATCGCGCGCTCGAGGATGTCGTCGCCGCTGGTGGCCAGGGCCGTGGCCCGGGAACTGGGAAAAGGTGCCTCGGGCGCGACCAGGTAGAGTCGATCCAGACCCATGACTTTCATGGCCCGGGCAGCCGAGCCGATGTTGCCTGGATGCGAGGTGCCGACCAGCACGATACGGATGTTTGCAAGCGCAGTGTTCATGGTCGAATTCTAACCTCCCCGAGGTGCCCGGCTGGTCGCCTTGCCGCGGGTATCGAACTCCCTTTCCAGGCCGCCAGCCGTTAAACTGGGCATCAGATTCGTTGACTGGCACGCCATGAGCAACCCCCTCGTCAATATTGCCGCCGAGGCCGCCCGCAAGGCCGCCGAGCTGATGCGCAAGTTCCGCCACCGCCTGGAAGGCATTCCGGTCGAGCGCAAGGCGCGCCACGACTATGTTTCCGAGGTTGATCGAGCCTGCGAGCAGGCGATCCGTGATCATATCTTTCGCTACCATCGCGACCATGCCTTTCTCGGCGAAGAGTCGGGCCGCACCGGCAACCCGGACAGCGACCATGTATGGATTGTCGATCCGCTCGATGGCACCAGCAACTATTTGCGCGGCATCCCGCACTATGCGGTATCCATCGCGCTGCAGGTGCGCGGCCGGATCGAGCATGGGGTGGTCTATGATCCGCTGCGCGACGAGCTGTTTACTGCCAGCCGCGGGGAGGGCGCCTTCCTCAACAGCCAGCGGATGCGCGTGTCGGGGCGGCGCGAGCTGGCCACGGCCGTGATCGCAACCGCCTTTCCGTTTCGGACACGGCGCCTGATGCCCTCATACCGGGCCATGTTCGAAGCCGTGTTTGACAAGGTTGAAGACATCCGGCGCGCCGGCACGGCCTCGCTGGACCTGGCCTACGTTGCCTGTGGCCGCCTCGATGGCTACTTCGAGCTCAATCTCAAGCCCTGGGACATTGCCGCCGGTGGGCTGCTGGTCCAGGAGGCTGGTGGTGTGGTCATGGACATCGCCGGCGGTGAGAAATGGCTGGAAACCGGCCACATCCTGGCCGCGCCGTTCAAGCTGGTCACCCCGCTGCGTCACGCCATCGAGCCCCATGTCAGCGAGGGGCTGCGCGCGCGCCTCGGCGGCTGAGGCCTGCGCTGCCGTCGTGTCCGGACCGCTGGCTCGTCTTAAAGCCTGGCAGCGCGAGCGCCGGCTGGAGCGGGTTCGGCCACAGCGCGCCGATTTCGAGCGCAGGCTGGCCCGCTTCCCGATGCTTGCGGCTTTGCCGGGGCCGGCGAGAGAGGTCCTGTTCGAGCGCAGCACTGAAATTCTGGCCGGCAAGGACTTCTTCGGTGCCGGCGGTCTGGAGCCGGATGCCGACGACCTGCTTGACGTTGCCCTGTTGGCCGCCTTGCCGGTCCTCAATCTGGGCGTGGACTGGTACCGGGGTTTCCATACCTTCATTCTTTACCCTGCCGAATTCGTCGCTGAAGTCGAACAGATCGATGAGGATGGTCTGGTCCACCTTGGAGATGAGGTTCGTTCCGGCGAGGCCTGGGCGCATGGCCCGGTGGTGCTGGCCATGGACGAGGTGCGCGGCTCCGGTCAGGGCGAGGGCTTCAATGTCGTTGCTCACGAACTGGCTCACCAGATCGATCAGCTCAACGGTGACATGGACGGCTATCCGCCGCTGCCGGCCGGGATGGAGCCGGCACGCTGGGCGGCGACTTTCTCGGCTGCCTGGCAGCGCCTCCAGACTGAGCTGGCCCAGGGTGCCGAGCCTTCCATGGACCCTTATGCGGCCGAATCCCCGGCCGAATTCTTCGCCGTAGCCAGCGAAATGTATTTCGATGTGCCGGGGTGGCTGGCCGATACCCACCCCGAGCTTTATCAACAGCTCGACAGCCTCTATCAGCTGTCGAAGTGGTTCTGAACCTGCCTTGCGTTACCCTTTGCCAATGAACCAGACCAGCACCGTGATCGAACTGACTGAAGCCTTGATTGCCAGGGCCTCCGTCACCCCCGACGACGCCGGCTGCCAGGCGCTGATTGGTAAACGCCTGCAGGCGGCAGGCATGCAGGTCGAGCAGCTCGACCGGGCCTCGGTGACCAATCTGTTTGCCCGCCACGGCAGCGGCAGCCCCCACCTGATGCTGTTGGGGCACACCGATGTGGTGCCTTCCGGCCCGGCGGGTGACTGGAGCTCGCCGCCGTTCGTTCCCGCTCAGCGTGATGGTTTCCTGTACGGTCGTGGCGCAGCCGACATGAAATCATCGGTGGCGGCCTTTGTGATCGCCCTTGAGCAGTTTCTTGGCGACTGTCCGGATCATCCGGGCATGATTTCGCTGTTGCTGACTTCCGACGAAGAAGGTCCGGCTCAGCACGGCGTACGCGCCGTGGTGCCGGTGCTGGCCGAGCGCGGCCTGCTGCCTGATGCCTGCCTGGTCGGCGAGCCGTCCAGTCTGGAACGTCTGGGCGACAATCTGCGAATCGGTCGTCGCGGCAGCATTCAGGCGCGGCTGCGCGTGTTCGGTCGCCAGGGGCATACCGCCTACGCAGACCCGGCCGATAACCCGGTGCATCGGGCCGGGCCGCTGCTGGCCGAGCTGGGGCGCCTGGCATTCGATGACGGTGACGAGCATTTCCCGCCGACCCGGCTGCAGATTTCCAATATCCGCGCCGGCACCGGCGCTGACAATGTCACTCCGGGCGAACTGGAGATTTTGTTCAATCTGCGCAACAACCCGAACAGCCCGGCCGAGCAGCTGCATGATCATGTCCGCACCCTGATCGAGCAGCACCAGCCAGGTGCCTGGAAGCTGGATTGGCGCGTCTCCGGCGAGCCGTTCGGACCAGCTACCGGGGCCTTGCCGGCAGTGGTCGCCAATGTCTGCCGGCAGCTGCTGGGACTGCGTCCGCGCATGGACACCGGCGGCGGCACCAGCGATGGGCGCTTTCTCGGCCCGCTCGGCATTCCCGTGGTCGAGCTGGGCCCGGTCAATCGCACTATTCATCAGGTTGATGAGTGCATCGCACTGGATGATCTTATCCGGCTGCCGGATCTTTATCGGGCAATCATCGAAGGCATGCTGCTGGGCGTGGCACAATCCTGACGATGCGCGCTGTCCTTGTCATCCTTGCTATCTTGCTGCTGCTGACCCAGCTCCGCCTCTGGTCGGAGATGCGGGAAGTACGCGCCCTGCGCGCCATGGTCGAGGAGCAGGTCGAGAACAACCGCCGCCTGGACCGGCGCAATGAAAATCTGGCGGCCGAGGTTGAGGACCTGCGCGCCGGCATCCAGGCCATCGAAGAGCGGGCCCGCGCCGAGCTGGGGCTCATTCGCGAAGATGAAGAGTTCTTTCTGATCGTCAATCCCGAGCAGATCCCGCCGGAAAATTAGGTTTTTGGTGCCCGCCGGCCTCAACGGCCCCGATAGATCAGATCATTGAGCGGGTTCCCGGTGTTGCCGGACGGAAACGGCGAGTTCAGAAATACTGCCAGCGTCGATGCAATGTCCGAGGGTGCTACCGGGGCGCTCGATTGGCCGTGCGGTATGTCATAGCCGTAGAACAGGATCGGGACGTGCAGATCGTTGGTCCAGGGCGTGCCGTGGCCGGTGAAGCCGGTGCCCAGGTCGCCCCGCGTATGCGGTGTCAGCCATACCATGACATCGCCGGAGCGGGCCGGGAAATAATTCTGCAGGACCCGGCCGCGCACGCCCTCGGTAAATTCCGCTGCATCCAGGGTGTCGGCGCTGATTGCTCCGGCAACGAAATCCAGGCCATGCAGGAAGTGCACTGTTTCCCGGCGCACTGCGGCCAGGTCCAGCTGCATCTCGGCAATGCGGCGCCGGTCCAGGTGCACATCCTGACCGCTGATTGACAGCAGCAGATCGCTGCCAAAGCGCCGTTGAAGGTGCTGGCGCAGCAGCTGTCGCATCACTTCGTTCAGGCGGGTATGAAAGTTCTCGTGGCCGGTTGGAATGCGCAGGTCATGCAGGTACTGTGGAACGTAGTGCGCGCCGTGGTCGGCGGTCATGACAATCAGGTATTCGTGGCGTTCGAAGTTGTCGTCGAGAAAGGCGAGAAAGTCGGCCAGGTATTCGTCGAGGCGTATGTAGTAGTCCTGGATCTGTTTCGATGCCGGGCCAAAGTAGTGGCCGATGCTATCAGCGGCCGACAGACCAATCATCAGCATGTCGGGCGCATCACCACGGCCCAGTCGTTCTTCGATCAGGGCAGTCCTGGCCAGTTCGAACAGCAGCTCATCGCCGAACGGGGTGACTCCCAGCACGCCGGCGTCCATCGTCGGCTGGCGCATGATCTCGGCCAGGTCCTTCGGGAAGGTTGCCCGAAACATGCCGGGTAGCGGACGTTCGTAGGGATTGCGGTCGGGACGGCTTTCAACGTAGGTCTCGATCGGGCGGGCCGGCTCCCAGGTCCGCTGCAGAAACTCACGCGCCAGACGGCGTTCGTTGAACGCGCGCAGCCAGTCAGGCAGTTCGCTGCGGTAGAAGGTCGAGGTGATGAAGTTGCCCGTTGCCGGATCAAACCAGTAGGCGCTGCCGGTGTGGCCGCCGGACAGGATGGCGGAGCGGTCCTTCATCGAAACCGACAGCACGCGTGACCGCTCGCCGCTGTAGATGTGCAGCTCGTCACCGACAGTGGTGACCATCATGTTGCCCGGGGAGCGCCGCTCGCCGGCGGCGGCGCCTCCACCTACCGTCACGAAGTCGCTGTCAGGCACTTCAACCACATTGATCTGGCGATCCAGCGCCGGCACGTACCAGCGATTGCCGATCAGGCCGTGGACCCTGGGCGTGGTGCCGGTGTAGACCGCCGCATGGCCGGGGCCGGTCGCGGTATGACTGTGGCGGTACTTGGCGTTGCGAAACAGAAAGCCATGGTTGAGTAGGCGCTTGAAGCCGCCGTCGCCGTAGTGGTTCCAGAACCGGTAGAAGTAATCCGGGCGCATCTGATCAACGGTGATGCCAATGACCAGGCGCGGGGTCTGTTCATGGCTCAGACGCGGGGCTTCGGCTTCTCGCTCGGCATTGGCGAGACTGATGCCGCCGAGAGCGACGACCAGCAGCAGACCGGGCAGCAGCCGGCCAAAGGTAGAACGGTAGCTTGCTTTCATCGTACTTTCAGCCATCAGCAAAGCGCCGGCCGCGCCGTTTGTATCCAAATTCAAAATGTAGCTTCTGCCGGTTGCATGGTCGTGACTGTCGCCAGGCCTGTCAGCGCAGCGCTGAATCAATCCGCCGGCGCGCATCCTCGAGATGAATGCGGGTCATGCGATCTGCCGCGCCGTTTTCGAGTGCCTGATCGATGTCCGCGCGCAGTAGATTGAGCTGATCGCGGATAAGCGGCCGGATGTCGGACTGGCCAATATGCAGGTCGGCATTCAGCGGCGGATCGTTGTTGTCGGATACGCGCAGGTTGCCCGACGACGGCGGGTGCCAGTGCCTGGATTCGGCCTCGTGGAGCAGGTAGTGGGCCTGCTCCAGCCAGGCGCGCTGCATGTTGCGCCGCCAGGTGTCGATGGCTTCGCCGTCACTGAGCTCGCGCCAGACCATGGCCCGGGCATCGTCGAGCATGTCGGCCGGGCGATAGGTGTCGGCGCCCAGGAAGGCTTCGTGCTCGATCATCCGGGCCAGCCGGGCATGGTTGAGCAGGCGCTGGACGGCGAGCGCCTGATAGGCCCGGATGCGCTCGACCGCACCGGCATGTTCCAGGCGCCTGAGCATGTCCATGTCCAGGGCCCAGTGCGGGGTGCTGAGCACGTGCTCGTCGATAAAGGCCATGGCGCGGCGCTGGTAGTCGGCCTCGATCGGGGTGTAGACCGGTCCGTCCTCGCCAACGCGCTTGTGATGGGTCCAGGAACCGCCGATGGCGGCCGCAGCGTGCTCTGCGTAGCGGTTCCATTGGGTCAGATTCTGCAGGTAGTGGGTTTCCAGTTCATAAAAATCGTCGCCGGGGCTTAGCACCCAGTCGGCCAGCTGGCGGGTGGCCTCGCGCAGGTTGCGCATGCCGTACTCGGCGGCCCTGACCGGGTCGTCCGAAATACCTTCGGTCATCCGGTAAGGGTCCCATTCCACGTCCATGCCGAACTGGGGCAGGGCGGACCGGAACCAGGGCTGGTCGGCGCGCTCGACGATCCATTGGTTGAGCGTTTCGCGCTCTTCCTCCGGGCTGGTTGCGTCGGGAATCGGCCGGTAGCCCCACATGATGGCGAATTTGTCCCAGACACCGATTCGCCGTTCCGGCGGTACATCGTCGCCGGGTTGGGCAACGTAGTTGTAGCGGGTCCGTCCTACCGATGATGCCGCATGTCCCCATTCCTCGACGAACTCGCGCGAGCGCAGTTGTTCGACCGGGAAGACGAAGTTGGCGCGCTGGTTGTGCGGCAGGCCCATGGCGTGGGCCATTTCGTGTGAGACCACATAGCGCAGGGCTTCGCCCAGATCCTCTTCGCTCAGCTCATGGGTACGGAAGCGGGGGTTGGCGGTAGCGACCTGGGCGACCAGCCACCAGCGCAGGCGCTCGGCCAGGCCGTGGTACATGTTCATGTGGCCGCGAATCACTTCGCCGGAACGCGGGTCGATCACGTCACCTCCGGCATTGGCCGAGCGCACCGGCGTGGCCACGTAGCGAATTACGTTGAAGCGGGCGTCGAGCAGGCTGAAGCTCGGGTCTTCTTCTTCGGTCGGTGCGACCCTGACCTTGAGTGCGTTCTTGAAGCCAGCCTTCTCCAGGGCCGGCTCCCATTCCATGATTCCGGCCTTGAAGTATGGAATCCATTGGCGCGGCGTGGCCGGGTCGATATACCAGACGATGGGCTTGATCGGCTCGACCAGCTCGCCTCGGCGGAAGGCCTCCATGTCGCTGGGTTCGAGCCGGTAGCGGCGCAGGTACTGGTAAGGCCGGACGCCCTGAAAGGGGCGCGAGTAGTCAGTCTGGGTCTGGGTGATGTAGGTCACGCGCTCATCGGCCAGGCGCGGCATCATTGGCTCTTCGGGCAACAGGATCATCGAATGATTGATCTCGAAGGAGACCGTGCCGCCGCGACGATTTGACGGCGGGTTGTCGGCCTGGTAGCTGCGAACGGCCCGAATCTCGATGTTTTCGGGGAACGCCCGCGCCCACTCCAGCCAGCTGCGATCCGGATCGAAGCTGCGGATCTCCAGGTCGGCGCGGCGCTGGCGCGGGAATGAAAACGCGGGGTGGTCTTGCAGGTACAGGTCGGTGACCTCGATCACCGCTTTGCCGCGATGCTCAAAGGCGATCGGAAAACTCGCCAGTACCGGCGCGAAGTTGGAGTTGGCCACGGCCAGAGCCAGCGGGGAGTCGGGGTTGGCCGTATTGGCGTGGGTGCGGGTGCGCAGCACGATCCGGTTGCCGCGCCGTTCCCAGTAGACCACCATGTTCTCGGTCATGCGGTCGCCGCCGCCGCGTGCGGCCAGACCCTCCTGGGCGCTGGCATAGCGGCTCATCACCACCATGTCGCGGCCCAGCATCTCCGACGGGATCTCGAAAGCGATGCGTTCATCGGCAATGACATGGACGGTGAATAATCCTTCCATTGACTGAGCATTGCGCAAATCGCGTGCTACCAGCTCGGCGGCGAAAACTGGCGATGAAAAGACCCCTGCCAGCAATGTCAGGAAAGCAAAGGCGACAAGTCTTGCAAAGGCACGCGCAGTCATGATCACGAAGAATCCAGTTCGGGGGTAAGACCAATATACATTCGATGGATTGTTGCTGGCGCAAATTGCCTTTTGAGCCTATCCGTGGCTGGTAGCGTCCGGTCCGCGTTGGTACTGGCGCTTGATTGAGCCGACCACGCTCCGGGCCGATTCCACGCCGGACTCCAGCAAGGGAACGCCCGGAAAGGCCCAGGAACCGCAGTAAAACAGGCGGCGGTCTGGCTCGGCGTGCCAGCGGCGTATCTGCTCAAGCAGGGCGGCTGTGTGTTTCGTTACCACGGCGCGTTGCATGGGAATTCGTGCCAGCACCAGGTCGGGATCGGGCGAGTACAGGGGGTTCCAGGTCTGAAAGACCGGTGCCTTGTCGGCCAGGCTCGGTTCCACTGTATTGACCCATACGGTAAACATCGAGCGTGCCAGCGCCTCGTCGGCCTGAAAATTCAGTGCTGTCCAGTCTTGTCTCCGAGCCGGCATGAAACGCTGGTCGCGATGCACGATCAACTCGCCATTGGCATAAGGAATTGCTGCCAGTGTGTGACGCTCTTCGGCATAAGGCCCGTCACCCAGAAAATCCAGCTGATTGGCCTGGACGGCAACGATCACACGATCAAAGCGCCCGCCTTCGCCGCGGCTGTTCTCCACGCTGATTGACTTCCGGTTGCTGCGCAGCCGCTTGATCGGGCTGCCCGGAAAAGCCTGGATGCCATCGGCCAGGGCGGCGGCCAGCTTCGCCGTGCCGCCCCGCAATCTCAGCAAGTCGCTTTGATGAAGGATGCCGTGCAGCAATCCCAGAATCTGATGCGCCGGCCAGGCCAGCAGATGCTCCTCTTCACAGGTGCAGATGGTTTTCAACAGCGGCAGGATCAACCCACGCCAGCACAGCGGATCGATGGGCTTTTCTTTCAGGGCGTCCGCCAGGCTGACAGCACCATTTTGCTGCCGCAGCCATCGGGTCAGCCTGGCCAGGCCAGACAGCCCCAGTCCCAGCCGCAGTGCCCGCGGCCCCAGAAAGCGCAGCGAGCCGACCGTAGGCCACTGGGTGATCGGAAATCTGCCGCTGCGAAACCAGGTGTTGCCGTCCAGCCCGCTGCATGAGACGTAGACATTGACCGGGAAGGTTTCCATGCCAACTTCCGTGGCCAGCGCGAGCACATGCTGCCAGGCGTGTTCACCCATGACTCGCAAGGGCACATCAACAATGCCGCCATCGACCTTTAGTCCATGGGCGGCCATGCCCAGCGTCGATTCCTTTTCGAACAGCGTCACTTTCCAGCCCGCCTTGCGGCAGGCATGGGCCGCGCTCAAGCCGCTGATGCCACTACCAATGACGGCGATGGAGTTGGTCATCCTGCTTGTGTTTCCTTATCGGGTAAATGATCGCCATTACGATAGCTGATCTGTCCATGTCGGCGGTCGGGCCCGCATGCGCGCCTGGCAAGAATGATTGATGAGCATTCAGAAAGATGTATCGATACCGCGTCGCAGGCGCTCGATTCTGTCGTCTTTTTGTTCCCAAAGTTCAGCGACCCATTGGTGCATGAACTGCCGGAACCCGGGGTCGTTGGCATAGTCGCCTTGCCACAGCTCAGGTGCCAGTTGTCGAGTCTCAATGTCAATGATGACTTTCGGGACCTGGCCGCTGATCAACGCCCAGAATCCGGGTGTGTGCTCGCCCGGGTAAACGATGGTGACATCCAGCAAGGCGTCGATCTGGTCACCCAGTGCGTTCAATGCAAAGGCGATTCCGCCCGATTTGGGGCGCAGCAGATGGCGATAGGGAGAGCGCTGATCCTCATGCTTGTCTGCGGTGAAGCGGGTGCCCTCGAGAAAATTGGTGACAGTGACCGGCAAGCCACGAAACTTCTCGCAGGCACGACGGGCGATTTCCAGATCCTTGCCCTTCATGTCCGGATGGCGCTGCAGATAGCGCTTGCTGTAGCGCTTCATGAACGGATAGTCCAGTGCCCAGAACGCAAGCCCAAGAAAGGGCACCCAGATCAACTCTTTCTTGAGAAAGAACTTGAAATAAGGTGTTTTGTTGTTGAGCGCCTGGATAAGAGCGGGAATATCCACCCAGCTCTGATGGTTGCATATCACCAGGAAGGAACGGTCGCGGCGCAGGCCTTCGGCACCTCGGATATCCCATTTGGTTGGCAGCAGCAGGGCGAAGATGGCCTTGTTGATCTCGGCCCAGGTTTCGGCGATCCACATCACCGCGGCTGAGCAAGCCGAACGACTGGCCTTGATCGGCAGTATCAGCTTGATCAGGGCAATCAACAGCATCGGGCCGATCAGCACCAGGGTGTTGACCAGCATCAGCGCAAGAAGGACAACGGCGGTCAACATCCGGGGCATCGGAACGCTGTGGCTCAGGTCAAGACTTTTGCCCGAGCCTCGGCGCGCTGCCATCGGGCACGCGCGCAGCGATCGGCGTCATTCTGGTGCAAACTTCGAAACAGACGGGGGGTAAGGCAGATGGGTCTTTGCCATGGCCGCCTGCAGGGACAGCTCGGTCGAACGTTCAGCGCGATCCCGCTCAAGCATCGCAATCCGGTAACGCAACTTCGGCAGATACGGCGCCAGTTCATGGGCCTGACGGTAGTACCGACGAGCGGTGTTCAGGCGGCCGTCAGCAAAGGCCCGATCGCCAAGCTGAATGAAGGGGAACGGGTCTGAGTCCGGCATTGCCTGGATTTGGCGACTGATGCGTCTGGCCTCTTCGGTCCGCTCCATCCTGAGCAGCAAGGACTCGAGGTTGCGCAGGGTACTGAGCTGGCGATCGAGAGCGAGGGAATGACGGAAAAAGGCTTCAGCTTCCGGCAGCGCTTCCTGGCGCTGATGCAACACGCCAAGCAGGTTGTAAAGCTCGGCGTTGTCGGGGTCATGACCAAGGCCGGTCATGGCCAGTTGGAGCGAGCTGGCCAGGTCTTTTCTGCCCAGCGCTTCGGCGGCAAGGTTCTGATAGACCAGCGCAATCATCTCCTGCTCGTTGAGTGTGCGGCCGCCGAAAAGTGAGGGGTGGTCGGTGAAATAGTCAACGATCACCATAGGCCTGACCAGGGTGATCTGCCCTGGCCGGGGTGCATAGCTGGGATCAAACAGTCGGGTGTGTACATGATTGGAGCTGAAGACCAGGCTGCCATCGGCAGAGTAGATCGGGTTGTTCATGGTCAGGCGCCAGTCGTTTTCGATCCCCGCCAGTCTGGCGACTGCGGTCGTTACCAGGGCGAGCGAAACGCAATTACCCTTGCCCTCGATCAAAGTATCTGCTGCACCCAGGGTTTGATGATCGAACAGCACTCCCTTCAGTCTGTTCTGCAGGTATTCAGCGACGCGTTGATGGGGGGGTATGTTAGAGCGATGGGCAGCATGGAACCAGTCCAGAAACGCTTGCTCCTGAACCGGTGTCAGTCCAACCAGGTCACTGAAGGGCACGACTGCGTCGGCATCGCCGAACAAATGGACCAGCGCCGCTGGCGCTTGAGCCATGGCCTGGGCCTCGGATTTCACATCGTGCTGTAGCCGGGATGGTGAGGCACAGCCAACTGCAATGGCTGCCAGGAGGGGCAGGACAATGCTGCCTTTCATGGACTGGAGGAGCGTTTTCGTCATGGCCTGATTGTGTCAGTTGGGGAGTGGAGGTGCAAGCGCGCAAGTTGCATGGGCGAGGGAGTGGCTGGTCCCGCCTGGGAAGACGCGAGCAAGTGCATCTTCGATGTTGCGCTCGTATACTCCACAAGGTATTCGCAAAGGTGCGTCGCATCAATGCCCGGAAAGTCGCAGCAGCAAGGCAGTCGATGGCTCTGGCTGTTAAACCATTGCCGAGCCCTGCTGTTGGCCTTGAGTCTTTCGTGCCTGGCAAGTGCCGCCTCTGGCGGTTCAGGTGAGCGTCTCGTCATTGGCATTTATGAAAACCCTCCCAAGGTCTATCGTGATCAGCACCAGCGCCCGGCCGGCCTGTTTGTCGAGCTGATCGAGGCGATTGCCGAGCGCCAGGGCTGGTCCCTGGAATTCCAGGACTGTGAGTGGAGTGACTGCTTGCAGGCGCTGGAAGCCGGGGTGATCGACCTGATGCCGGATGTCGCCGCCACGGACGAGCGTCGCGGTCGATTTGCCTTTCACCAGGTGCCGGTTGCTCAGGCCTGGAGCCAGCTGTATCGACCAGCTCAGCTGGACTTGCTGGCCCTGGATGACCTGCGCGGGCTGCGCATCAGCGTGCTGCGTGGTTCGGTTTAGCAAGGCTGGTTCGAAGCGAGGCCGGAGCTGGGCGTCGAGCTGGTCATCGTCTCAAGCATGCTCGAGGCCTTCACGGCAGTGGAGAGTGGCGATGCGGACGCGGCAGCCTCCAACAATTTTTTTGGTGCCCGTTTTGCCAGCAGACACGGCCTGGCTGACGCGGCAATCACCTTCGACCAGCAAAGCCTGCATTTTGCCGCCCCGTTGACCGTGTCCCCGGACCGACTGGAGGCAATTGACGACATGCTTTTGCGATGGAAAGGGCAGGGGGACTCGCCCTATTTCAGGGCGCTGCAGCGGGCCCTGGTGCCGGAACCGCTGACGGCGATGCCGCCCTGGGTAGTCCCTCTGACCATGGGTCTGCTCTTCGTCGTGGTGTTGCTGCTGGTGTTTTCTGCGCTGCTTCGCTGGCGAGTCAAGGCACGTACCCGGGCCCTGGAGCACTACCGCCGGCAGCTCGAACACGTACTCGACAGCAGCACGGTGGTGCTTTACCAGGCTAGCGCCACCCTGGCGCCATTCTGGATCAGTCCCAATGTCGTGCGCCTGTTCGGCCTTTCGGCTGCCGAGCTGATTGAAAATGCCGGCTGGGAGTCGCGCATTCTTGAGCAGGATCGCGACAAGCGCAGCCGGATCGCCGCCGAGCTGTCTGATGCCGACCAGCTGGCAGTTGACTATCGGATCATCGATGGTCATGGCAAGACTCGCCACCTGCGCGATGAAATGCGAGTGCTGGCAGCCAGAGATGGGCATACAGAGGTGATCGGCACCTGGACTGATCTGACCTCGGATTACGAGCAACGCGAGCGCATCCGCTTTCTGAGCAATCACGACCGGCTGACGCGGCTGCCCAATCGCGCCTTCCTGCGGGAACAGCTCAGGACCGCCATCGCGCAGACCGACATGGGCGGGCAGGGTGGAATGCTCCTGATCATCGACCTCGATCGTTTCGGGGCGATCAACGAAGCCATGGGCATGGCCGTTGGCGACCAGCTGCTGGCGGCGCTGGCCAGGCGCATACTGGGCCAGCTTGCCGCCACCGATCTGGTTGCCCGCAGCGGTAATGACGAGTTCTGCATTCTGATGGGCGCTGCGGACAGCTGCGAGACGACGGCTCGCCTGTGCCAGGGCCTGCTGGAGAGGATTGCGGTACCGATTCAGATCGAAGACCATCAGTTAACCGTCACGGCCAGCATCGGCCTGGCTCATTTTCCGGCCCATGGGCGCAACGTCAGCGAGGTGATGGCCGCTGCCGAGCTGGCTTTGCAGCAGGCACGCAAGGGTGGTGGCAATGCCTGGGCGGCCTATCGGCCCGAGCTCGGTACGGTCACCAGCGAGCGCATGTTTCTGGAGCAGGACATCAACAAGGCGCTGGAGCAGGATCAGTTCGAGCTTTTCTATCAGCCGCAATATTCACTGACCGAGCAGCGCCTGGTCGGCCTGGAATGCCTGATCCGCTGGCAGCATCCCCGGCGCGGCATGATCATGCCCGGGGCTTTCATTCCTTTCGCCGAGCAAACTGGGCAAATCAGAAAGATTGATATCTGGGTGCTGCGCAAGGCTTGCTTCCAGCTTGGGCAATGGCGGGATGCCGGTCTTGATGCGCCACGCGTGTCGGTCAATCTCTCGGCCAGCGAGTTTCGCAGCGAGGCCCTGGCCGCCTCGATTGCCGCCGTCATCCAGGAGTTCGGGATTGCCCCCGAGCAGCTGGAGCTGGAGATTACCGAGACCACGCTGATGGAGGCACCCGATCAGGCGGCAGGCGTGATGCTTGCTCTCGACAAGCTGGGGGTGCACCTGTCCATGGATGATTTCGGAACCGGCTATTCCAACCTGGCACAGCTGCTCGCGTTGCCCCTGGATCAGCTCAAGATCGACCAGTCGCTGTTGGCCAACATCGAGCACTCTGCGCAGAAACAGTCGGTACTCAAGGCGATCATCGCATTGGCCCGGGCGCTGGACATGGAGCTGATCGCCGAAGGCATCGAGACGCCCGCACAGCTGGAATTTCTCAAACACGCAGGTTGCCCGCTGGGCCAGGGTTATCTGCTGGGACGACCGTTGTCTGCTTCCCAGACTGAGCAGCTCCTGCGGCAGCATTGTTCAGAGGTTACTTACTAGTAAGCACTTGCCCAGGCTGTAAGTGCTCGCCTTTTCAGGTATTCTTGCCGGCCCGAAGCTCCCCAACGGCGCGCGACGGCCCGATCTGAGCCGAGTACTGCATGAACAAGCTTTCTCTGTCTGATCGCTTCAAGCCTGACCAGCGACCGCTGCAGCTGGCGCTCCTGCTCCTCATCGGCCTGGTCTCGGTCGCCTTCTGGCCGGGCCTGCACGGGGACTGGGGTCGCGATGATTTCATGCAACTGGCGATGGTGCGCATGCTCGGGTCACCCTGGCCCCTGTTCTACACCGATCATTTCGTTGCCATGCCCGGAGCCGTCTTTCGCCCGCTGGGATTTGCCGGCCTGTGGTTGGGCGGCTGGCTGTTTGGGACCGACTATTTCGCGCATGCCCTGATCAGCCTGATGCTCCACCTTGGCGTATGCCTGGCCCTGTTCACGCTGCTGCGCAGCCTCGCCGTCGGCTTGATGACAGCCACCCTGGTCAGCCTGCTGTTCGGCCTCCATCCCACCGTGATCGGCACCGCACTGTGGTGGTCTGCGCGTTTTGACCTGCTGGCCGCCTTGTTCGTTCTGCTCGGCCTGGTGATGAGCCTGCGCTTCATTCGTTACCTGTCGATCCGCGATATGCTGGCAGCCTCCGTGCTCATGCTGGCAGCCATGCTGAGCAAAGAGATTGGCCTGATCGGCGCCCTGGGATCGGCCATGATCCTCGCCATTGCCGCGTTGGCCCGGCCTGATCGGCGGCTTCGCCTGCTGTTCGGCCTGGCACTGGCCGCAGCCAGTGTGCTGATTTTCTTTCTCTGGCGCCATGCGACACTGGGTACCTTTGGGTCGGGCATTGCTTCCGGCCTGCCGTTGTCGCGTATCTTGCTCGAGGGCTCCGTGACCTGGTTGCAGCTGGCCTGGTCCTGGTCAACGTTCTGGGAGCGTCTGACTGTGCTTGAGCGTGGCTTGATGCTGGTCGGGTCGCTGATGCTGCTGGTCAGCAGTCTCGGCCTGTTCCGGGCTGCGCCACCGCCAGCCCGACCCGCCAGCACAGCAACTCTGCCGTCGCCGATAGCCTTTGTGATCGGCTTGAGCCTGCTGCTGTTGCCGGCGCTGCTGCAGGCGCCCGTCGTGGTCCTGAACGCTGCACCCTTGATGGCGCAGGAGTCGGCCGTCGAAACGGCGATGCAGTCGCGGCTGTACTACATGAGCCTGGCGGGTTTGGCCATGCTGCTGGGCATTGGCCTGGACGGCGTTTTCTCCAGGCTGGGGAGGGGCACCAGAGCGATTGCCAGTGTCGCATTGCTGCTCATCGGCCTGGCCCTGGGTCTGGCGACTCACCAGCACGCACGCGCCTTTGCTGACCGCTCCAGCAGCATGGCCGAGCTGGCGCATCAAATCAGCGATGCCGTACTTGGCCTGGATCTTCCTGCCGAGCGCTGCCATGTCCTGGTGCTGGATCTGGCGCCGCCGCCAGAGTGGAGTCGTTATGTATCGGTCGATTCCATGGTCAAGGCGCTGCATCCGGTCCCTCAGGCGGTCGGACACTGTCTGTTTCATGCCAACTTCATCACCTTCTTTCACCTCGTCGACAAGCGCCATGCCATGCTCGATCCCTGGCCGTTTCTCGATCTGAGCATCAATGATCAGCCCGTGCCGCGTCGCACCATAGGACAGCTGACCACCATGCATCTGCAATATCCGGACCAGCTACCTCCCGAGGCGATTGCAAACCTGCAAGTGCTTCGCCACGAAGGTGGGCAGATCGTGAACTCGCAGGTCAGGCCGGACGAATGGCCCTACCAGGCCCGTTGAAGGCGGAGATTGGCCAAAACATGTGAGCCTGGTCACAAGACAAGCAATCGCCGTGGCGGCTGCGGCAACTTCAGGTTGACGCGTGCCAATGAACTGGCCTAAAAAGGCTTTGACATCAGCTCACAGGATCACTTATGCCAAGCTCGGACCCATCGCGCCCGTTCAGCATCGCAAGCCTGGTGCTTCTTCTGCTGGTCGCCTCTGCAGCCCAGGCGGAGCGGGCCTTGCTGGATGCTGCTGCACTGACCACAGTGGATCGGAATGCGGATGAAATCCTGATCAGGGGACTGCGCCTGAGCGATGAGCGCCATGTTGACCTGCTTTTGCTGCAGGTTGATCCCATCGCCCGCGATGCGAGCTTGCGGCGACCAGGTGCGGAGCTCTTGCCATTGCGGTCCGAGCGCCGCTTCTACAGCGGTGCGATTGTCGGCGAAGGCCATCGCAGTCAGGCCAGTCTGTCGGTCGGGGCAGATGGTTTGATTCGTGGGGTGCTGAGCGAGCGTAGCGGCCACTGGGTGCTGCAGAGCGATGCCAGTCAGTTGCAAGCCCGCTCGGTCAGCGATCAAGCCGCAGCCAGGTCGGCCGAGCATGATCATTTTCAGTGTGGGGTGGATTCAGCGATTCAGCAACAGAGCATTCAGGCGCGTCTGGCTGACGAACTGGCGCGACCGGAGTTGACTCAGCCGCGCCAGGACAGCGGCGAGCGCTACCGGGTTCGCCTGGCCTACGACACAACGGCGCGCTTCGTCAATCAGTTTGATGACCCTCAAGATGTGATCGACTTTCTGGGAGATCTGACAAATTTCATTTCAACCCTGTACGTCAACGATCTGAATACCGAGATCGTCATCTCGAGCATCACCCTCCGGGATGATGATGAGCCGTGGGATCTCAGCGGGGATCTGCTGGCGCAGTTTCGAAGCTACTGGAACAACGCTGCCAATTCGGTGGATCAGACTCGCACAATCGCCCATCTCGTTGATGCCGGCCCACAATCGGGTGTCGCCTATGTCGGCGCTCTGTGTGTCAATAATTTTGATTACGGTCTCAGCCAGGGCCTTGGTACTGAATTCAATCCCGATGCCAATCCGCAAAACTGGGCCTTTTTCGTTGTCGCCCATGAGATCGGCCACAACTTCGGCTCACAGCACACGCATTGTTATCAGCCTGTCGTCGACGAGTGTTTCGGTGAGGAAGCTAACTGCTTCAGCGGAACTCCCAGTCTGCCCGGGCCGACTGGCCAGGGCTCTGGCACCATCATGAGTTATTGCCACCTGCGGCCGGGCGGACTCTCGAATCTTGCGATCAGCCTTGGACGCAATCATCCGTTTGGAAACAACCCTGATCGGGTGCCCAACACCATGCGGGCGCACGTGCTGCAGCGAGCTGCGGTGAACAACCCACGCTGTCCGCAGCCGGTGGTGACGGATATCTTCGTGGATAGATTCGAGCTTCACTAACACCGTCGCTAATCGTGCCACATTCAGGGCTCCGGACGGATTCGCCTGCAAGGCAAAGTGGCGAAGGCATAGTTGTTCTACGTCGAGCCACTTTAACGCCGCAGGCGGATTCGTCCGGAGCCCCCGTAGGGCTTGCCTCTCGGCGTCCGTGGACTGCGTTCTCGACGCTTGATGTAGGAGTGGCTACAC
>REEQ01000051.1 GCA_007695005.1 Wenzhouxiangellaceae bacterium | reverse complement strand
TCTGATCGCCGGTCTGATCGTCGTTCCGATTCTCGTCCTCGCTGAGCCTGATGGCACTGGCACTGGATTCATCTTCCGGGTCGGACAGCACTTCGATCGACTGCCGGGCGTGCTCGAGCAAGGCGTGGCATTGCTTGCTCAGCCGGATGCCCTGCTCGAAGTGACTCATTGACTCAGCCAGTCCCAGCTCGCCGGATTCCAGGTGCTCAACCAGAGCCTCGAGCTGCTGCATCGCTGACTCGAAATCCGGTTCGGTTTGGTTGGTCTTGGAAGGATTTTTGCTCATGGCCGGCAATGGTACCCGGCGTCGCCTGCCAGTGCCAGCGTGCGATTCTCAAATCAACAGAAGTCCGCCCTCTTGCGCGGCCATTTGCGGGCGCCTATCCGCTCAATTCAGCAGGGCGATCACGCCACTCCAGCGCCACCTGACGCTGAGCCAGCAGCTCGCGAAAACCGTCGGCCAGCCATCTCGTGCCGACAGCAACAAGTTCCCCGTCAAGTTCCAGACGCGGCCACAGCCGTCGCTGCCAGGGCGGGATGCCAGCCTCGGCCATCAGCTGATTGAGCGCGTGACGACCGCAGCGTCCGGGCAGCGCGATGCGCTCACCCTGGCGGCCGAGACGGACCTGCAGCAAGTTCGAAAATGGCGCTTCTCCACCGCGCAAAGCCAGGCTGCCGAGTCGCCCCGGCAAGGCCAGCATGCCCAAGCCTGACCAGTTCGTCTGCCACGAGGCAAACTCGGGATAGTCGCGGTCCATCCAGATATGCCCTCGCCAGCAACTGAGCACGCGTGATCCGAGTTGCAGACGCGGCTGTCGATCAGCACGAGCCTGACCCATCTGATCGATGAAACTGTCGAGCTGACTGGCCGGGGGAGGGCTGAGCGCGTGCTGGATGCACCAGTATCGGAGCACCTGACCCTGGCGGAATCGATTCAGGGCCAACAGAGCTTGCAGGTCCAGGCGGTAGCGGTCGATTTGCACGACCTGCAGATCTTCTTCGGCAAGCCAGTCCAGTGCCTCAACGGCTCCGGCACCCAGCGCGGCGCTGCGGCCCAGACGCTGACGCAACCCCGGCCAGCGAGATTCGAGCAGCGGCACAATGCGGTGACGGAGAAAGTTGCGGTCTATGCTTAGATCGGTATTGGTCGGGTCATCCTGCCAGCTCAGGCCGTGCTGGTTGAGCCAGCTTAAAATGCTGCCACGTGACCAGGCCAGCAGCGGACGAAACACCCAGCCACGCCCCAGACTGCGCTGGCGCGGAATGCCGGCCAGACCCTGTGGGCCGGCACCGCGCAGCAGGCGCAACAGGATGGTTTCGGCCTGGTCGTCGGCATGGTGGCCGGTCAGCAACAGCTCTTCTTCCCCAAGCAGTTTCTCGAATACCTGGTAGCGTGCACGGCGCGCCACGGCCTCGTTGCCCCTGCCCAGCGCCAATCGCTCCAGCCTGAACTGCAGCCCCAGCCCAGCGGCGAGTTCGCACGCTCTTTCGGAACGTTCAGCGCTGTCTGGGTCGAGCCCGTGGTCGACATGCACGGCCAGCAGCGTGCGCGTGGTGCCGGAGCGGGCGACCTGGGCGGCGAGGCAGACCGAGTCGGCGCCGCCAGAGAAAGCAATCAGTATTCGACCACGGCCGGGGTAGTCACTGGCTTCCGGGACGGGCGGCCAGCAGCTGTCGGCCAGCTCGCTCATCCGCGCTCGAAGGCGCCGAAGCTCATCAGGCGCTGGTAGCGGTTGTCCAGCAATTCTTCAGTGGTGAAGTTGGAGAGGCGGTCGAGCTGGGCGACAATGGTTTCGCGAAGCTTGACGGCCACGCGCTGTGGGGAGCGATGGGCACCGCCCAGCGGCTCCTTGATCAGCTTGTCTACCAGGCCAAGTTCCTTCAGCCTCCGGGCGGTCAGACCGAGCGCCTCGGCGGCGGTTTCAGCTCGAGCCGCATCTTTCCACAGGATAGAAGCGCAGCCCTCGGGTGAAATGACCGAATAAATGCTGTATTCAAGCATGTTGGTTCGATCTCCGACACCAATCGCCAGCGCGCCGCCGGAGCCGCCCTCGCCGATGATGTTGCAGATGATCGGCACCTTGAGACGGGCCATCACCTTAAGGTTCTTGGCGATGGCCTCGGACTGACCGCGCTCCTCGGCTCCGACGCCGGGGTAGGCGCCGGGTGTGTCGATGAAGGTGATGATCGGCAGACCGAAGCGCTCTGCCAGCTCCATCAGGCGCAGCGCCTTGCGATAACCCTCGGGTCTGGGCATGCCGAAATTGCGCTGCACCTTTTCCTTGGTATCGCGCCCTTTCTGATGCCCGATCACGACCACGCCGCGTCCTTCCAGGCTGCCCAGGCCGCCAACAATGGCGTGATCGTCGCCGTAGTGCCGATCACCGTGCAGCTCTTCGAAGCGATTGAATATCATCGGAATATAGTCCAGCGTATAGGGTCGCTGGGGATGACGGGCGAGCTGCGAAATCTGCCACTCGCTGAGGCCGGAGAAAATTGCGGCCGTGCGCTCGCGGCACTTTTCTTCCAGGCGCCGGATCTCTTCCTCGATATTCAGGGCGTTATCGCTGCCGACGTTGCGCAGCTCGTGAATCTTGGCTTCCAGTTCGGCAATCGGCTGCTCGAAGTCCAGATAACTGGGGTTCATCGCTATGGAGTCAGGCTTCAGAGAACGTGCCGGGCAGTATAGCGGCAACCATCAGCCCGGTTGAACCCCGATCGCAGACGGTCCCACTGGTACGCGTTCAAGCTGCCAACGCCGCTGCGCCCATGTCAGTATCGAATCCAGCGACTTGTGGCCTGCAGGGGGTTCGTGACCAAGGGCGCGCAGTGCCAGGCGCAGCGCGATGATGTGCCGATAGCGCCTGATCGGATCGGAGCCACTGGATTTCGACAGCTTTTCGCCATTGTCGTCGACAATCAGCGGCAGATGTGCGTAAGCCGGCACCGGCCAACCGAGGTAGCGGTACAGTTGAATCTGGCGAGCCGTGGATTCGATCAGGTCAGCGCCCCGAACGACCTCGGTAATGCCGGCGTTGGCATCGTCGACAACGACGGCGAGCTGGTAGGCAATCAGGCCATCGGCCCGCCGAATGACGAAGTCCCCGCTTTGTAGGCCGGGATTCTGGGACTGCGGACCCTGGATGCCATCGATAAAGCTGATGTCCTGGTGCTTCGCACGGGCCCGGACGCTGCGAGCCCTGCGGCCTGTTGGCAGACCGTTGCGGCAGGTGCCGGGATAGATGCCGCTGTCCGGCAGCTCTCGCCGGCTGCAGGCGCAGTGAAATGCCTGGCCGGATTGCAGCAAGGCCGTCAGTGCCTGCAGGTGGCCTTTGCCCAGCTGGCTTTGGTAAAGCACCGGCTCATCGGAGGTCAGGCCGAATTCGGCCAGTGTCTTGAGCTGGCTGGCAGCGGCGCCGGGAACTTCGCGCGGCGGGTCGATGTCTTCGATCCGGACCAGCCATCGTCCACCCCTGGATCGCGCCTGCAGAAAGCTGCCGAGCGCGGCCACCAGTGATCCGAAGTGGAGTTCACCGGTAGGCGAGGGCGCAAAGCGACCGCGGTACGCGCTGGCTCTGGTGTTCATCCCGGGCAGTTCGAGTTGGGCTTGCAATGCCGGTCGGATGACGCCATTTTACTCCTCAGCTTCTGACATCGTGAGACTGAAGACCATGCGAGGTTTTGCTCTTCTGATTGGTACCAACCTGGCCGTGCTGGTTGTGCTGGGTATCGTCATGACGCTGCTGGAGCCCTGGCTGGTAAGCCAGGGTATCAGTGTCAACCTGGCCTGGACGCTGGGTTTTGCGCTGATCTTCGGCATGGGCGGCGCCTTTTTGTCTTTGATGCTTTCGAAATCGATGGCGCTGCGATCGACCCGGGCGCGCGTGATCAATCAGGCCAATGGCCAGACCGAGCGCTGGTTGGTGGAGACCGTGGCCCGCCAGGCCAAAGCGGCCGGGATCGGCATGCCTGATGTCGCCATTTATGATGCGCCCGAGCCCAATGCCTTTGCCACTGGCGCGTCTCGCAACAATGCGCTTGTTGCGGTCAGTACCGGCCTGCTGCGCAACATGCGCCCGAACGAAGTTGAGGCGGTGCTGGGTCATGAAGTGGCGCATGTTGCCAACGGCGACATGGTCACTTTGACCCTCATCCAGGGGGTGCTCAATACTTTTGTCCTGTTCCTGTCCCGTATTCTGGGCCAGCTGATCGACCGAGTCGTGTTTCGCAGTGACCGCGCCTACGGTCCCGGCTACTTCATTTCGGTGATCGTTTTGCAGATGGTGCTGGGTATTCTGGCCAGCATGATCGTAATGGCGTTTTCGCGTTGGCGTGAGTTTCGGGCCGATGCCGGTGGTGCCCAGCTGGCCGGACGGGCCAACATGATTGCAGCCCTGCGTCGATTGCAGGCGGGCAGCGCGGCCAGCAGTCTGCCGGAATCGGTCGAGGCCTTCGGGATCAGTGGGCGCGTAGGTGATGGTCTGAAACGACTGATGATGAGTCATCCGCCGCTGGAAGAGCGCATCAGGGTGCTGTCCCAGGGCGCCTGAACATCGCCCCGGATTTCGAGCAGCCTTCCGGGCGGGAAGGCTTGCTCATTGGCTTGCATGAAGCCCGGTCCGCCAGCGGACCGGGATCTGATTCTGGCGCTCGGTTCGTGCAGCGACTTGAAGCCTCGATGCGCGATTCCGCTGACGACCCAAGGAGTCGTCCAGCCGCATGAGCTCAACGCGCCTTATGACCCGGTCAGACAGATGCCTCTTCACGAACGAAGTCACCCTGAACCAGGGTGATGCCGAATTGCCACAGGGTGGCCAGATCGCCGGTGTGCTCCACCTTGGGCGCGATCACGCGGGCCTGGTGCTGGTCAGCGTGGCCGACCAGTTCAGCCAGTTGCTGGCGCAGGCTGTCATCAGCGCTCAGGTTCTGGATCATCTCCGGTGCCATCCGCAGGTAGTCAATTTCCAGGTGCATCAGCAAGGGTTCGACGGTTGCGTCGGGGCCAACATCACACAGGGCGAAGCGAGCGCCCAGGGGTTTGAATTGCTCGATGAAAGTCTGAACCTTGCGCAACTTGTCCCTGACTTCCGGCTCGCGCACACCCCAGATGACGTGATCGGGATCGAGCTTGCCGGACTGGACCAGATTCTTCAGCGCATGCATGGCTTCGTCGTCGGATATCGTGTCCAGACACAGCGGAATAAGCCAGTGATGATCGCTGCTGGAGGTCTTTTCGCCGATAGCGCTTGCCAGGCGCCGAATCATGTCCATATCCAGCTTGCTGGCCATACCCAGTCGGGCAGCGGCCGGCAGGTAGACACTGGGCATCAGTACTTCGTCGTTGTCTTCTGCCCGCAGTCGGGTCTCGACTTCGTTGATCAGAAAGCCGTCGTCATCCATGCTGGTGATGGGTGAGGTAACCAGCCGGAACTCGTCGTAATCCAGCGCATGGCGCAGGCGTTCCGACCAGGCGGTATCGTCCTCGTCGGCATCGGTGGAGACACGCGGCCGGTAGCGAACGTAGGCGTTGCCGCCGGCGTGCAAGGCCTCGTGCAGGGCGGTATCGGCCTGGGCCAGCAGGGTTTCGGCATCTTCAACCTGGCTGCCGGCGACAGCAAGGCCGACGCTGGCCGATACCGTCAGGCTGGTATCACGTACATCGAGAATCTTGCCCGAGCAGTGATCAACGATGCGGGCCGCCATCGCTTCGGCTTCCTCGCGCGAGCTCAGGCTGGCAATGATGCCGAAACTGTGATCACTCAACCTGGCCATGACACAGTCGTCGCCGCAGGCGGTCTGAAACAGCCTGGCGGCCTCTCGGATCAGGGAATCGGTTGCGCCGAGACCGAGCTTGGACTGCAGTTCGTCATGCTTGTCGAGGCTGGTCAGCAGCACCGACAGGCCGCTGGAGTCGTCGCGAGTCATTGCCTCGGCGGCCAGCTTTTGCAGGAAAGCGTGACGGTTTAGCAGGCCGGTCAGCATATCCCGCGTTCTGAGTTTTTCCAGCTCCTCTGCCAGGGCCGGGTCGGCCTGGGCCAGCTGTTCGCGGATGAGCATTTGGGCGCAGTACTCACCACCGTACCGGGCTGGCGAGAAATCGACGGTGGCCTTGAAGCCGGTCCCGTCCTGGCGGTGGGCCTTGAGGGTCATGTTGTCTTCAGGAATTTCGTCCCGCGCCAGAGCCTTGAGGACCTTTTTCAGGTCGGGCCCATCGTCTTCGGCCGACAGCAGATCCAGCATGGACAGACCTTCCAGGTCTTCGAAGCTCTCGAAGCCGAACAGCTCCAGGTAGGCTCGGTTGGCATAGATGTGCAGACCTTCATGGATATAGGCAATAGCTTCGCTTGAGCTGTCCAGCAGCAAGGTGTAGCGGGCTTCGATTTCTTCCAGCCGGCGCATTGCAAGGCGGGAATCGCGCCGCGACCGTACCGAGTCGACCAGGAACAGGGTCAGTCGCTTGATCTGGCGCGAGTTGGTCGCAAAAACGCAGCCTTCCACCCCCAGCGAGGCCGCCGTGACCGCTGACTTGGCATCGTCGGCCTTGATGATGGCCAGCACAGGGACCTGTTCCTGCTGCTCCCTGGCAAGACGGACCACGGTCTCGAAGAGGGCGGGGTCGCCGGCATCGATCTGAACCATGACCACGTCGACCTGGTCGGTTTCGAATGTGCGGCTGACGGCGTTGCCGGTGTCGGCAAACAGGGTTCGCACTCCGCTGTCTTCTCCGAGCATCTTCAGCAGTTCGCGAGGCGCGCTCGGGTCGTCGGTGACAACGAGTATCTTGATTTCGGTCTTCTGGCGGGCCATTGGGCTCTCCCGGTACAGTCGAATTACTGATCGATGATGTCAGCGCCCGTTACAACACGGGCAACTTGTATGGCGCCCCCGCTTCCTCGCGCACCAGGCGCGGCACCAGGTAACCGGGCAGTCGCACGCGAAGTCTTTCCAGCAGCTGCCCCGCAACTGCCGGTTCACTGTCGAAGCGGGCCGCCCCGGACACCTTGTCCAGCAGGTGCAGGTAATAAGGTATCACGCCGGCGGCGAAGCTGCGCTCCATCAACTCAGCCAGGATTTCCTCATTGTCATTGATGCCGGCCAGCAGCACGGTCTGGTTCAGAACATGCGCCCCGGCGTTGCGCAGGCGCTGGATGGCTTGATCCACGCTCGGGTCGAATTCGGCCGGATGATTGGCATGAATGACGACCACCACCGGCCACGGTAAATTGTGCAGCCAGCCGCAGAAGCTTTCGTCGATCCGGTCAGGCAGGACCACGGGCAGGCGGGTATGGATGCGCAGCCGACGGATATGGCCGATCAGGCCCAGCGCATCGCCCAATTGCTGCAGGCGCTCGGTGTCGAGCATCAGCGGATCGCCGCCAGACAGGATGACTTCGCTGATGTCGCTGCGAGTGCGGATGTAATCCAGCGCCGGGGCAAGCCGGCGACCGAGATGCTCATCCCCGTAAGGATAGTTCTGGCGGAAACAGTAACGACAGTGGATTGCGCAGGCTCCGGTCGTGATCAGCAGGGCGCGTCCGTGGTATTTATGCAAAAGGCCGCGCACCTGGCGACTGCCGTGGTCACCGACCGGATCGCTGACATAGCCGGGCCTGGAATCGAGTTCGCCCGGGTCCGGCAATACCTGACGGAGCAGGGGATCGTTGCTGTCGCCACGGCGCATGCGGCTTGCGAATGCGCGAGGCACCAGCATCGGAAAGGGCGTCTGGACCGCGCTTGCAGCGGCAGTGTCTTCCAACTCAAGGAAAGACAGCAGTTCGGCCGGGCGCCTGAAAGCATCACGCAGCTGGTCCCGCCAGTCGTTTTGCTTGGGTCCGGTATGGCTTCGCGCTAAAATGCGCTCACGAGCTTGATTGACCAAGATTCTGACAACGCCCCTGTCGGTTGGTAAACGGGCAGGGGCGATATTGTAATTCGGAGACAGCATGGCCACATACAGCACCAATGAATTCAAGAGCGGTTTGAAGATTATTCTCGACGGCGACCCCTACACCATCGTCGAAAACGAGTTTGTCAAGCCCGGCAAGGGCCAGGCCTTCAACCGAGTCCGTGTCCGCAACCTCAAGACCGGTCGCACCATCGAAAAGACTTTCAAGTCGAACGAGACCGTCGAATCCGCCGACGTGTTCGAAAAAGAAGTCCAGTATCTCTATAGTGACGGCGAGTTCTGGCACTTCATGGATACCGAAAGCTTTGAGCAGCTGGCGGCCGGCAAGGAAGCCATCGGCGACAACGCGCAGTGGCTGAAGGAAGAGGACATGTGTCAGGTGACGCTGTGGAACGGTGCTCCGTTGATTGTTCTGCCGCCGAGTTTTACCGAACTGAAAATCGTGGAGACTGATCCCGGTCTGAAGGGTGACACCTCGGGCAGCGGCGGCAAGCCGGCGCGTCTTGAAACCGGGGCAACGGTGCGTGTGCCCCTGTTCGTGCAGGAAGGCGAGGTGATCCGCGTCGACACCCGATCGGGCGAGTACGTCTCCCGCGTCAAGGACTGAAGCGCGTGCCGGTTCCCAGCCTTGCCTTGCTCGCCCGTTGGATCGTTCCGGTCGAGCCGGAAAACGTGGTCCTCGAGGACCACGCGCTGGTCGTGCAGGGCGACAGCATTGTCGAGCTGCTGCCGCAGCGGCAGCTCGACAGCCGACATCCCGGCATTCAGCGCGAGGAGTTGGGCAATTGCGTGCTGATCCCGGGTCTGGTCAATTGCCACACGCATTCGGCAATGGCCTTGATGCGTGGGCTGGCCGATGATCTGCCCCTGATCCGCTGGCTGGAAGATCACATCTGGCCGACCGAGCAGCGCTGGGTGGGGCCGGAGTTCGTGCGTGCGGGCACCGAACTGGCGGTGGCCGAAATGCTTGCCGGCGGGACCACCTGTTTCAACGACAACTATTTCTTCCCGGACGTGACTGCGGCAACCGCAAGCCGGGCTGGCATGCGCGCGGTCATCGGCCTGCCGGTTATCAGTCTGCCGACTGCCTGGGCCGAAACCGAGGATGAGTATTTCGCCCGCGGTCTGCAGGTTCACCAGGACTTGGTGTCCGACCCGCTGATGACTACGGCTTTTGCCCCGCACGCTCCCTACACGGTAAGTGATTCGGCCTTTGCCCGCATGGTCGAGCTGGCCGAGGAAATGGATGTGCCGATCCATTTGCACCTGCTGGAGGCCAAGGGAGAAATCGAGGGCAGTCGCGAGCGCTACGGCAAGCATCCGCTGGATCGATTGGCTGCGCTGGGTGTCCTCGGGCCGCGCCTGCTGGCTGTGCACATGACCCAGCTTGAGCCGGTCGACATGGATCGGGTAGCCCGGGCCGGCGTTCATGTATTGCACTGCCCGGCGTCCAACCTCAAGCTGGCCAGCGGCATTTGCCCGGTTGCTGAACTGGATCGACGCGGTGTCAATATTGCCATCGGTACCGATGGCGCGGCCAGCAACAATACATTGGACATGTTTGCCGAAATGCGCCTGGCTGCGCTGCTGGCCAAGGGTTTCAGCGGTGATCCTGAGGCGATACCGGCCGCGCGTGCCTTGTCCATGGCTACCCTCAACGGTGCCAGGGCGCTGGGCCTGGAAGACAGTATCGGTTCGCTGCGGGCCGGCAAGCAGGCTGATGTCGTGGCGGTCAAGCTTGACAGGATGGAGACGTTGCCAGTGCATCATGTGGTTTCGCAGCTGGTCTACGCCTGCTCGCGTCATCAGGTCCACAAGGTCTGGATCGCGGGACAAAACGTGTACCAAGCAGGATCGTGTGTTCGTCTGGATCAGGCAGCGGTTGCTTCCCGGGCGCGTGAGTGGGCACGTCGGTTGCGCCATGACCATCCAGTTGAGAGCCAACCGTGACCGAGCAGCAGTCAATGATTCAGCAGTCAGAAAGCCAGGCGCGCAACCTGGATCCAGGTGAGGCCGATAAATTCAATGACCTGGCTGCGCGCTGGTGGGATCCCGAGGGCGACTTCAAGCCCCTGCACGACATCAACGGGCCGCGGGTTGAATACATTGCCGAGCGCGTAACTCTGGCCGGACAGCGCGTGCTTGACGTTGGCTGCGGTGGCGGCATTTTGTGCGAATCCCTGGCCGGCCAGGGCGCCTTGGTTACTGGTATCGACGTGGCTGAGAAACCCCTGGCCGTGGCCAGGCTGCACCAGCACGAGAGCGGGTTGACGATAGACTATCGCTCGATAACGGCCGAGGAGCTGGCTGCTGATTTGCCTGACGGCTTTGATGTCGTCTGCTGTCTGGAGATGCTTGAGCATGTGCCCGATCCGGATAGTACGGTGGCAGCTTGTGCGCGCCTGTGCCGTCCGGGGGGTACATTGTTTTTTTCGACCATCAACCGGTCGGCGCTTTCCTGGGCCACGGCCATCGTCGGCGCAGAATATGTGCTTCGTCTGCTCCCGCGCGGTACCCACCGTTATGACCGTCTGATCCGGCCGCAGGAACTGGCGGCTTCTTGCCGTCGTCATGGCCTTGATGTCGAGGATATCAGCGGCATGAATTACAACCCGTTTACTCGAACGGTTCGCATCGGCGGTCGTCCCCTGGTCAACTATCTGCTGCACGCCAAGCGTCCGGAATGAAATCACCTGCTGTGGTCGCTGCCGTTCTGTTTGATCTGGACGGCACCCTGGCCGACACCGCTCCTGATCTGATCGGAACCTTGCAGGCACTGCGCAGTCGGCGCCAGTTGCCGCCGCTGCCGGAGTCTTTACTGCGCCATCAGGCGTCACGCGGCGCACTGGGGTTGCTGGAGGCGGGATTTGCTGACCAGCCTGGGCTCGACTGGCGGGCGCTGCGCCCCGAGTTTCTGGAACACTATGCAGAAAACCTGTGGGTGCGATCGCGCCCCTTCGCCGGTATTGAGGCCGTGCTGGACGCCCTTGCCGAAGCGGGCCTCGTGATGGCGGTCGTTACCAACAAGCCCGGCTTTCTGACTGAACCCCTTTTGCTGGCCGCAGGTTGGGACCAGCGTTTTGCCTGTGTGATCAGTGGTGACACGGTCGCTCGCTCCAAGCCGGCCCCTGACCCCGTGCTTGCTGCCTGCCATCGCATTGGCCGTGATCCTGGTCAGTGCCTGTTCGTGGGCGATGACGAGCGCGATGTGACTGCGGGGCGGGCGGCTGGCACCCTGACTTCGGTGGCGCGCTGGGGCTATCTGCCGCCCGACCGGGACAGCACACCGTGGGGTGCTGACTGGCAGTTCGACCGGCCAGAGCAAATCACCAGCCTGCTTCTTTCGGAGATATTCGAATGAGTGAGAGAGATTTTCTGCAACGTATTGTTTTTGAAGATATCAATGCCCGGGCAGTCTATGTCGATCTGGACAGCGTGGTCGCCGAGGTACTGGCTCGGGAGAGCTATCCGGATACTGTCGCCCAGCTACTGGCCCAGGCCTTGCTGGTGGTTGCTGCGATGTCGTCCGGGATCAAGTTCCGTGGCCGGGTGAGCTTGCAGCTGCAGGGGGGTGGCGCGCTCAAGCTGCTGGTGGCCGACTGCACCGATGGTGGTGGCATGCGCGCCATTGCACGACTGCGCGAGGGCGCGATAGCACCAGATGACACGGCTTCGTTGTGGGCAATGCTTGGCGAGAGCGGAGTTCTGACCCTGACCCTGGACCCCTGTGATGGCGGCCAGCGCTGGCAGGGTATCGTGCCGCTGGAGGGGAGAGGACTGGACCAGGCAATCGAGGCCTACTTTCGCCGCTCGGAACAGCTCGAAACCCGATTGAGGCTGGCTGCCGCCGATGGCCGGGCACGGGGAATCCTGATTCAGCAAATGCCCGCCTCGAGTACAGTTCTGGCAGACGAGGACGGCTGGAATCGCCTGGAGCATTTGTTGGCCACGGTCGCTGCAAGCGAGTTGCTGGAGACGCCTGGTAGAGATCTGCTGGACCGACTCTTCCATGCCGAGCAGCGACGCGTTTTTCCGGCCAGGGCCCTTAATTTTTATTGCCCCTGCAGCCGCGAGCGCGTTATGGCGCTGCTGGGCAATCTGGGTGCGGCCGAGTTGGCCGGACTGTTCCAGATCCAGGAGGTCGTCGAGGTTCGTTGTCAGTTCTGTAATCAGGCCTACAACTTTGCCCAGGAGGATATGGGAGAGCTGATCGAGTCCGCCGCGCCCGGCAGCGATTCCCTGCACTGATCAATGCAGCCCCTGACCTGGTGCCGCGAGCGCACACTGGTTGCCGGCAGTCCATTGGCAGCCACGCTGCCGTTCGCTGCGGCGGCGCATCGCGACCGCATTCTCGTCCTCCGCTGCCTTGCTGCCGAGCTGGCTGCAGCGGCCAGCGCGCCGGAAATCGCCCCGGCACGCCTGGCCTGGTGGCGTGATGCCTTGGCCGATGAGGCCAGCCCACACCCGCTGCTGCAGGCTTTGGAACAAACCGGTGCCCGGCAAGACCTCGACATGGCAGAGATGATCAGTCTGGTCGATGCAGTGGCGGCGGCCGCCGATACGCCCCGATTCGAACGCTTTGATGCGCTATGGACACACTGCTGCAGCATGGGCGGGCTTGTCCATCGGCTGGAGGCGAAGCTGGTCGAGCGCGAGGACGGCCAGCTGGCAGCCGTCGAAATCCAGGGTGCTGCCCACTATCTGCTGCGCGTTGTGCGCGATCTGGTGCTGGACGCGCGCGCCAATCGGTGGCTGGTGCCGCTGGATTTTCAGGCCGATTACCAGCTCTCCCGCCAGGACCTGTTGTCCGAGTCAGTGGGGCCTGCCTTTTGTGGCCTGGTCAGGGCAATGCTGGCCGAGGCCGTGGGCCGGGGGCAGCGCGCGCTTCATACTTTGAATGCCGCGCAGAGGCGGCGCCAGGTTCACTTGGCAGCCAGCTGGGCACTGGATCTGCGTCTGGCCCGGCAGATTGACCGCAAGCCCGAGCGCCTGCTTCGCGAACGCGTGCTGCCATCGCACTGGGGAAACGTCTGGTATGCCTGGCGCGCCGCCAGGGCGGCACTCAGAGCCTGATGCCGATGCCGACGCTGAAACGAGGCTGCTGACGCCAGCTGGCGGTGTCCTGTGGCCAAAGGTGAAGGCGGTCGGTGACGATGACCGGGTGCTCATACAGGAATTCACCAACGCTGCGCTGTTCTATTCCTTCCACGCTGCCCAGCAAGGTGACATAGCGTCCAGGCGCGTACTGCATGGGCTCCAGAAAGCCGGCTTGCACGGCGACGAAGCGGACTCCAGGTTCCGCTTCCAGGCGCGGTCGATCGGCCCGGTCCAGCGGCAGGCTCACGATTTCAAGCTCGGTCCGATCAGAAAGATTGTAGACCGCGGCGATCCGTCCACCCCAGACCACCATCTGACCTTCATGACCCTGCTCGGCCAGGACGTGGGCCGGGCCGATTGGAGCGACCTGGACATCACCGTCAGCAACCGGGCTGCTGGCGCAAGCGATCAGCAGCAGGCAGACTGCCGGCAGCACCAACGGACGGATCGGATCAATCGGCACTGATGACTCCAGGTCCCTTGCCGGCTGTCTTTTCGTAAACGCCCTTGCCGACCTTGCGGTACTGGGTGAATCCGGCCTGCTCAAGCCGGGACGGCTTCAGGTCGGACTGGCCGCTGACCAGGCTGGGCGGCGAAATGACCCGGCGTATCGGTGTGCGGCACTGAGGGCAGCTGTCGAGTGTGGGGTCCGACAGGCGCTGCAGCACGGTGAAGCCGCCGCGGCAGTGCGCGCAACCCGGCTCGGCATCCGCGATGTATTCATAAAATGGCAAGGTGACTGTACTCCGGCTATCAAACGGCTGCTGGACCAGGGCTTATGTTAGCTCACTGCTGGGACGGAATCTGCGACAATGGCCGGGTTTCAAGCCTTGTTACGGACACTCAATGAGTAAATCAACCCGGCCGGTATGGCTGGTGACCGGGGCTGCCGGCGCGCTGGGCGCGGCGATGGTGAAACAACTGCTCGAATCGGGGCGTGATTGCATCGCCCTGGATCGGAACGCGCGCGCGCTTGACAAACTGCATGACGGGCTTGCAGGCGAAGTTGGCTGCGCACCGGCACTGCTTCCGTTCGACCTGGCCGGAGCAGGGCCCGATGACTACCAGAACGTCGCCGAGCAGATCGGCACGAGCATCGGGCGGCTAGACGTGCTGGTGCACAATGCTGCTGATTTTGTTGCCCTGCGACCGCTGGAGCACCAGCCGGCTGACGAGTGGTTCAAGCTGTTGCAGGCCGGACTTACCGGCCCGATGCTGTTGACCAGTGCGTTGCTGCCGCTGCTGCGAGAGTCTGGGCAGGGGAGGATCGTTTTCGTTGCCGACCGGCACTGTCTTGAGCGCCCCGCGAACTGGGGTGCCTATGGTGTTGCCCAGGCGGGCAGGGAGTGGATGAGCAGAGCTCTTGCCGCAGAGCTCGGGCCGCGCGGGCCCAGGGTCATGGATATCGACCCCGGGCCATTCTACAGCCCGCTACGCGCCGCCGCCTGGCCTGCGATCGAGCCCGAAGGGATGCCCGCTGCCGCACAGCGAGCCGGTAAGCTGATTGAAAGCATCGACCAAGGAGTGCAGTGATGTCTGATGAGCTTTTTCTGAAAATCATTCGTCGCGAGATCCCGGCCGAGATCGTCTTCGAAAACGACGAGCTTCTCGCCTTCCGTGACATCGATCCGCAGGCGCCGGTACATATCCTGATCATACCGAAGCGCCGTATCGCCACTCCCAACGATTTGCAGATGCAAGACGCCGAGCTTGTCGGGCGGCTGTTTCTGGCTGCCCGGGAAATAGCCGAGGCCGAGGGTATCGGCGAAGATGGCTACCGCCTGGTCATGAACTGCAATCGCCACGGTGGCCAGTCGGTCTTCCACATCCATCTGCACCTCATCGGTGGCCGCCAGATGACCTGGCCGCCGGGCTGAGCACCCCTAATCTTCGGGGAATGCCCAGCTGCCTGCAGCCTGAATGACGCCGCAGGCAATGCGCGCACCCGCGCCGCCAATCGGCTGACTGAAATGGTCATCCGGATTTTCATGGATGACGATAGCCGCTCCGTCGCTGTCCAGGATGGTTGCGCCAAAGCGCCCATCCAGGCTGGCGGCAGTGGTGTAGAACTCGGCCCAGGCCATTCCGGAATCATGCACGAAGAAGTTCGGCAGGTCGCCGGCATCCGGTCCTTCCGGGTTCAGCAGGCCATGCTTGCGCCCATCGGGATTGAGGTGCCCGCCGGATGCCATGAAGCCATCGCAGTGGTCGTCGCAAGTGCCCACGGCGTGGATGTGAATGGCCTTTGGGCCGGGCGGCAGGCCTTCCAGGTTCAGGCGGATCAAGGTGCCGGATTCCGCCTGGATGAACTCGGCCTGGCCGATGCTCTCGCCGTTGCGGTCAAGGATCTCAGCGAGCGCTCGAGGCAGCCCCTGTTCGGCCGTTGCCGGCAGGGCGAACAGCGTGAGTAGCAGAACAAGCAATCGGGTCATGGCGAGGTTCTCTTCACTGGGTAAGTCCGAGATTCTAGTGCGTCGATGTCAAAAGTGTGGATTTGCTATCCTTCTGCGCTGACTTCAGCCGTCTCTTCTTCCAGGACCCTCCAGTGACTGCATCGCTTGCCAAGCTCGATCTCGACCACCTGTTCCATCCGGCCACCGACCTGCGCGGCCATCGTCATGCCGGTCCGCAGATATGGGAAAGAGGCGAGGGGGTCTACGTTTTCGATACCGAAGGTCGCAAGTATCTGGAGGGCATGGCCGGGTTGTGGTGCACGGCCCTCGGTTACGGCGAGCGTGAACTTGTCGAGGCAGCAGCCGAGCAGATGAGCAAGTTTTGCTACGGACCGCTGTTTGCCGGCAAGAGCAATGAGCCCAGCATACGTCTGGCGGCCAAGCTGGCCGAGTGGGTGCCGATCGAGGGCGCCCGCTTTCTGTTTGGCTGTTCAGGCTCGGATGCCAACGACGCCCAGATCAAGCTGGTGCGTTACTACTTCAATGCAATCGGCCAGCCGCGCAAGAAGAAAATACTGTCACGAGGCAATGCCTATCACGGCATCACGCTGGCAACAGCAGCGCTGACCGGACTGCCGGCCTTTCATCGCCATTTCGACCTGCCCGGTGATGATGTCATTCATCTTGGCTCGCCCCACTACTACCGCCACGGTCGATCGGGCGAAAGCGAGGCCGCCTTCGTCGAGCGCCTCGCTGCCGAGCTGGAGGAGGTCATCGAACGCGAGGGTGCCGACAGCATCGCGGCGATGATTGCCGAGCCGCTGATGGGTGCCGGCGGTGTAATCCCTCCGCCAGCCGGCTACTTTGACCGGATTCAGCCCATTCTCGAGGCCAATGAGATTCTGCTCATCGATGATGAGGTGGTCTGCGGCTTCGGGCGCACCGGCCAGCCCTTCGGCTGCCAGACCTGGAATATGCGCCCGGCGACCATGACCATGGCCAAGGCCCTGTCCTCTGCCTATCTGCCGATCTCTGCCGTGGCCGTGCCACCGTTCATGTATGAGGCAATCGAAGAAGCTGCCGGCGGCGTCGGGATATTCGCTCATGGCCTCACTTACGCCGGCCACCCGGTGGCGGCCGCCGTTGCCTGCCGCAATCTGGAGCTGATGGAAGAGCGTGATGTGATGGCTCATGCGGCCCGGATGGGTGAGCTGCTCCAGGCCAGGCTTGCGCCCCTGGCCGACCACTGCCTGGTCGGCAACCTGCGCGGCATCGGCCTGATCGCCGGCCTCGAGCTGGTTGCCGACAAGGGCAGTAGGCAGCTGTTTCCCCCGGAGCAAAAAATGGCCTTCAAGGTCGCCGCTGCCTGCCTCGCTGAGGGGCTGGTGGTCAGGGCGCTGCCTGGTGATGTGGTGGCGGTCTGTCCACCGCTGATCATCAACGAGGCGCAGATCGATGAGCTGGTCGACAAGCTTGGTCGCGGCCTGGATCGCGTACGGAGCGAAGCCGGCTGAGATGCGTCGACTGATCGGCATCGGCCGGGACCGCGCAGCGAGGGTTTTTGCGGACATGTGCCGCAAATGCCGTGCAACGAATACCGCAGGTATTTCGTTGCCTCGTCAACAGTAATTGATCAGGCGGCGATCAGGTCAGCGTAGTCCGGATGGCGCTTGATCCAGGCCGCTACGTAGGGACAGTTGGGGCGGACACGATGGCCTTGGGCGCGGGCCCAATCCAGCGCGTGGCGGGTGAGCTGTCCCGCCAGGCCCCTGCCGCCAACGGCATCAGGCACCCGAACATGATCAAACTGCGCCACCCCGTCGGCCAGCCGAAAACCCAGGCTGCAGTCGTGGCCGTCGACCCGCATTCGAAACTCACTCCGATCCAGATCCAGTGCGATGCTATCTCCACTCATGACGAATCCTTTCCATGCTTGATCTGACTCTGATCCAAGGGGGTCGGACTTTTTCAATACAGGTAACGAGTGCGGATGGTCGCACTGATTCGATCCAGCTCGGCGACCAGGCCAGGTGTATCTTCGGCCTCCACGTCCATGACCACATAGCCGACATCCGGCATGGTCTGCAGGTACTGGGCGGCGATATTGACGCCGGCTTGAGAAATGATGCCGTTGATCGCCTGCAGTACACCGGGTTCGTTGCGATGGATATTCATGATCCGACGCGCGCCGGCATGATCGGGCAGGCTGACTTCGGGAAAGTTCACCGCTCCCATGGTCGAGCCGTTGTCGGAGTAACGAACCAGCTTGGCGGCGACCTCGACGGCGATGTTTTCCTGGGCTTCCCGGGTGCTGCCGCCGATGTGCGGTGTCAACAGTACATTGTCCAGACCGCGCAGCGGACTGAGAAACTCCTCCTCGGCACTGGATGGCTCTACCGGGAACACGTCGATCGCGGCACCGGCGATGTGGCCATTGCGTAGCGCATCGGCCAGGGCGTCAATGTCGACGACCTTGCCCCGCGAGGCATTGATCAGATGGCTGCCGGGGCGCATTCGCGCCAGCGCGATGCGGTCCATCATCCCGCGGGTCTGCTCTGTGTCGGGAACGTGCAGACTGACCAGATCGGCCCGGCTGAGCAGATCGTCCAGGCCGGCTGCCGCTTCGGCATTGCCAAGCGGCAGTTTGTCGAGGATGTCGTGGTAAACCACTTTCATGCCCAGGCCTTCGGCTAGGATACCAAGCTGAGAACCGATATGACCGTAGCCGACGATACCCAGTACCTTGCCGCGGACCTCGTGCGAGCCGATCGCGGACTTGTGCCACAAGCCACGGTGACAGGCCATGTTCTTGGCTGGCACACCGCGCATCAGCATGATGACTTCGCCAAGAACCAGCTCGGCAACCGAGCGGGTATTGGCATAGGGCGCATTGAACACCGGGATGCCGCGCCGTCGGGCCTCTGCCAGGTCGACCTGGTCGGTGCCGATGCAAAAGCAGCCAATGGCGTTGAGGCGTTCTGCGCGAGCCAGCATGTCGGCGTCAAGTCGGGTGCGCGATCGAATGCCGATAAAATGGGCCTCCGCGATCAACTGCTCCAGATCAGCCCGCTCCGGTGCGGCCTTGTGGCTGTCGATGCTGTTGTATCCAGCCCTGCGGATATACTCTTGTGATCGGTCATGGATTCCTTCCAGCAGCAGGAAGTTGATCTTTTCCTTGGACAGGGAAAAATTACCGTTGCTCATGGGGTGGCCGCGCGCCTTGCAGGCGTCATCACGAAGTCAGTGCCGCATTATGCAACGATCTGGAACAGCGAAAAGGCATCATGAAACAATCCCCGCCCATTGAGCTCGTCAGTGACCCGGCTTCCCTGGCCCACTATGGCCGCGACTGGACCCGATTCTGGTCGCCTGCGCCCAGCGCGGTAGCATTTCCGACGTCAACGCAAGAGGTCGTTGAACTGGTGCACTGGGCACGCCAGACCCGAACGGCCCTGGTGCCCAGCGGCGGACGGACCGGCCTGTCGGGCGGCGCCGTGGCTGCGCACGGGGAGGTGGTGGTGTCGCTGGACCGAATGCGCGAATCGCTGGGGCTGGACTCGGCAGAACCCAGCATTACCGTTCAGGCCGGCATGCCGGTCGGTGAATTGCAGCGTCTGGCGACAGAAGCAGGGTGGTTCTACCCGGTCGACTGGGCGGCGGCCGGATCAAGCCAGGTCGGCGGCAGCATTGCCACCAATGCCGGTGGTATCCGCGTGCTGCGTTACGGCATGACCCGCAACTGGGTCAATGGTCTGACCGTGGTTACCGGGCGTGGAGAAGTGCTGGAACTCAATCGCGGCCTGCTGAAGAACAATACCGGGCTGGATCTGCGCCACTTGATGATTGGCAGCGAGGGCACGCTGGGCATTATCACTGAAGCAACCATGGCACTGACCGTGCCGCCGCCCGAGCAGTCGGTTCTGTTGCTGGGCTTTACCGGCCTGGAAGCGATCATGCCGGTGTTCGAGCGGCTGCGGCGCGGTCTGCAGCTGTCGGCTTTCGAGTTTTTCGACCGAGCGGCCGCCGGATATGTCGGTGCGCGCAGCGGCAAGGCTTTTCCGCTGGACCCGGACTGCCCCTGCTACGCACTTGTCGAGTTTGACGACCCGGAGCAGGGCAACCAGGACAGGGCACTTGCCTTGTTCGAGGAACTGGTCGAGTCCGGACTGATCGCTGACGGTACCCTGAGCCAGTCGGGGGCGCAGGCCGCCGAGCTGTGGGCCTGGCGCGAAGCTATCAGCGAATCCCTGGCCGAGCATGTTCCCTACAAGAACGACTTGTCGGTCAGAATCGGCCGGGTAACGCAGTTTCTGTCGGACCTGGACGCCCTGGTGGCTTGTCACTACCCGGATTTCGAAGTTGTCTGGTTCGGACATATCGGTGACGGCAATCTGCACATGAATGTGCTCAAACCGGCGGACTGGTCGATCGAGGACTTTCACCGCGCAGGCAAGGCGCTTAGCCCGAAGGTTTTCAAGTTGGTGCAGGAGCATGGCGGCAGTATTTCGGCCGAACATGGCGTAGGCCTGCTCAAGCGCGATGATCTGGGCTGGAGCCGCAGTGCCGCGGAATTGTCGATGATGTCAGTCATTCGTGCCCAGTTCGATCCGGACGGCATCCTCAACCCGGGCAAGATGCTGCCGGCCAATCTGCTATCTTTGTGAGCCATCGCGCACGCGGCCAGATTGGCTGCGTCATAGGCCTGCAAGCCCTGCGTTTGTCGGTTTGCAAGATAGCAAGGAGAGCCCGGCGCGGCTGGATTTCTGCTGCAGTCACCAAGGAGACCAAGGGATGTTCTTTCGTTTTTCGCTGCTCGCCCTGAGTTTTTTGCTACCGGTCACGGCTATCGCCGAGCAGGGCATGAGTCTTGAACAGATCGCCAAGCTGCGCTCGGTCGGTCAGGTGGAGGTCAGCCCCGATGGGCGCCGGATTGCCTACACACGAACCGTGCCGCGGGATCTGTCGCGCGAGGATGATGGCCCGGCCTGGACGGAATTGCACGTGATCGGGCCCGGCGGGAACAGCAGACCATTCATCAGCGGCCAGGTCAATGTCGGCGCCATCAGCTGGACACCTGACAGCTCGGCCATTGCCTTTCTGGCCCGGCGCGGCGATGACAGACAGCGTCAGCTTTACACGATCCCGGTCGCAGGGGGCGAAGCAGTTCGCCATACCAGTCTGGAAACTGGCGTCGCCGGTTACAGCTTCAGCCCCGATGGCCGCCGGGTCGCACTGATCGCCACCGAGCCCCAGGATGCTGAAACGCGTCGTCTCGCTGACATGGGTTTCAATCAGATCATCTTCGAGGAAGACTGGCGCCCGCGTCGGCTGTGGATGCTTGACCTGAACGGTGGGCCTGACAGCGAGCCGGACATGATCGAGTTGGAGGGCTCGGTACAGGAGGTGCAGTGGTCACCTGCTGGTGATCGCCTGGCCCTGAAAGTGACGCCGAGACAGCTGGTAGACGATACCCTGATGTTTCAGCGCATTCGCATCATCTCCCCGGGCGGCAGTGAACTGGGCCGGATTGACAATCCTGGCAAACTTGGCCAGATGGCGTGGAGCCCGGATGGTGCGCACCTAGCCTTCATTGCAACCGACAGTGTTCACGATACGCGCGAAGGCCGGCTGATGGTCGCTGAGGCGAGCGGCGGCGAATGGCGCAATTTGCTGCCCGATCTGCTCGGTCATGTCTGGCACGTGGCCTGGCGCGAAGCTGGCGAGATCGTGTTTGTCAGCTATGAGGGTGTGGAAGCGAGACTTGGGCAGATCAATGTACGCGGGCGCAACCAGGTTGCCTTGATGCAACGCGATGGCCTGATCTTTGAAGTGTTGAGCGTGGCCGGGGATGGCCGGATTGTGTTCGGCGCATCGACGCCGGAACATCCGCGCGAGGTCTACGCCTTGTCGGGTCGCAACCTGGAGCCGGAACGGCTGACTGATTCCAACCCCTGGCTGCGTGAAGTTCGACTGGCTCGGCAGCAAGTCGTTACTTATGCCGCCGATGATGGTCTGGAAATAGAGGGGCTGCTGTTCTGGCCGCTGGAGTACGAGGAGGGCAGGCGGTATCCGCTGATCCTGGCCGTCCACGGCGGGCCTGAGGCGCATTACTCCAACGGTTGGCTGACCAGCTACAACCTGCCGGCCCAGCATGCTGCCGCAGAAGGCTACTTCATGTTCTTCCCCAACTACCGTGGCAGCACCGGTCGCGGCGTTGAGTTTGCGCTGACCTCGCAGGGACGGCCGGCGATGGAGGAGTTCAAGGATCTGGTCGACGGTGTCGATTTCCTGATCGAGCTTGGTCTGGTCGACGCCGACCGGGTCGGCATTACCGGCGGCTCCTATGGTGGCTATGCCTCGGCCTGGGGTGCAACCTATTATTCGGAGCGTTTCGCCGCCGCGGTCATGAATGTCGGGATTTCCGACAAGATTTCCATGTTGGGTACCTCTGATATTCCCGAAGAACTTTACCTGGTCCATTACCTGACCTGGCCGTGGGAAAACTGGGATTTGTTCGTGCAGGCCAGCCCGATCTTTTTCGCTCACCGGGCGCAGACGCCGATACTGATCCTGCATGGCGACGCCGATCCCCGGGTCGATCCGACCCAGTCCCGAATCTTGTTTCGTTTTCTGAGTCTGCAGGAAAATCCGCCGCCGGTGCGCCTGATACTGTATCGAGGTGAAGGTCATGGCAACCAGCGCGCCGCAACGCGTTGGGATTACAGCCTGCGGCTTATGCGCTGGATGGACCATTATCTGAAAGGCGAGGGTGGCGATCCGCCGGACCATCGTCTCGACTACGGTTACTGATCCCGATTGGTGTGCATTGAGGATGTTGGAAATGGCCCCGTCCCGAAACGTATTTGGCGAACCGCTGTTGCCCTGCAGCATGCAGCCGCTGACCGGATTTTTTCGTGACGGTTGCTGCAATACCTCTGCTGATGATCATGGCAGCCATACCGTTTGTGCGCTGATGAGTGATGAATTCCTGGTCTTCAGCCGCGAGCGTGGCAACGACCTGGTTACGCCACGACCGATGTTCGGATTCCCCGGCCTCAAGGCCGGAGATCGATGGTGCTTGTGTGCAACGCGCTGGCGCGAGGCGCTGGCTGCCGGTTGCGCGCCCAGGGTGGTCTTGTCGGCTACCCATGAGGCTGTTCTTGAGTTCGTCAGCCTTGATCAGCTCAAGGCCCATGCGGCCGGAAGCGCGCACTGATGGACCCCGTCAGGCGGCAGCAGGTGCTGGACCAGCTCAACGCCAGCAGTCGGGCGACGCTGATGGAGCAGCTGGATATTCGCTACAGTGACGTCGGTGTCGATTTTCTCGAAGCAACGATGCCGGTGGACTCCCGGGTTCACCAGCCCATGGGTCTGCTGCATGGCGGCGCTACGGCTGCCCTCGCTGAATCGGTAGGGAGCGCGGCCGCCGCACTCCAGGTTGATCTGACAAGACAGGCAGTGGTCGGAACCTCATTGTCTGTGAACCACCTCAGAGGCATGCGTGATGGTCTGGTGCGGGCACGCGCCGAGCCTGTTCATCTGGGGCGGACTACTCAACTGTGGGCGATTCGTGTCTTTGACGAGCATGACCGCCTGATTGCCGATGCACGGCTGACGATGATGGTGCTGGACCAAGACTGAAAGGCTCCTTCGCCTCTCAGCCGTAATGTTCCAGCACTTCAATCCGATTGCCGCCCTGGCTGCGGGCTGTTTCCAGTGTCTTGTCGACGGCCTCGAGCAGGCTCGAGGCTGAGTGTCTCGCCGAAGGATGAGCGAGAACCAGGGCTATGCTTGCAGTGGTAATGCCCAGCGGTGCATTCTCGGCCGGGACGGCCATGCTGATCAGGCCCTGGTTAATGTCCTCGGCAAGATCCAGCGCCTGTTCCGGTCTTTGTCCGGGCGCAAGGACCAGCAGGCCGGCTTCCTGACGCCGCAGCAGTCGGGCGCCGCGAGACCGGGCAAGGCCGAGCAGCGAGCGCTGGACCTGATCAATGATTTGTTGACCGCGTCGATCGCAGTGGATGCCAATGATGCCCAGCACGCTCGACTGGATCGAGCAGCGCCTGATCTGTTCGCTGACCAGGCGGTGCAGTTCGATTTCGCCGATGACGGGAGCCGGGTGCTCACAGCCTGCTGGCGACGGATCGTCCTGATCTGACCCATTTGGTCCCACTGTTGGGCTTGAATTGTCGTCCGTGTGCGACTTGTCGGCTCTAAGCCATATCCATAACAGTAACACCAGGACCAGCAGCAACAGGCCCAGCGGGACCGCCCAGACGCCTCCGGCGTGGTTCGCTGCGATTGCCTGGGAGCTGCCGCACAAGGCCAGGAAAAAGCCGAACAGGCTCAGCGACAGACCCGCCATCATGCGAGCCAGCACACACCTGGTCAGCGTGTTCAGTTCGCTGACGCTGATGGCGCTCTCAGCCTGGTCGCGTCGGTGGCTTGCGTGCTGCTCGTTCATGCGGCGGCGGCCTGTTTCTATCGGTCTCATGTCTTTGTATGCATGAGCCGTGCCATCGCTTCGGCAAACGCTGGTTTCTTCACAGAAAAACCCCGCCTCGAGGGCGGGGTTTGCAGGCAGTGTGTGCTGAGATCAGCGGCTGGTCACGGTGCCGGGCTCGCTGACACCCGAAGGCGAATCGTATCGCCGGGGTGATGCGACGTCCTTGTATGGTGAACCTGGCCGCCATATTCATAGGCCACCCGGTATCCGCTGATGCGTGACTCTTCAACGAACTCGCGCTGGACGGTGCAGCGCTCGGCTCGGACCGGGTAGTACTCGTCAGGACCGCGAGACTGGCGAGATGCGTCCCGGCCGATCGAGCCTCCCAGTGCAGCGCCGGCGACGGTCGCGGCGCGCTTGCCGCTGCCGCCGCCAAACTGATTGCCAATCACGCCGCCGATGATGGCGCCTACGACGGTGGGCGTATGCGAGCGCGAGCGGTTGTCGACCCGCTGGTAGCGTTGTTCCTCCCAGCAGACTTCACGCTCGACGGGCGTGCGCACGGTCTCATAGATGGCCTGGACGCTGACCACCGGAGCATGGTGATAGTGGACACCACCGGCCTGGGCCAGGCTGGCAAGCATCAGAGTTCCGGCAAACAATGTGGTGCGGTACATCATCGTCGTTTCCTCATGCGGGTTGTGCTTCGATCCTGGGATCAGATTAGCGCGCCGTCCATGAACCGAATCTGAACTTGTCGCCGCCGCATCAGCCGGTTTGCCGGGGTCCGGGCTGATGGATTAGGATGGGGCCAAACAACAACTCGCTCGGAGCGCACCGATGGCAGTCAAAGACATCTCCAGTATTCGCAACCTCGCCCTGTTGGGGCACGCCGGTGCCGGCAAGACCTGCTTGCTCGAGCGCCTCCTTGTCAAGGCGGGTTTGCTCGGGGAGCCGGGCACGATCGAGCGCGGTTCGACGGTGTCGGATTTCGATCCGCTGGAACGCGACTACCAGCATTCGCTCAATTCTGCCGTTGCTTCGCTGGCTTTCGAAGGCGTACATATCAACCTCATCGATACCCCCGGAGACCCCGATTTTCGGGGCCAGGCGCTGGCGGCCATGAGCGCTGTCGAAACCGCCGTCATCGTCATCAACGCAGTCAACGGTATCGAGATGTCAACCCGGCGCCTGATGCGTCGTGCGCGTCAGCGCAGGCTTTGTCGGGTCATCGTGATCAATCGCATGGATGCGGAGGGGGTCGATCTGAAGGCGCTGGTCAGGGAGATCCGAGAGGAGTTCGGGCCGCAGTGTCTGCCGGTCAACCTGCCTAGCGCCAACTTCACGACCGTCCGCGATTGCTTTTTCAAGACCGACGGCGACACCGACATTTTCTCGGTGGCTGATGCCCACACCGAAATTCTGGACCAGGTGGTCGAAGTCGATGAGGACTTGATGAGTGCTTATCTGGACGGACAGGAAGTGACGGGTGAGGCCTTGCACGATGCCTTCGAGAAAGCGCTGCGTCAGGGGCACCTGGTGCCGATCTGTTTTACTTCGGCGAGCACGGGTGCCGGCTGCGGAGAGTTTCTGAAGTTTTGCAAGCGATTATTGCCCAACCCATCTGAAGGAAATCCGCCCCCTTTTCGCAAGGCACCGGATGATGAGCGAGTCGAGGCTCGCCCCGATCCGGAAGGCCACGTGCTGGCCCACGTTTTCAAGATCACCAATGATCCTTATGCCGGCAAGCTGAGTATTTTCCGGGTTCATCAGGGCACGATCAGCAACGGCACCCAGCTGTTCATCGGCGATGGCCGCAAGGCTTTGAAGGTTTCGCACCTGTACCGAATCCAGGGCAAGGAGCATATCGAGGTCGAACAGGCTGGCCCCGGGGATATTTGCGCGCTGGCCAAGATTGACGACATTCACTATGACGCCATCCTGCATGACTGTCACGATGAAGATCATTACTATCTCAAGCCCATCGACTTCCCCCAGCCAATGTTCGGACTGGCGGTAGAGGCGAAGACGCGCGGTCAGGAGCAGAAGCTGGCCAGTGCCCTGTCCCGCCTGGCCGAGGAGGATCCCTGCTTTCATATCGAGCACAACCAGGAACTGAACGAAACCGTCATCCGCGGCCTGGGCGAAATGCACCTGCGGATCATGCTGGAGCGGATGAAGGGCCGCTATAACGTCGAAGTGGAAACCCGTCCGCCGCGAATCGCTTATCGCGAAACCATTACCCGCGCCGCCGAAGGACATCATCGGCACAAGAAGCAGACCGGCGGTGCCGGTCAGTTCGGTGAAGTGTTTCTGCGCGTCCGTCCGCTGGGGCGGGGCGAAGGCTTCAGCTTCAAGAGCGAGGTGGTTGGTGGAGCCATTCCCAGCAATCTGATTCCAGCAGTCGAAAAAGGTGTGCGTCAAGTCCTGGATGAAGGCGCGATCGCGGGCTACCCGCTGCAGGACATCGAAGTGACGGTCTATGACGGCAAGCATCATCCGGTCGACTCGAAGGAAATCGCCTTTGTTCTGGCCGGTCGCAAGGCCTTTCTCGACGCCATAGACAATGCCGGCCCGCAGCTGCTGGAGCCGGTGGTGGAGTTGGAAGTCGCCGTGCCGGATCTGGCCATGGGTGACGTCACCGGAACGCTGGCTGCGAAGCGGGCCAGAATTCAGGGCACAGACAGCCTGCGTGGGGGCATGACCAGCATCCAGGCGGCTGTACCATTGTCGGTGTTGACCGAGTTTCCGACAGAGCTGAAAAGTCTGACCGGCGGGGAAGGGCGCTACACCCTGACCTTCTCGCACTATGAATCGGTGCCGGTCACCGTGCAGAAAGAGATGGTAGAGGCTTTCCAGCTACGACGAGGCGCCGAGGCCTGAGTCAGGTTGACTTTGCCCTGGCTGCCTCGAGCAGGCGTTGGTGGAGCAAGTTTACCTGAACGTCCAGTGCCTTTATGTCGCCGCTGTTGTCGATGACGTCGGTAGCTGCCTCCAGCCGTTGCCGGCGGCTGGCCTGAGCGGCCAGCATGCGCTCGGCATGTTCGGCCGCAAGGCCGTCTCGATTGGTCAATCTTTGCAGCTGCACTGCTTCCGGTACATCCACTATCACGATACGGTCGCTTTCGGTGAACAGGCCTGTCTCGACTAACAGCGGCACGACCAGCAGCAGATAGGGTGCATTTCGCTCACTATTGATGCGCTCGGTTACCTGATCGACGATCAGCGGGTGCAGGATCTGCTCCAATGTCTTGCGGCTGGCGGCGTCCGTAAAGATTCGTCTGCGCATTTCACCACGATTCAGCTTCCCTGCTTCGTCGAGAATCTCGGAACCGAATGCTGCAACCAACGCTTCGAGACCGGGCTGGCCGGGTTCGACCACCTCTCTGGCGATCAGGTCGGTGTCAATGACCACTGCTCCCAATTTCTCCAGACGATCGGAAACCGCGGTCTTGCCGGAAGCGATGCCACCGGTCAGAGCAACCAGCAGCGGGCGCTGCTGATTGCCTGTAGCTTCCGGTCCAGCCGGCATTGACCGTCCAGCCTAGCGATTGACCGGAGATATTCGATACAGCGCGCCGTTGGCGTGGTCGGTGACGACGTAGATGTTGCCATCGGGACCAATTCGGACATCGCGGATGCGGCCAACTTCACCGCGGATCAGCTCCTCCTGGTGCCACGGAATGCCGTCGACGAAATGGACACGACGAATTTGTTCACTACGCAGTCCGCCGGCGAGCAGATCGCCGCGCCACATTCTGAACTCGCTGTCGTCCGGCACCACGGCCAGTCCGGATGCTGCCAGCGAAGGCGTCCAGTCAATCACCGGCTCGACCATGTCATCGCGGGTATATACCGCTTCGCTGCCGTAGCGTTCCTGGCTGCGATAGTCCAGACCTCTGGAAACAATCGGCCAGCCGTAGTTGTTGCCCGGCTCCAGCAGGTTCAGTTCATCGCCGCCACGCGGACCATGCTCGGTCGCCCAGATCTGGCCGGTGACCGGGTGCACGATCAGACCCTGGATGTTGCGGTTGCCAGAGGTGAATATTTCCGGCAGAGCCCCGTCATGGCCGACAAAAGGGTTGTCTTCCGGGACGCCACCATCGGCAGTCAGGCGCAAGAGCTTTCCGGCGTGATCGCCAAGATCCTGCGCGCGCTCGGGCGCGACCCCACGATCGCCGATGCTCATCAACAGCGTGCCATCGGGCATCCAGGCCAGCTTGGAGCCATAGTGCCGCCCGGGTGCGGAGAATCGATCCTGCACAAAGATGTCTTCCATATCGACCAGCGCGTCGCCTTCGAGGCGCGCGCGCGCGAGGGCGGTTGCCGTGCCGTCACCATTTGACTTGGAGTAGGTCAGGTAGACGAAGCGATTGTCGGCAAACTCGGGATGCGGCAGTACTTCCATCAGGCCGCCCTGATTCTGCACATGCACCTCAGGGGTGCCGGCGATCCGGGTCTTGTTGCCGTCGGCATCAATGCGGTTGAGGTACCCTGGCCGCTCGGTGACCAGCATGTCTCCGTCAGGCAGAAAAGCGATCGACCAGGGATGCTCCAGCCCATCGGTGATCTTTTCGAGCTTGATCGCCTGGTATTCGCTGCGCAGAATCTGCTCGGCGGAGACCGTAGCGCCGGCCAGGCTCAGTGCGAACGCGAGAATGGAAAGGCTGATGTTCCTCATCGACTATAGTTCCTTGACATGAATCAACATTTTATCTTAACCGAAGCGGGTGATCAGCCAGCGTGAAAGCAGTTCACGAAGAGCTTGCGGCTGCTCGGTCGGGATCCAGTGCTCGGCCTCCAGGGTTTCGATCTGGCAGTCAGGCATGGTGGCCAGGGCCTGGCGAGTCAGGTCCGGATCACCGAACAGGCCTCCACTGGAGATCAGACCCAGGGCAGGCTGCTTGATGTCGGATAGCGGGGGTAGGCGGCGCAAGGTTTCGGTCAGCGCTTGCAGGTAGGAATGGGTGGGGATGTACTGCAGGTCGGGCAGCGGCGAGGCGTAGCGGCTGGTCATGGCGCTGGAATCGCCTGCTTTTTCCATTGCTGCGCGCGTCTTTAGATCCAGCGCTTCCAGGTCCAGCACAGGGCGCTGTCCGCGTGAAATGCCGATCAGGTTGGCGCCGCGGGCGGCCAGGGCCAGCAGCGGCAGCAGCCAGCGCAGCGCGCTCTTGACGCGCATCCGGCCCTTGCGGGCCTGCGGCAGCATCGGTTCGACCAAGACCAGGCCCTGTACTGATTCGGCGTGCCGACTGGCCATGCGCATGGCCAGGTTGGCGCCCATGCAGTGCCCGCCCAGAACCACGCGATTCAGACCTTGGTCTGCAAATAGCTCCAGCAGGTCGGCCATCCAGATCCCACTGCTCAGACGTCCTCGGCGCTGGCTGTTGCCATGGCCCCTCAGGTCCGGGCAGATCAGGCACCAACCGGGCGGCAGCTGGATGTTTTTCCCAAGCTCGTTCCAGCGGCTGGAATTACTGGCCAGGCCGTGACAAAGGATCAGCGCCGAATCCTGAGCGGCTCCGTGGCGTCGGAAGAAAAGTCCGCTCCCGGTGCGAAGCTCATGGACTTCGCGTTCGCTCATCGACGTCTCCAGGCAAAGAACTTGCGCGCCAGCTTCAGTGCGGCTTCTGGCTTGTGGGCCTTTTTCCACTCGCCGGCAGCGTACTTGTTTGCTTCGCTGAAGGTGGGGTAGACATGAATCGTGCCCAGCAGTTTGTTCAGACCCAGTCCGTGCTTCATCGCCAATACAAACTCCGGCAACATTTCGCCAGCATGGGACCCAACCAGGGTAACCCCCAGGATCCGGTCTCGGCCTTTCTCGGTCAGCACCTTGACCATGCCATTGTCGGCGCTGTCGGCTATTGCCCGATCGAGGTCGTCGATCCCGTAGCGAGTAACTTCGTAGTCGACCTCTTTAGCGCGTGCCTCGGCCTCGCTCAAACCCACCCGCGCAATTTCCGGGTCGGTAAAGGTGACCCACGGGATGACGCGGTAGTCGGTACGAAAGCTCCAGAACGGACTGATCAAGGCGTTGACCGCGGCTGACCAGGCCTGGTGAGCGGCTACATGAGTGAATTGGTAAGGCCCGCTGGCATCGCCACAAACGTAGATGTTCGGGAATCGGGTGCGCTGCAAGCCGTCAGCTGCGATGCGGCCGCTCTCGTTCAGCGCGACACCCAGCGCCTCCAGGCCGAAATCAGTGGTGCGGCTGCGTCGGCCCAGCGCCAGCAGCAGGCGATCGAAGGGCAGGTCCTGTTCATTGCCTTCATCGTCGGCGCAGATCAGGCGATTGACTCCTTCCCTGCGCTCGACTCGTACAGCGCGCCGGCCGAGCTTCAGCGCAATACCTTCATTCTGAAGCTGCTCAGCCAGCATTTCGCTGACTTCTGCATCCTCGCGCGGCAGCAGGCGTTCGCCCATCTCGACCAGGCTGACGCGACTGCCTAGCCGGGCAAAGGCCTGGGCCAGTTCACAGCCGATCGGACCGCCGCCGAGCACCAGCAGACGCTCGGGCAGATCGGGCATGTCCCAGAGCGTATCGCTGGTGACGAAGTCGACCAGGTCAAGGCCAGGCAGGTCGGGTACCAGCGGTTCGGCGCCTGTGGCCAGGATGATGGCCCGGCCGGTCAGGCGCTGTTCGCCGACCTGTACCGTCCAGGGGTCGACCAGGCGTGCTTCGCCCTGGATCACCTCCACACCCATGCCCTCGTAGCGCGCAACCGAATCATGCGGCTCGATCTTCTTGATTACCTGGCGAATGCGAGCCTGCACATCCGGCCAGTGCACGCGGGCACTGGCGTTACTGACGCCATATTTCTGGCTGTCACGCACATCAGCCATCAGCCGTGCGGTGCGGATCAGGGCCTTGGACGGCACGCAGCCGGTATTCAGGCAATCTCCGCCCATGCGATGTTTTTCGATCAGGGCAACGCGTGCACCCACCGTGGCGCCAATATACGATGAAACCAGCCCGGCCGCACCGGCGCCAATGACCACCAGGTTGTAGTCGAAGCGACGAGGGCGCTTGTGGTCTTGGTAAACCTTGCGGCGTTCGAGCAGGCGCAGCACCCAGCGCAGGATAAGTGGCAGCAGGCCAAGAAGGACAAAAGCGCCGATCAGGCCCGGCGAGAGGATGTCGCCGGCGGAATCGACCCGGGCCAGCTGGGTGCCGGCGTTGACGTACACCACCGTCGCCGGCAGCATGCCGAGCTGGCTGACCCAGAAAAAGGTCGGGGTGCGAATCGGGGTCAGCGCCATGACCAGGTTGATCATCCAGAACGGGAACGCCGGCACCAGGCGCAGGGCCAGCAAGTAGAAGGCGCCGTCGCGCTCGACACCCTGGTTGATTGCCTTCAGACGACGTCCGAAGCGCTGCTGGATGATGTCACGAAATAGAAAGCGTGCGGCCAGAAACACCAGTGTCGCACCGATAGTGCTTGCAAAGGACACTGCCACCGTGCCCAGCGCCACACCGAACAAAGCGCCGCCGGCCAGGGTCAGAATTGCCGCGCCGGGCACCGACAGCGCGGCCATGGCGATGTAGACCAGCATGTATACGGCCACTGCAAGGGCCAGGTTCTGCTCGGTGAAGGCCAGCAGCTCATCGCGCCGCTGGCGCAGCACCTCGACGCTCAGATACTGGCCCAGATCAAGGAGCAGAAACAGAAGTATGCCAGCTGCAAACAGCAGCAGGATAATCAGACGCAGCAGGTGCTTGGAGGTCATGGAACCTTGGTCTTTCTATGGGATGTGTTTCGGAAGACCTTCGCAGCCTGCCGGAGATTGCGTCGATTCTACGGCAATTGTCCCAGACTGACCCGTGGCAGGCCGGCCAGGTCGCGGCAGCTTTCGACCTGCTGGAAACCGGCCTGGGCGAACAACTTGCCGACTTGCTCGCCCTGTTCGTGGCCATGTTCAACCACCAGCCAGCCACCGGATCTCAGCGCGCTGCTGGCCTGCCGGGCCAGTCTGGCAATAAGGGCCAGCCCGTTCTCGCCACAGCTCAGGGCAATGCTCGGCTCGAAGCAAAGATCGCCCCGGTTCAGATGCGGGTCTCCGTCAGCAACGTAGGGCGGGTTGCTGACGATCAGGTCAAAACTGGCCGAGGACAGGCCGTCAAGCAGGTCGCCTTGCCTGATCTCGACCTTGTCCAGCCGCAGAAGATCTCGATTTCGCCTGGCCACGGCGAGCGCCTTGGGACAGAGGTCCACCGCCATGACGTGCCAGGCCGGCCGCTCTGCGGCCAGGGTCAGGGCAATGCAGCCGCTGCCGGTGCCGACATCGACCACTTTTGCGTCCATTGGAAGGACCAGGGCAAGCGCCTGTTCGACAAGGTGCTCGGTTTCCGGCCGTGGGATCAGAACATCGCAGTTGACCAGAAAGTCGCGGCCGAAAAACTCCCGCTTGCCAGTCAGGTATGCAATGGGTTCGCCGGCTTGTCGGCGCTCAAGCAGATCGGCGAAGGCCAGCCGAATCTGCTCATCAGGCGTGCTGGTTGCATAGGCGTAAAGCCAGCCGCGATCCTTGCCAAGCACATGGGCCAGAAGTATCTCTGCCTCAAGCCGGGAACCCAGCGCAGTCCCGGCCTGTCGCAAGATGTTCTGGATGGTCGGGGTGATATCGGTTGTCACGGTACAGGAGTCCGCCAGGCACATTCACCGGCAGCAATCGGCATGGGATCTAAGGGGAAAGATGGTGGCCAGGGGCAGAATCGAACTGCCGACACGCGGATTTTCAGTCCGCTGCTCTACCAACTGAGCTACCTGGCCATGGTGTTGCCGGCGACTCGCATCGCGAAGCCCGGTATTAAAACCGCTTGCGCCCGGGAAGTCAACCACGAATTGCCTCACTTATCAGAATCGTCACTTGCACTTAACCAGTTTTCGCTTACATTACAGTTTGTTGGGACGTCTTCGAGCGATGAGTGCGATGAACCAGGTGATCAGGGCAATGCTTTGCATTGCGGTAGCTGCAGCGCTTGCGGCATGTGCTTCAGATCGACGGCAATTGCTGCAACAGGAGCAAGAGCTGTTCGAACGCCACGCCGGTGAAGAGCTCAGCCGGGTCAACTACAGCCATATTCGCGGTTGGCGACCGGCCGGAGATGAGTCGATCCTGATCGAGTTCAATGGGCAGCGCTTTTACTTGCTTGACGTTGGGCCGCCATGTCAACGGGACCTGCGCTTCACCCAGGCGCTGCGTCTCAGGACCACGACTCCGCGCGCCCTGACAACATTCGACCAGGTCGGATCGGAGCTGGGCTGGTGCCGGATTGAGCGCATCCGAGGCTTCGACTTTCAGGCTTATCGGGCGGAGCGGCGCGGCGAAGACACCGGCTTTCGCGACAATGTCGAGTTGGAACGCGACCCCGTTCCCGCCCCTTTGCCCTCAAGCTGAGGGCGGCACGTAGCCTTCGGCCTGGTCGAAATCACCGCCGAATAGAAAAGCTTCGGCCTGCTCGAACAGATATTTTCTGTGTTCGGGATCGATCGGACTCAGTCTTTTCTCGTTGATCAGCATGGTCTGGTGGGCGAGCCATTGTTGCCACGCTTGTCTAGAGATGTTTTCGTATATCCTTTGGCCCAGCTCGCCAGGCAGGGGCGGCCGGTCCAGACCTTCGGCGTGCTTTTCAAGGAAGCTGCAGTCGACCTTGCGGGTCATGGCGATTGCCTTTTGTCACTGAATAATTTTCATTCTATCAATGGATGCCCACTTGCTCTGAAGGTGAATTCATGAATCTTGTCTCGTCCCGATTATTGTCTGCTGCAGCTGGGGCATTGCTCACCCTGCCCGCATTCTTTGTCCAGGTTCAAGCCGGTTCAGAAGAGCAGGTCGAACGGGCACCATTGGCGCTGGTAACCGGATCTACCCGTGGGCTGGGGGCAGAAGTGGCCCGCCGCCTCGGTGCAAAGGGATATCACGTTATCGTTCATGGTCGCAGTGTCGAGCGCGGCCAGGCCGTCGTTGCAAGCATCAAGGAAGCTGGCGGCAGTGGTGAGTTTCGGCGGGCAGATTTTCTGTCCCTGAACGAGGTTAGGGAGCTTGCCTTTGGCATTCTGGACGACTTTCAGCGCCTGGATCTGCTTGTCAACAACGCCGGTATCGGGTCTGACGAAAATGGACGTCTGGTGTCGGCCGATGGCCTTGAGCCTGTCTTCCAGGTCAACTATCTGGCGCATTTCCTGCTCACCGAGCTGCTGGTTCCCATGATGCTGGACGCAGCGCCGGCGCGCATAGTCAACGTTTCCTCGGGTGCCCAGACGGCGATCGACTTCGACGATTTGATGCTGGAGCACTGGGAGCCCGACGGCAGGCAAATCGGGCGACCCTATGCTCAGAGCAAACTCGCCCAGATTCTGCACACCTACGACATCGCCGAGCGCCTCGAAGGAGCCGGCATCGCCGTCAATGCCCTTCATCCGGCGACCTTCATGGACACCTACATGGTTCGTCAAGCCGGGATAGAGCCCAGAGCCACGGTCGATGAAGGGGCCGACAGGGTCATGCAGCTGATTGTCGAAGATGTGGGAAGCGGCCACTACTTCGTCGACGGCGAGCCTGCCAGGGCCCACGAGCAGGCCTATGACGAAGCCGCCCGACTGCGCCTGCGCGAACTCAGCCTCGAGCTGATCGGTCACGGCGGTTAGACCAGGTATACCTGCAGGTCTCCGCCAGAAGCAGCATAACCAATCGCGCTTTTTTGGTTTGCCTGGTTTGCCTGGTTTGCCTGGTTGGCCTTGCATCTCGGCGCCCTGGTTTCAACGGACCGAACCCCGCTCGCACTTACTGTCGAAGTCACTATTACTTTTGGCAGGGGCGGGCGCTGGTATCGTGGTGTTATAGTTCACTAACACACCAAGCCCGCGTAGCGGAGTCAGTCAATGAATCGAATAGTCGGGTTTTTGCTGGTCTTGTCGACGGTCGTCCTGGCCGCCTGCAGCAACGGTAATTCCGAGGCGCCGGCCAATGGTGCCGAGCCCACGCCGCGCGTTCCGGTGGAAGTGGAGCGCGCCCGTCTGGGCGCGATTTCGGCCTTCTACTCGGCAACCGCGACGCTGGAGGCCGATGGCGAGGCGCGCGTCGTACCACGTATCGGCGGCCGTATCGTCGAGATCGTGGCCGAGGAGGGTGACAGCGTCCAGGCCGGCGATGTGCTGGCGCGGATCGATGATGATCGCCTGCGCCTGGAGCTCGCCCGGGCCGAGGCCGACCTGAGCCGCCTGCGCCAGGACTTCAATCGCCAGCGTGAAATGCATCAGCGCAACCTGATTGCCACCGAGGTGTTCGAGCGTCTGCAGTACGAGTATCAGGCCCAGCAGACCCAGGTCGAGCTGGTACGCCTCGAGTTGTCTTATAGCCACATTACCGCGCCGATCGACGGCGTGGTATCGCAGCGCATGGTCCGGGTCGGCAACATGGTCAACACGACCGATCCGGTTTTTGTGGTCACCGCCATGGAGCCGATTCAGGCGGTATTGCATGTGCCTGAACGTGAGCTGGCCCGCCTCCGTCCCGGTCAGCCGGCCAGGCTTCAGGTCGACGCGCTGCCAGGACAAGCCTTTGTCGGCCAGATTGCCCGCATCAGCCCGGTGGTCGATGCCGCATCCGGCACCTTCCGGGTCACCGTTGAGCTGGCCGATCATGGCCAGCGTTTGCGGCCAGGCATGTTTGGCCGCTTCCATATCGTCTACGACAGTCGCGAGCAGGCCGTGCTGGTACCCGTTGCCGCGGTCATGAGCGAAGACGGCCGCCAGTCGGTATTCGTGGTCAACAGCGAACAAGCGCAGCGCCGAGCGGTAACGGTCGGCTACCGCAACAACGGCGAATTTGAAATCGTCGACGGTCTGGAGCCGGGCGAGCGCGTCGTCGTCACCGGCCAGGCCAGCCTGCGCAGCGGCGCTGAGGTCCTCATTCTCGGCGATACCGTCGAAGAGGTCGAGGGCTGATTATGGTGGCCAGGTCCAATCGTTCCTGGTGCCGGACTCAAAGGCTCCCTAACCGCAAAAACGCGAAGTTCACGAAGGAAGAGGATTCGTTTTTCAAGCTTTGCGTCTTCGCGGTTAGTCAAGGCCTACTGGGCGACGGGCTGCTCGCATGAACCTGATTCGCGTGGCGACCCGGCGGCGGGTGACAGTGGCGATGTTTACCCTGGGCCTGCTGCTGTTCGGGCTGGTGTCTCTTTCCCGGCTGGATATCAGCCTGCTGCCCGACCTGGCCTATCCGACCCTGACCGTTCGCACCGACTACACCGGTGCCGCGCCGGCCGAGATCGAGAACCTGATTACCCGGCCGGTCGAGGAAGTGGTCGGTGTGGTGCGCGGTGTGCGCCGGGTTTCTTCGGTGTCGCGCCCGGGCCAGTCCGATGTCACCCTGGAGTTCGCCTGGGGCAGCAATATGGATCATGCCGCGCTGGATGTGCGCGAGCGCCTGGAGCGCTTGAACCTGCCGCTGCAGGCCGAGCGACCGCTCCTGCTGCGCTTCGATCCCTCGACCGAGCCGGTTCTGCGCTTCGCCCTGGCCCGTAACCCGGATGCCGCAGCGGACTCAGAAAGCGGCATCCTGCCGCCGGCCGCTTATCCGGATCGCAGCCTGGAGCTGCGCATCCTGCGCCGGCATGCCGATGAGCAGCTCAAGAAGGATCTTGAAGCCATTCCGGGCGTTGCTGCGATTACCGTTTCCGGCGGTCTGGAAGATGAAATCCAGGTGCTGGTCGATCAATACCGCCTGGCCCAGCTTGGTCTGAGCGTGGAACAGGTTGCCCAGCGCCTGCGCGCCGAGAACGTCAACCTGTCGGGCGGACGCCTGGAAGAGGGTACGCGCCAGTTCCTGGTTCGCACCGTCAACGAGTTTCAGAGCGTTGATGAAATTGCCGGCGTGATCATTGCTACCCGCGACGTCAGCCCGGTTTACCTGCGCGATATTGCTGAAGTGCGCCAGGGCTGGCGCGAGCGCGAGGCGATTACCCGGGTCAACGGTGAGGAAATGGTCGAGCTGGCGATTTACCGGGAAGGTGATGCCAACGTGGTCGCCGTGGCCCGCGCGGTCGAGCGCCGCCTGACCCGGATCGAGGCCGACATGCCCGCGGACCTGGCCCTGACCCGGGTCTACGATCAGTCCGTGTTCATCCGCAATGCCATCATCCAGGTGATCCAGGCGGCCGTGCTCGGTGGCCTGCTGGCCATCGCCGTGCTCTATCTGTTCCTGAGGAACGTGCGTGCCACGGTCATTATCGGCGTGGCGATTCCGGTGTCGGTCATTGCCACCTTTGCGGCCATGCATGGCGGCGGCATTACCCTGAATATCATGTCGCTGGGCGGCATTGCCCTGGCCATTGGTCTTTTGGTCGACAACGCCATCGTTGTGCTGGAGAACATTGCCGCCAAGCGCGAGCAGGGGGCCGGCTTGATCGAGGCCGCGCGCGACGGTGCCGGCGAGGTTTCCGGGGCCGTGGTGGCCGCCACCCTGACCACCATCGCCGTGTTCTTTCCGCTGGTTTTCGTTGACGGCATTGCCGGCGAACTGTTTCGCGACCAGGCGCTGACGGTGACTTTCGCCCTGCTGGTCTCGCTGGGCGTGGCTTTGACCCTGATTCCCATGCTGGCCACCCTTGGAGAAAAGCCGCGCGCGCTTGCCGGCGGCGATCTGCCAATGACCGTCGAGCTGAATGACGCAACAGGCAAGGGTCGTCTGGCCCGCTTGCGTTCCTTCATCGCCGGCCTGATCACCGGCCTTGCCGTTGTCATCACCCGCCTGCTGGTCAAGGCCTTCTCCGGCCTCGCCAGGCTGCTGCACCTGTTATTCAAACCGCTGGTCGTCGCCTTCAACCGTGCTTTCCAGGTCATTGCCGATGTCTATCCACAGCTTTTGAAAAAGGCGCTCGCCTGGCGCGGGGCAACCGTGGCAATAGCAGTCGCCTTGTTTGTCCTGGCCCTGCTGCTGGTGCCGCGGCTGGGCATGGAGTTGGTGCCCAGTCTGGCTCAGGGCGAGTTTCATGTCGAGCTGCAGCTGCCGCCAGGTACGCCACTTGAGCAGACTGATGCCGCCATTGCTCGCCTGGACGCCGTGGCCAGGGCGCGACCCGAAGTCAGGCGCACTGACGTGGTCGCCGGCACCGGGGCGCGCATGGATACCAACCCGGATGAAGCCGGGGAGCACTCCGGGACATTGAATGTGGTCCTGAATACCGGCGCTGACGAGGCCCGGGTGATCGATGCCCTGCGCCAGCATCTGGTCGAAATGCCCGGCGTCAGCTATGTCGTCGGCAGACCGGAGCTGTTCAGCTTCGCCACACCGCTGGAAATCGAAGTCAGCGGATTCGATCTCGACCAGCTCAGGCAGGTGTCGGACCGCATTGCCCGGCGCCTGGCTGACTCCCCTCGCTTTGCTGACGTACAGACCAGCATGGAGCAGGGTCATCCGGAAATCCAGATCCGCTTTGACCACGAGCGCGCCGCGCGCCTGGGCCTGAGAGCCGATCAGATTGCCGATACCGTGGTCCGCCAGGTGCGCGGCGAAGTAGCGACGCGCTATACCTGGCGCGAGCGACGGATCGATGTTCTGGTGCGGGCGCGCGAGGATCAGCGCGAGTCGCTGGAGCGGCTGGCAGGGCTGGTGGTCAACCCCGGTGCCGAGCGACCGATCACGCTGGATGCGGTGGCCGATTTGAGCCTGGCCATCGGTCCTTCCGAGATTCGCCGCATTGCCCAGCAGCGCGTAGCCCTGATCACCGCCAACCCGGGCTTCGGCGATCTGGGACGGGCCGCCGACGAGGCCCGCGCCATTCTGGCCGAAATCCCCATGCCTGCTGGCATGAGTGCCAGAGTCGCCGGGCAGAGCGAAGAGATGCAGCGCGCTTTTTCCTCGCTGCTGCTGGCCCTTGCCCTGGCCGTGTTCCTGGTCTATCTGGTCATGGCTTCCCAGTTCGAGTCCCTGCTGCATCCCTTCGTGATTCTCCTGACCATCCCGCTGGCTCTGACCGGGGCCGTGTTTGCCTTGTGGCTGACCGGTTCCAGTCTGTCGGTGGTGGTGTTCATCGGACTGATCATGCTGGCCGGGATCGTGGTCAATAACGCCATCGTCCTGGTCACCCGGATCAACCAGCTGCGCGAGGCCGGGTTGCCGCGCCTGGAAGCCATTGTCGAGGGCGGCCGGGCCCGGCTGCGGCCCATCATCATGACCACGCTCACCACGACCCTGGGCCTGTTGCCGCTGGCTGTTGGAATGGGGGAGGGCGCCGAGATGCGCGCGCCAATGGCAATTACCGTGATCGGCGGACTGCTGCTGGCCACGCTGCTGACCCTGGTCGTGATTCCCGTGGTTTACAGCCTGCTGGACCGGCGCCAGACGACAGCCGACAAAACTGTTTCAGCCCGGTCCTTGCCCGAGCCGGCAGGTCCATGAGCCCGACCCGCCTGGCCATCCGCCGACCGGTAACCACCGGCATGGTGTTCGTCAGCCTGTGCCTGCTGGGCTTGATTGCCCTGCGCCTGCTGCCGCTGGAGTTTTTCCCCGATATCGACTTTCCCGGCATGATGGTGCAGGTGCCTTACCAGGGCAGCTCGCCTGAGGAGGTCGAGCGCCTGATCACCCGCCCGATCGAGGATGCGCTGTCAACCATGAGCGGCATTCAGCGGATGAATTCCAACTCCAGCCAGGACCAGGCCACGATTTTCCTGAATTTTGGCTGGGATGCCGACATGGACGCCCGCGGCGTCGAGGCGCGCGACAAGATCGACGGTATTCGCCACCTGCTGCCCGACGATCTGGAGCGGGTGTTTGTGCGCAAGTTCACCAATGTCGATGAGCCCATTCTGGGGCTGCGCATTGGTGCGGGCATGGACTTGTCCCAATCCTACGAACTGCTGGACCGCAATGTCCGCCGGCGTCTGGAACGGATCGATGGGGTCGCCCAGGTATCGCTGGATGGAGTCGAACCGAGGGAGGTTCGCATCCTCCTGCATGCCGACCGCATTGCCGCTCACCAGGTGGACCTGAACGAGCTGAGCGAGCGCCTGCGCCGGGCCAACTTTTCCACCTCTGCCGGCTACATCACCGACAGCGCTGCAGGCCTTCGGGTGCGCGTCTCACCCCAGGGCGAGTTCCGCAGCCTGGACGAGATTCGGGCCCTGCCAATCAATGCCAGCGGACTCAGGCTGGGCGATGTTGCCGATGTCGTGCTCGAATCGCCGCCGATGCGCTACGGGCGCTTGCTGGACGGCAATTTCGCGGTGTCGGTGGATATCTTCGCCGAGGCCGGGGCGAATGTCGTTGAAGTCAGCCGCGCGGTGCTGGCCGAGATCGACGCGATCAACGACATCCCGGAAATGGCCGGCATCAGCCTGTACATCCTGTTCAGCCAGGCCGAGGGCATCGTCTCCTCGCTGAAGGACCTGGCGATGGCCGGGCTGCTCGGGGCGTTGATGTCGATGATCGTGCTCTATCTGTTTCTGCGGCAGTGGGCAACCACCCTGATCGTGATGCTGTCGGTGCCTGCCGCCATTCTGATCACGCTTGGGGCAATGTACTTTCTGGGCTTGAGCCTGAACATCCTGACCATGATGGGCCTGATGCTGGCCATCGGCATGCTGGTCGACAATGCCGTGGTCGTGACCGAAAGCATTTACCGGAAGAAGGAGCAGTTTCCGGGCCAGCCAGGCCGAGCCACCCTGCTGGGCGTGCGCGAAGTGGCCCTGGCGATCAGTGCCGGTACCCTGACCACCATCATCGTCTTTCTGCCCAACATTTTCGGCGGCCAGAGCGAGGTCACCGTTTTCCTGTCGCATGTCGCCTACACGATCACCGTGGCCCTGATTGCGTCACTGCTGATTGCGCAGACCGTGATTCCGCTGCTGGCGCTCAAGGTCCGGCCGCCGGTCAACGGCCGCCGCAGCCGCTGGCTGGAGCGTCTGACTGCCGGCTATGCCCGCGTGCTTGCCTTCAGTCTGAGATTTCGCTGGACCACGGCATTACTGGTTCTGGCACTGCTGCTGTCGGCGATGGTGCCGATGGGCAAGGTCCAGCAGGATATGTTCGACAGCGTCGAAAGCGACCGTCTGATGCTGCGCTACAACGTCGCCGGCAGCTATACCCTGGACAAGGTGCGCGAGGCCGTTGATCTGATTGAAGGATATTTGCAGGCCAATCAGGCGCAGTTCGAGTTCGAGTCCCTGTACAGCTTCTACAACGACAGCCGCGCCGAAACCACCCTGATCCTTAAGCCCGACCGGCGCCTGTCGAACGAGGAAATCCGCGCGCGGGTGCGCGAGAACCTGCCTCCTATCGCCATCGGCAACCCGGCCTTCGAGTTTCGCCGCGCCGCCAGCAGCGAATCACTGAGCCTGCGCCTGCATGGAGAGTCCACCGAAGAACTGTTCGGCCTGGCCGAAGAGGTGGTGCGGGTGCTGTCGACCATCGACGGTCTGGTCGATGTGCGTTCAGGTGCCACCGCCGGGGCCGAAGAGGTGCGGGTGCAGGTTGATCCCCAGCGAGCGCACGCGGCCGGCCTGGCTACCGCCGAGGTGGCCCAGGCAATCAGTGTCGCCATGCGTGGACAGGCCCTGAATGAGTTTCGCGGGCCGGAGGGCGAGCTGGTGATGCGGCTGGAGTTTCACGGCGCTGATCGGCAAAGCGCAACCCAGCTTGCCAATCTGCCGCTGGTCAATCAATTGGGCGAGCGCGTGCGCCTGGGCGCGGTCGCTGATCTGGAGACTGTACCCGGTCCGAACAACATCTTTCGCCAGAACCGGCGCACCAGCCTGAATGTCGAGGCCAACCTGCGCGATATCAGCATGAGCGAGGCCAGGGAGCAGATGAGCGCGGTCATGAACCAGATCAGCCTGCCTGCCGGCTACTCCTGGAGCTTCGGCGAGGCCTTCCAGCAGGATCAGGAAGCCATGCAGCAGATGATGTTCAACATGCTGCTGGCACTGGTCCTGATTTTCATCGTCATGGCCGCATTGTTCGAGTCCACCCTGTTCCCGGTCTCGATCATCACCTCGATCCTGTTTTCCTTTGTCGGCGTTTACTGGTTCTTCTTCATCACCGGCACCAACATGTCGGTCATGGCCCTGATCGGCATGCTGGTGTTGATGGGTATCGTGGTCAACAACGGCATCGTCCTGATCGACCATGTCAACAACCTGCGCCGCAAGGGCATGGCCCGGGATGCCGCCGTCATCCAGGGCGGCCGCGACCGCCTGCGTCCCATCCTGATGACTGCCGCTACCACCATCCTGGCCATGATTCCGCTGGCCATCGGTCAGACCCGCATCGGCGGCGGTGGCCCGCCGTATTACCCCATGGCCCGCGCCATCATCGGCGGCCTGGCCTTTTCCACCCTCATCAGCCTGGTCGTCGTACCCTTTGTCTACGTGCTGCTGGACAGTCTCAGACAATGGACCGGCAAGGTGCGGTCCCGGGCCTCGACTTCACCCGCGCCTGCCGCGACCCGCACATCGTAGGCCGGGGCGACGCCCCCGGCGGTCCATGCCCAAAACTTGCCAGGAACATCGACATCTTCCAAACCCCGCACAGGGCCCCTGGCAAGGGCCCGCCAATCAGTACTCCCCCGCATCCATCAAGCCGAATTGCTGCAGCATGAATTCGGCTTCGCGGCGGTGGTAGAACAGGCGGTTGGACAGGCGGCGCCAGCCGTGGCCCTCGTCGCGGAAGCGGATGTAGGGCGCCTCGATGCCATTGGCGCGCAAGGTGCGGACCATGACCTCGGTTTCGTAGATCTCGACGCGGCGGTCATTGACGCCGTGCGAGTACAGCACCGGCACATTGATCTGGTCGGCCTGGCGGATCGGCGAATACTTGGTATAGAACTCGCGCCAGCGTTCTTCGCGGATGTCGCCGTACTCGATGATGTCGGATGCCTTCAGGGCCGGGGAGGCCACTTCAAGCGCGGTCACCCAGTCGGCGACGCCGAACAGCGATACTCCGGCAATGAAGTACCCGGGGTGGTTGGCCAGCACGGCGTTGACCGCGTAGCCACCGTAGGAACCGCCGCGAACGATGGCGCGATCGGCATCGACGCGACCGTCTTCACGGAAGAACTCGACCATGTCGACCAGGTCGCGGATGCTGTCCAGGCGTCTCTCCTGATCGTCCAGGGTGACGTAGGTGTGGCCAAAGCCGGTGGAGCCGCGGATGTTCGGCCGGAAGACGGCAATGCCGCGGTTAAGCAGGTACTGCATCGCGCCGTTGAAGTTGACGACCGACTGCGCGGTCGGGCCGCCATGAACGTCGAACACCACCGGTGGTGGGCCGTCGTCCAGGCGTACATCGTCTCGCGGTAGATACAGCAGGCCCTGCAGCGTAACGCCATCTCGTGCCGGCATCCGGATTGACTCCGGTCTGACCAGACGCTCGGGGTCCAGTCCAGCAAGGTTGGCCGCCCACAGGGTGTTGGCCTGACTTTCGGTGAGGTCCCAGGTCAGCAGGTCGCCGGGCGTGGACCAGCCGTTGACGACCAGGGCGACCACTGAGCTGCCACGGGGGCAGGACAGGCTGTAGACGCCTTCGGGCAGCTCCGGGATGCGGAGATCGCGGTTCTCGACCAGGTCACGGCCATGCAGACGGAAGAAACCATCCTCGTTGGTGGTCCAGACCAGGTAGCGGTCGTTGTCTCCGCAAAGCTGGACATTGTCGATGTCATGTTCGGCTTCGACCAGCACTTGCACTTCATTGCTGGCCAGCTCGCGCCGGACAAGGGCGCGGAATTCGCGGTCTTCGTTGGAAGTATGGAAGACATGCTTGCCGTCGGCTGTCCAGGCAAAACCGCCATCCTGGGTATTGGCCCGCCGCTCCGGTTTGGAAAGGGTGGTGACTTCGCCCGATTCGACATCGAGCAGAAACAGGTTGTTGGAATCTTCGCCCACGGCCTGGGTCATCAGCAGCGACTTGCCGTCCGGGGCAATGGAACGCGGCCACCAGGCGAACTCGCCCTCATAGATCATGCGCTGCTCGCCGGTATCGGTATCGCGCACGTATATGTCGAAGTCCAGGCCATTGCGCTCGGTGGATGCGAAGACGATGTGGCGGTTGTCCGGCAGCATGCCACCAAAGTACCGAAAGGCGCCGGGCAGGGCAGGGACCAGCTCGGACTCGCGCTTGCCGTCGACGGTGATCCGGAAATAGGCCTCCTGCTCATCGCCGGCGTTGTCGGCGCCGTAGATCAGGCTGTTGCCATCAGGCGCCCAGCGGAAGAAGGTGATGCCATTACCGAAAGTCAGCTGCCGGCTTTGAGTGCCATCCATCGGCACAAGCCAGAGCTGCGGCTCGCCGGTGATTGACAGCGAAACGGCAACGTAGTCGCCGTTCGGTGAGAGCTGAGCACCGGATACGCCCTGAACCAGCAGGAAGCGGGCGATATCGGCCGGGTATTCGCCAGCCAGTCCAACGCGAATCGGTTCAGCGACCGGCTCGATCGCCTCAAGATCCTCATCCGGCCCCTCACCCGGGCCAGGCTGGCCCAGCGCCAGCTGGGAAGAAATCAGTAATGTCATCAGCAGCACAAACCGGTGGGCAAACAGCATGGGGACGGATACTCGTCGAATCACAGCCGAAAAGTGTAGCGGATTGGGTGTGGGGTCTTGCGCTCAATTATTAACCCGTTAGTAACTGCCGGGCTAATAAGTCGTCGTTGATCTATAGGCTTGCCAAACGGCTTGCATCGGCGGTTTCCATGAAGATTGACGACCCGACGCGTAGCCGCCGATGATCATCAAACCTCAATCCTCAAGCGCCAAGACGCCCTCGATAATCTGGCGGATGGGGCGCGGGATGCCGCGACTCAGAGCTTCAGACACGCTCAGCCACTCGGTGTCGCCGTTATCCGAGATGTTTGAACTTTCAGACGCATGCACCAGCACCGGGTGGATGTCGAGGATGAAATGGGTGAAGTGGTGTTCGATGCTGAGCAGTGGCTGGCCCTGGACCCTGTTGTCGCCGTGCGGTAGTTCCGGCAGGGACCACAGGCCGCCCCAGATGCCGCTGGGAGGGCGGCGTTCAAGCATTATCCGGCGCTGCTCGTCTTGAAGTACCGCCAAACGGGTGCTGCGGCGCGGGCGCGGCTTGGGCTTGCGACTTTCCGGGAGCTGGTCGACCAGGTTCAGAGCCAGGGCCTGGCAATCGCTGGCGACCGGGCAATTCGCGCAGTCGGGCTTTCTTCTGCGACATAAGGTGGCACCCAGATCCATGATTGCCTGGGTATAGTCTCGGGCTCTGTCCGGCGGCGTACGGCTTTCGGATTCCTGCCAGAGCTGGCGTTGGACGGCAGTCTTGCCCGGCCAGCCGGCAATGGCGGCGTGGCGGGCCATGACGCGCTTGACGTTGCCGTCCAGGATGGGGGCGCGCCGGTCATGGGCCTGGGCAATGATGGCATTGGCGGTGGACTCGCCGATGCCAGGCAACGCCTGCAGTTCTTCGGTGGTTTTGGGCAGACAGCCTTTATGCTGCTCGGCACAAATCCTTGCAGCTGCATGCAGATTACGAGCGCGGGCGTAATAGCCCAGCCCGGACCACAGCGCCATTACTTCGTCAAGATCGGCTCGGGCCAGGTCGGACAGACTCGGGAAGCAGTCAGTGAAGCGCTGGAAGTAGGGCACGACCGTGCCGACCTGGGTCTGCTGCAGCATGATTTCCGACAGCCACACCCGGTAGGGCGTGCGGTCGATCTGCCAGGGCAGGTCGTGCCGGCCGTGGCACTCCCACCAGGCCAGCAGGCGGGCGGCAAAATCAGCCAGCGTTTTCCACCGGCAGGATGGCGTGGACAAAGGTGCCGGCGTCGAAGGGGCGCAGGTCGGCCGCGGATTCGCCAACGCCGATAAAGCGAATCGGAATGCCCAGTTCGGCGGCAATCGCAAACATCACACCGCCACGGGCGGTGCCGTCGAGCTTGGTCACGGTTATACCGGTTAAAGTCACGGACTGGTTGAATTCGCGCGCCTGGGCCAGCGCATTCTGGCCGGTGCCGGCGTCGACCACCAGCATGGTCTCGTGCGGCGCCTCGGCGTCGACCTTCTGCATCACCCGTTTGACCTTGGCCAGCTCCTGCATCAGGTGGCCCTGGGTGTGCAGGCGACCGGCGGTGTCGGCAATCAGTACATCGACGCCGCGGGACTTGGCCGAGTGCAGGGCATCGAAGATCACCGCCGCGCTGTCAGCCCCGGACTGCTGGGCAACCACCGGCACGCCGTTGCGCTCGCCCCAGGCCTTGAGCTGCTCGACAGCGGCGGCGCGGAAGGTATCGCCGGCAGCCAGCATCACTGATTTGCCCTCGTCGAGGTAGCGACGGGCCAGTTTGCCGATGGTGGTGGTCTTGCCCACCCCGTTGACGCCCACCATCAGGAGCACGAACGGTTTCTTGTCCGGGTCAACGGCGAGAAACTGCTCGCAAGGCTCGATCAGGTCATACAACTCGGCCTGCACGGCCGGTAAAACCTGCGCCGGTTCGCTGACGATGCCGCGCCGAATGCCCTCGCGCAGCCGATCAATGATCCGAGTGGTCGCCGTGATGCCCATGTCGGCCGTGAGCAAGGTGGTCTCGATTTCCTCGATCAGGTCCTCATCAATCGTGCTGGCGCCGCGGATCAGGCTGAACAGGCCGCCAAGGCTGGAGCGGGTGCGCTCAAGACGCTGCTCCAGCGGATCAACTCCGGTCTGCTCGACCGGTCGCACCTGAGTGCTTTCAACGCCCTGGCCGGACTTCTTGCGGCGAAAAATGGAAAACATTTGACTGCTCTGGAAAACTCTGGGAAATGCGCCTCTGCAGCCCGAACCGTTCGGGCGGGTAACCGGCGCTATGCTATCACCATGACCGGCAAGATACGCATCATCAGCGGCCAGTGGCGCGGCCGCAGAATCCCTGTGCTCGACCACCCCGAGCTGCGCCCCACCGGCGACCGTGCCCGCGAGACCTTGTTCAACTGGCTGGGTCCGCGCGTGATCGGCAAGCGCTGCCTGGACCTGTTTGCCGGCAGCGGGGCTCTGGGCCTGGAGGCTGCCTCGCGCGGCGCTACCGATGTGTGGTTGATCGAACGCGATCGCAAGCTGGCCGCGGCGCTGTTTGAGCTGGTGTCGTCGTGGCCCGGCGGCGACCGGGTCCGGGTCGAGCAAGCCGAAGGAATGCACTGGCTGCAAAGCTGCGAGCAGCGATTCGATATCTGCTTTCTCGACCCGCCTTTCGGCCAGGGCCTGCAGGGCAGGGCGCTGGAGGCCCTGGCCGGCTCAGCATGCTGCCAACCAGGCTGCCTGGTCTATGTCGAATGCGATCTCGACGAAGAAGCCGCCCTGCAACCAGCCCTGAGCCAGAACTGGAAAGAACTCCGCAACAAACGCCAGGGTCGCGTCATCCTGCGCCTGCTCGAGCATCGCCAGGACTCTCTCGCCAAGACGCAAGGCCGCCAAGGAAAAAGTCAATAACGTTCCCTTTGCGCCTTGGTGTCGTGGCGAGAGAAAAAATGCATCAGACCATCATCGACGAGGACTACTGACTCGCTCCTGACAGACCGGGATACCCCTCTCGTGCAATGATGGTGCTGGCGATATAATTGCAGGCTGACTTTGATGCTGATGACACGGGGCCATGAAACGACAGCCTGATTACTCGGTGGCGGTCTACCCCGGCACATTTGACCCTTTGACCAATGGCCACACCGACCTGGTCGCGCGCGCCTCTCGCATGTTTCGCAAGGTCATTCTCGCCATTGCCGAAAGCCCGCACAAAAAGCCAGCCTTTGACCTGGAGCAGCGCATTTCGCTGGCCCAGGAAGTGCTGGCCGAGGCCGGGTTGACCAATATCGAAGTGGTAGGCTTTGACAATCTGCTGGCCAATTTCGTCCGCGACAACGGTGCTGGTGTGCTGCTGCGCGGTCTGCGCGCCGTGTCTGATTTCGAGTACGAGTTCCAGCTAGCCTCGATGAATCGCCACCTGGTCAAGGAGGTGGAAACCGTGTTCATGACGCCGGATGAAAAGCACAGCTTCATTTCCTCAACCCTGGTCAAGGAAGTCGCCCGCCTGCACGGCGATGTACGCGAATTCGTGCACCCGCGCGTGGCCCAGGCGCTGAAGGCGCACTTTGGGGAGGCAGAATAAGCATGCTCAGGCAAGTCGTCAGTCTGCCTCCGCTGTCACTGGTACTGATCGCGCTGCTGGTCGGTCCCGCGCAGGCACAGGGTCCGGGTCAGTTTGCTGTCTCCAGTGCCGACGCGCTGGCTACCGAGGCCGGTATGGAGATCATGGCTGCCGGCGGCAACGCCTTTGATGCCGCGGTCACGGTCTCGGCCGTGCTGGCCGTGGTCGAGCCGGCTTCATCGGGCATCGGCGGCGGTGGCTTCTGGCTGCTGCACCAGGCTGAATCGGACCGCTCCATCATGATAGACGGGCGCGAAACCGCACCGGCCGCAGCCCACAGGGACATGTACCTGGACGAAGACGGTCAGGTAAACCGTGATCTGGCCATCAACGGCGCCCTGGCCGCCGGCATCCCCGGCGCGCCGGCGGCCTGGGTGCACCTGGCCGAGCGCTACGGAAGCCTGCCCCTGGCCGATCTGCTTGCGCCGGCGATTCGCCTGGCCGAGGAGGGCTTCGAGGTTGACCAGAAATACCAGACCTTGCTCAATTTCCGTGCCCACATCATGTTGCAGTGGCCGGAGACCGCCGCGATCTTCATGCCCGATGGCGAAGTGCCTGCACTGGGAACTGTCATCCGCCAGCCGGATCTGGCCCGCACTTTGCGCGCCGTTGCCGGCCAGGGTTTCGACGGCTTCTATCGGGGTGAGGTGGCCGAGCTGCTGGTGGATGGCGTTCGCGCCGAGGGTGGCATCTGGACGCTTGAAGACCTGGCCGGTTACCAAGTGGTGGAGCGCGAGCCGATTCGGATCAGCTACCGCGGCTACGAGCTGATCACCGCTTCGCCACCGTCGTCCGGCGGCATCGCCATTGCCCAGATTCTCAACATCATCAAGCCCTGGGACCTGAGCGAACTGAGCCAGGTCGAGCGGGTCCACCTGTTGGCCGAGGCCATGCGGCGCGCGTATCGCGATCGCGCCTTGTATCTGGGCGATCCGGACTTCGTGGAAATACCCACCGACATGCTGCTTAGCCCGCACTATGCCGCCGGTCATCGGGCGGCGCTGCGAATGGATCGTGCCTTGCCGTCGTCTGCCCTCGCTGCCGATCCGGCCCTGCCGATGGAAAGCGACAACACAACTCACTTTTCCTTGATGGATGCAGATGGCAACCTGGTATCCGGGACGCTGACCATCAACCTGCCATACGGCGCAGCCTACGCGCCGCCCGGCACCGGGGTGTTGCTGAACAATGAAATGGACGATTTTTCTGCCGCTCCCGGCGAGCCCAATGCCTATGGCCTGATCGGGTTCGCGGCCAACGCCATCGAACCGGGCAAGCGCATGCTTTCATCGATGAGTCCGACCATCGTCAAGGGTCCGGAGCGGGTAGCCGTGATCGGCACGCCCGGTGGCTCGCGCATCATCACCATGGTGCTGCTGGGCCTGCTCGATTTTATCGATGGTAATGGTCCGGAGTCCTGGGTCTCGCTGCCGCGCTTTCATCACCAGTACCAGCCCGACGAGATTCTGATCGAGCGTGGCGCTCTCGACGACGAGCAGATCGCCGCACTGCGCGAGATGGGGCATGCAGTCAACATCCGGGTCCGGCCCTGGGGCAACATGCATGGGGTGATGTGGGACAGGGCGGCCGGCCGGCTGGAAGCAGCGCATGATCCGCGCTGGAGTTCGGGCGGCGCGGAGGTCCGCTCGCTGGAGCCCAACCAAGGCCCTTGATGCAGACTGTTCCTGCTTGATGCGAGAAAAATTGTTGAAGATGTGAACTGGAGCACGGTCTTGGTCGGGTTCTTTCCGGTAGCATCCAAGGTGGACAACAGGGTTCTTTCCTTATCATGGATCAGCTCGCTGGGGGGACCAGCGCAGTGCTCTCCGCCGGGGACGGAGATCAGATCTTTGCCGATCGTTTTGTCGATCAATCGCATGACGCGCAAGCCTTTTCCAGGCAAGTGCTGGAGCGCTTCAGCTACGGCGCTCGGCCTGAAGACATCAGCCATTTCCTGAGCCTGGGCAGTACACCGTTCGACCGACTGAGCAACTGGGCAGCACAACAGCTCGACTGGCAGTCGATTGATGACAGTGCCTGCCAGGCCCGGATTGATGCTGCTGGCTACCAGACGCTGGGCAAGTCCATCACCCAGCTCTGGGCCGATCATGTTCGCGGCAGCCAGACCAACTGGCCCGATCGCTACCTGCCGGTTGCCGAAACCGATGCTGCGCGACTGATCCGGGCCGTTTATTCGCGCCGCCAGCTATACGAAATGCTGGTCGAGTTCTGGCACGACCACTTCAATGTCGCTGGCTGGGACTTCAGTATTGCGCCTGTATTCGTGCAGCATGACCGCGATGCCATACGCCCCAACGCGCTGGGCAATTTCAGGGAACTGCTCGAAGCCGTCGCCAAGTCCACCGCGATGCTTTACTACCTGGACAACCGGGCCAATCGGGCTGGCGGCTACAACGAGAACTGGGCGCGCGAGTTGATGGAACTGCATACGCTGGGCGTGGATGTCTACTACCCGGGAGCGTTTCACGGCGCCATTCCGTTTGGTGATGACGGGCTCGCGATCGGCTACAGCGATGCTGATGTCTACGATGTGGCCCGCTGTTTCACCGGCTGGACGGTGCGTAATGGTCACTGGAATTTCCCCAATACGCCTGAATACGACACTGGTGAGTTTTTCTACTTCGCCAACTGGCACGAAGGCGGTCAGAAGTATGTCCTCGGTCAGTTTGTTCCGATGCCGGGGCAGGCCGGTGGTCAGAACGAGGCCCACGTGGTCATGGATCGCATGTGCCGGCATCAGGCCACCGCGCGCCATATCTGCCGCAAGCTTTGCCGTCGTTTCATCGGCGACGAGCCGCCCGAGAGCCTGGTTGAGTCGGCCGCGGCCATCTGGCGCGATCAGTGGGAGGCACCCGATCAGATCGCCCAGGTCATGGCCCACATCATCACCTCCGATGCCGTGCTCCAGGGGCTGGGCAGCAAGGTGCGACGGCCGTTTGAACTGATGGCTGCCTGCCTGCGCAAGACCAGCGCTGAAATCCAGCCGCATCACTTTCAGGGCTGGCAGCCCTATGGGGAGCTGTACAGTCGCTTCCAGCAGACTGGCCATGGGGGTTTCCGCTGGCCGGCACCGGATGGCTATCCGGATACCGCCGCACGATGGACCTCGGCTTCCGTGCTCGGCCAGAGCTGGCGTCTGCTCAGCCGTCTGCCGGAGCTGCGCATGCCGAACGATGGCCCCTTCTTGCTGCGTGTTCATGAATTGACACTGCAGGCCTTGCCGAATCCGGCGGATCACAGCGCTGCCAATCTGGTCAATTGGTGGCTGGATCGCCTGATTGGAGCGGATGTATTGCCACAGCGTCGCCTGGAGCTGATCAATTTCCTGCGCCAGAATGCAAGCCCCGATCAGCCCCTCAATCTGACCACCAACCCGCCCTACGGCAACTGGTCGGCAGGAAACATGAGTGCCCACTACACCCCGGTGCGGCTGCGCGCCATGGTTTCCATGATCATGATGCTGCCGGAGTTCCACAGACGATGAAACGGCGCTCCTTTCTGAAGTCCTGCTGTGCGGCCGCGGCTGCTGGCGCGCTGCCTGGCATGGCCTGGGTCAACCCGCTGCTGGCCGGCACCGGCAGCAACCAGGATGTGCTGGTCTACCTATATCTTCGTGGCGGCATCGACGGCTTGCATCTGGTCGTGCCCTATGCCGGCCCGGAGCGAGTGGCCTACGAAAGTCGACGCGGCAACATGCTCATCCCGGAAGCGCGCTTGCGCCCGATCAGCCCCCAGTGGGCCTTGCACCCGCGCGCCGGCGGCGGTCCGGGTGACCCCGTCAGCTCGACGCCGCGCTGGCTGCAGCGGCTTTGGCTTGAAAATCGCCTGGCTATCATCCAGGGCGCCGGCATGCCCACCCATTTGTCGCGCAGTCATTTCGACGCCCAGGCCTGGATGGACCTGGGCACCCCCGGCAACAAGAACACTTCGCAAGGCTGGTTGACCCGCTACCTGCAGCAGGCCGGACCCTTGCCGCCGGCTTTGCTCAGCCATGCCTTTGGCTTTGCATCGACCCAACCGCTTGCCCTGATCGGCGCCAATCAGGCTTTCACGGTCAGTAACGCCCAGGAGTTCCGGGTCGACGGATTCCACTGGTCCTGGCATGAAACCAATCCCGACCTGAACGGCCACCAGGGCGCCCATCACCGCATTCAGAACCTGTGGCAGTCCGGAAGCAGTCCGCTGGAGCAGGCTGGTCGCCTGGCTGCCGAAGCCCTGGCGGAAATGCGCAACATGAATTTTGCCGACTACCAGGCCGAAGGTGGTGCTCAGTACCCCAGCTCTGCCCTGGGCACGCAACTGCGCAACCTGGCGCAGCTGATCAAATCGGATGCCGGCGTCGTGGTCGCCACGCTGGACTACGGCGGCTGGGACACTCACGAAGGGCAGGGCATTCCCAATCCCGGCAATCCCAATCATTTTGACTTCTACGGCAATCTGGTGCAGGGCCTGGCTGAGGCGCTGGACGCCTTCTATACCGACCTGTCGCAATCCTTGCAGGGCAATCTGATGAACCGGGTTTCTGTCGTCATGCTCAGCGAGTTTGGCCGCAATGTCACCGGCAACCAGTCCAATGGCACTGACCACGGCTACGGCAACGTCATGCTGGCGCTGGGTGGCCGGGTCAACGGTGGTCAGTTCCACGGCCAGTTTCCGGGCCTGGACAAGGGCTCGCTGTTCGAAAACCAGGATCTGCACACCACGGTCGACTACCGGCAGGTGCTGGCCGAGGCTCTGGTGCGGCGCCTCGGACTGCCAATTTCTGCCCTTGAGCAGGTGTTCCCGACCCTGGACAGCTATTCGCCGCTCGGCGTGTTTCAGGCCTGAGGTTCAAGGATCAAGGTTCAAGATTGGAAGTCTGGCTGCGGTTGGTGATTGGGCGCCATATCTTCTTCCATTTGCTTGATTGGCAAGGTACAATTGCGGGTTTGCCGATACAGCGTTTGGCGAGTGCCCCACAGGTTGCCCGCCGTTTTGATGGAGATAACATGGTCAAGATTCGTTTGAGCCGGGGCGGCGCCAAGAAGCAGCCCTTCTACCACATCATCGTTACCGACAGCCGCAGTCGTCGCGATGGCCGCAACATCGAGCGTCTCGGGTTTTTCAACCCGGTTGCCCGTGGCCAGGAAGAGCGTCTGCGTGTCGATACCGACCGCGTTGATCACTGGGTTGGCCAGGGTGCCCAGATGACCGAGCGGGTCAGCCACCTCGTTACTGAGGCACGCAAGGCTCAGCAGCAGAGCGCCTGATGGCGGCGCCGGGCGCTGGCGACAAGGTCGCGCTCGGCCGCATCAACGGCGTCTGGGGGACGCGTGGCTGGATCAAGGTGTTTTCGGACACCAATCCGCCGGAAGCAATCTTCGATTACCAGCCCTGGTTGCTGGACGATGGCGCCGAAACCCTGCAAGTTGCTGAATGGCGCCGCCAAGGCCCGCGGCTCGTCGCCCGCGTCGAGGGCATCGACTCCCCGGAAGATGCCAGCGCGCTTATTGGCCGCAGCCTCAGTGTGCTGCGCGCTTCCCTGCCGGCCCTGCCGGCAGATCAGTATTACTGGTCTGATCTGATCGGTCTTCAGGTGGTCAATCTCGAAGGTCATGCTTACGGGCGAATTCAGCGGCTGATGGAAACCGGCGCCAACGATGTACTGGAAGTTGCCGGCAAGTCCGGAACGGTCCTGATTCCTTTCATTCCAGAAATCTACGTCAAGTCCGTTGATCTTGCCGCGGCCGTGGTGACGGTCGACTGGCCGCTGGACTGGATTGACGAGTCCGATGCTGTCGAGGATTGATGTCATTACCCTGTTCCCGGAATGGGTAGAGGGGCTGAAGACACTGGGACTGACGGGCAGGGCGCTGGCATCCGGTCGGGTTGCCTTGAAATGTTGGAATCCGCGCGACTTTACGGTCGATGTCCATCGTTCTGTTGACGACCGACCGTATGGTGGTGGTCCGGGCATGGTGATGCGGCCTGAGCCGCTGGCGAATGCCATCGAGGCCGCCAGGTCCGATGCAGGGCCAGCCACGGTGGCCTGCCTGAGTCCGCAGGGGCGCAGGCTGGACCAGCGCGGAGTACTGGAGCTGGCCGAAAGGGAACGCCTTATCCTGGTTTGCGGCCGCTATGAGGGCGTGGATCAGCGGGTATTGGACCAGCTGGTCGAAGAAGAATGGTCGATAGGCGATTATGTGCTCTCGGGTGGAGAGCCGGCCGCGGCCGTCCTGATTGATGCAGTGATTCGTCAGCTACCCGGTGTGCTGGGGCACGAACGCTCGGTGGTTGAGGACTCGTTTGCTGATGGCTTGCTCGACTGTCCGCACTACACGCGGCCGGAAGACTGGCGCGGCCTTGGGGTTCCCGAGGTTCTGACCAGCGGCGATCATGCACGGATTGCGCAGTGGCGGCGGGCACAGGCCTTGCACCGCACCCGGCGGCTGCGGCCCGACTTGTGGTCGGAACGCGTACTGAGCGCAGAAGACAAGGCGGCTCTAGCGCACTGGCCGGAAGAATTTTCTGTCAAATAGCTGTAAATCAGCAGCAAAACAAGGTAAAATTAGAGGATTGTGTTCCGCGGTTTTGCGCGGATGTGAAGAACAACCCGAGCATTGTGGAAGCAGCAGGCATGAGCAATATCATCGAAGAAATCAATAACGAGCAGACCCAGCGCGAGATTCCGGATTTCGCCCCCGGCGACACCGTCGTCGTCAACATCTGGGTGCGTGAAGGGGATCGTCAGCGCTTGCAGGCTTTCGAGGGCGTAGTCATCGCACGCAAGAATCGCGGCGTCAACTCGGCCTTCACCGTACGCAAGATCTCGCACGGCACCGGTGTTGAGCGTGTTTTCCAGACTTACAGCCCCCTGATCGAATCGATCAACATCAAGCGTCGTGGCAAGGTCCGCCGCGCCAAGCTGTTCTATCTGCGCAACCTGGAAGGCAAGGCCGCTCGCATCAAGGAGAAGCTGACCCGGCGCGCCAGCGCCTGATCCTGCGCTTTCTTGACCGAGACATGGTTCCTGGGGCCTGTCGCCAAGGCGACAGGCCCTTTTTCATTCGACCTGCTTGATCATGCCGCTATCATGGCGCCAGTCGTTAAGCGCCTGAAACGAAAACTGCATGAAAGCCTCTCGCCTGCGCCTGCTGATGAACATCTGGCCACCCTATCTGGCGGCCGGAATTCGCGTTCGGGAACTGTCCGATGACTATCGTCGGGCCAGGGTTGATCTGCGCCGCGGTTGGCTCAATCGCAACTATGTCGGCGTTCATTTTGGCGGTTCGCTATTTGCGATGACCGATCCGTTCTACATGTTGATGTACATGAAGAATCTTGGTTCGGATTACGTGGTCTGGGATCGGGCAGGGCGGATCGAGTTTCTCAAGCCGGGTAGGGAAACGGTGTCGGCCAAGTTTCAGCTGAGCGACAGGGACCTTGAGCGCGCTCGTATCGAGACTCGCGACGGCCGGCCCTGGCTGGTCGATCATGATGTGGAGATCCGTGGTCGCAGCGGCTTGCTGGTGGCCCGCGTCGAGCGGACCGTCTACGTTCGTCGCAAGGGCTGAGCAGTTCCCTCTCAGGCCTGGGCCTTTTCGGTTTTCCGTTCGTTCTTGCCGCTGTTCTTGTCGCCGCCCTTGTCGTGCGAAAGCTGGCGCGGCGGTTCCTGGCCGCGAATCTTGCTGGTGCCATTGAAGCGGGCGCCGGACTCGATTACCAGCTGGCCGACCAGAACCGTGCCGCTGACTTCACCACTGGCGACGATTTCCAGGCGCTCGGCATCAATATCGCCGTTAAAGCGACCGCTGACCAGCACCTTGGCAGCCTTGATCTCACCTTCTACCTGGCCTTGCTCGCCAATGGAAACCTCGCCTTCGGATTCGATCGAGCCTTCGATACGACCATCTACGTGCAGGTTGTCGCTTAAGGCAAGGTCGCCGACCAGCTTTGTGCCTGCAGCAATGACGGTCGTTCCGGTACGCTTGCGGTCCGGCGAATGACCTCGACTAATGATTCCCATTCGACTCGATCCTCCTTGGCAAAGAGCAGGTCATAATCGTCCATGGACCAACGCATGAAGGGCGCAGGATCCAGGCGACGGTTGAGGTGGCGGACTTCGTAGTGCAGGTGCGGTGCGGTCGCTGTGCCGGTGCTGCCGGAGTAGCCCAGCAGCTGGCCGCGCTTGATGTAGTTGCCCACCTGCACCTCGATGCTGTCCAGGTGCCCGTAGACGGTCGAAAAGCCGTAATTGTGAACCAGCTTGACCATCTTGCCGAGGCCGCTGTTGTGGTGCTTTGAGGCCCATTCAACCACGCCATCGGCGGTTGCGAAAATAGGTGTGCCCCTGGGAGCCCTGAGGTCGACGCCACCGTGCATGGCCATCCGCTCCTGGATCGGATGGCGGCGCATGCCGAACGGGCTGGTGATCCGCTCCGATTCGACCGGGAAGCCGCTGGGTATCGAGTCGAGCATCAGGCGCTTTTCAAACGCGGTCTGGCTGGCGGTGTCGACGCGCTGGGCCAGCGGGCGCTCCGGCTCTGCCCGCAGGCCGATCATGATTTCTATGTGCTCCAGCTCGTCGCCCAGGGCTTCCAGGGAGGCGGTCTTGCTGTCCACCTCCAGCTGCAGCTGGCTGCGCTCGGCGATCAGGCGCTGGTTGCGCGACTGAATCGAGTCGTGCAGGACCTGGAGCTGGTCTACTTCGGCATTGAGCTGGCCGACGCGCTGGCTGAGTCCGTGGATCAGTACCGACCCGCCGAGCACGATCAATAGCGAGACGCAGACAAGTCCCGCCAGCAGCCTTCTCATCAGCTGGCTCAGCGTGAAGTGTCGCGCCCCCCTGTAATCCGTAATCGTTATCAGATATCGATGGCGCATGGCTGATTGCGTTTCTTCTTATTCCCCGCCCGTCTCGGGCAGGGGTTGAACGGGCGCAGGGGCACCGCTCCGTCAGAGTGACGGGGGCCTCATTATGCGAGTGTGGAGCCAATGATGCAAATCCGTGGCTCGGTCAAGCACTTTTGCGTGATGGCGGTCACACTTATTCTGGCCTGCCCAGGAGTAATGCGTCAGTGGTCGGCGCTGCGGGCTCAGATCTTCGGCTTGAATTTTTGCCCGGCAACGCCCACTTCAGGGGCAACCCGACCTGGCCAAAAGCACGACAAGACCATGAGCGAATACCCAGCTGCCCAAACCCGCCGCTTTGATGCCGAAGTCCACCAGCTGATGAAGCTGATGATCAACGCGCTTTACTCGAACCGAGAGATCTTCCTGCGTGAGCTGATCTCGAACGCATCCGACGCCAGTGACAAGCTGCGCTTCGAGGCCCTGACCAGCGAGCAGTTGAAGGGCCTGGATCAGGACCTGGCAATTGAGGTCGCCTTCAACAGCGAAGCCGGAACACTGAGCGTCAGCGACCGCGGGATCGGCATGAACCGTGATGAGGTCATCGACAACCTCGGCACCATCGCCCGATCCGGAACGCGGCGATTTCTTGAGTCGCTGTCCGGTGACAAGCGCAAGGACGCCCGTCTGATCGGTCAGTTCGGTGTCGGTTTTTATGCCGCTTTCATTGTCGCCGCCGAGGTTCAGGTCGAAACGCGCCGCGCCGGGGACGCAGCCGCCAACGGTGTGCGCTGGCGTTCAACGGGCGAGGGGGAGTACAGCATCGAGGATATCGAACGCGAAGCCCAGGGCACGACCATCACGCTGCAGCTGCGCGAGGAGCACCGGGATCTGCTCAATCGCTGGCAGCTCGAGCGTATTATCCGCCATTACTCGAACCACATTGCTTTCCCGATTCGTCTGGTCGAGCAGGGCGGAGACGCGGTGGACGATCAGGCGGAGTCGGCCGATCAGGTCGTCAACGACACCCAGGCGCTGTGGGCGCGACCGCGCAATGAGCTTCAGGATGAAGACTACAAGGCCTTTTACACCGGCCTGACCGGCGATCCGGAGGCTCCGGTCAGCTGGGCGCACCACCATGTCGAGGGCAGTCAGAGCTACAGCTTGCTGCTATACCTGCCCGGCCAGGCGCCTTTCGATCTGTTGATCAATCGTGACGAGCGTGAGGGCTTGAAACTTTATATCCAGCGTGTGTTCATCATGGACGCCGCCGAGCAGCTGCTGCCGCGCTACCTGCGCTTCATGCGCGGAGTCGTCGATTCTGCCGACCTGCCGCTGAATGTGTCCCGTGAGCTGCTGCAGGACTCGCCGCTGCTGAAGAAAATTCGAGCCACCGTGGTCAAGCGCAGCCTGGACCTGATCGAGAAACTGGCCAGCGACGGCGGCGAGGCCTGGACGCGCTTCTGGAAAGCCTTCGGCAGCATCCTGAAGGAAGGCGTGATCGAAGACTTCGAACAGCGTGAGCGTCTGGCGTCCATCCTTCGCTTCAGCTCGACGCATGAGGATGCCGAAGAGTCCGTCAGCCTGGATGACTATATCGGGCGGATGAGCGACGACCAGGAGGGAATCTGGTATCTGACCGCCGACAGTCTCAAGGTCGCCCGGTCCAGCCCGCACCTGGAGGCCTTTGCCCAACGCGGAATCGAGGTGCTGCTGCTGACCGACAGAATCGATGAGTGGCTGGTCGCCCATCTGGATGGCTACAAGGACAAGCCGCTGAAATCGGTTACCCGCGGCAAGCTGGAGCTGGACGATGCGGCGGCCGAGCCGAATGAGGCGGCAAAAGCGCTGGCCGGACGGATCAAGAAGGCGCTGGGCAATGAAGTCGGCAACGTGCGCCCTGGTCAGCGTCTGACTGACTCTCCCAGCTGCATCGTCAGCGATGAAGGCGGTATGAGCCTGCAAATGCAGAAACTGCTGCGCCAGGCAGGTCAGGAGGTTCCTGAAACCACGCCTGATCTTGAAATCAATCCGGATCATCCGCTGCTGGCAGCGATGAGCGTAATTGACGATGAAGCGCGTTTTGCCGAGCTCAGCCGCTTGCTCTTTGACCAGGCCCGACTGGCCGAAGGCGGCGAGCTGGCTGATCCGGCCGGCTACGTTCGGCGGGTCAACCAGCTGCTGGTCGAGGCACTGAAATCAGGAGCTGATAGCCAGGGCAGCGGAGCAGGCTCGAATGCCGCCTCGGCCTGAGGCCCGGGCCGGGGATCCGGCCACTGCAGCGTGGCGTCAGCGTCTCGGCAACTGGGTGGAGGGCGTGCCCTTCACCCGATTCATCATCTTCCTGATCGTTGTCAACGCGATCATCCTGGGCCTGGAGACCTCGGACCGGATGATGGCCCTGGGCGGGCTGTTCCTGGTTGGCCTCAACAAGTTGATCCTTGGCGTTTTCGTTGTTGAGATTGTTCTCAAGCTGATTGCCTTCGGCCCCAGGTTCTTTCGCTCGGGCTGGAATATCTTTGATTTTCTGATCGTCAGCATTTCGCTGGTGCCGGCCAGCGGTCCGCTGGAAATCCTGCGGGCATTGCGCATCCTGCGGGTGTTGCGCCTGCTCAGCCAGGTTCCGAAGCTGCGGGTGATCATCGAGTCGCTGTTGCGCGCCCTGCCGGGCATGGGCTGGACGGCGCTGCTGCTGATGCTGGTGTTCTATGTCTTTGCCGTCATGGGTACCATGCTGTTCGGCGAGGATTTTCCCGAGTACTGGGGCAATCTGGGCTTGAGCCTGTTCTCTTTGTTCCAGATCATGACCCTGGAGTCCTGGTCCACTGGCGTGGCCCGGCCAATGATGGAGCAGTATCCCCTGATCTGGCTGTATTTCGTCCCCTTCATCCTGGTGTCGAGCTTCATGGTCCTGAACCTGTTCATCGCCATCATCGTTACTGCGACTCAGTCGATCCATGCCGATGAAGAAGAGGAGCAGCGACAGGAACTGATGGATCAGTTGCGCCGCATCAATGAGCGCCTCGAGCGGATCGAAAGCAAGTGAGCGACAGCGTCCGTTTGGACAAGTGGCTGTGGGCAACGCGGTTTTTCAAGACGCGCGGCCTGGCCCAGCAGGCGATCAAGGGCGGACATGTGGAAATCAACGGCCAGCGGGCCAAGCCCTCGCGACTGCTGCGCGTCGACGACCGGCTGCGGATCACCCGCGCCGAAATGGTCTTTGAGATTGATGTGATCGGCCTGATCGATCGCCGGGTGTCGGCGCCGCTGGCCGCTGAACAGTATCAGGAAACAGAAGCCGGTCGCCGGGCTCGCGAAGCGCGCATGGCCGAGCTCAAGGATCAGCGCAGCGAGGATGGCGGCCCGGCTCGTCGTCCCGACAAGCGTCAGCGACGGCAAATCCACAAGCTCAGACGACAGGGGTGAGAACCCGGCTGCGGTGGTCGGGTCAGTAGCGCAAGCGCACGCCGCAAATGCCCTTCAGGCCGTCGATGGCGGCGAGCAGGTCCGTGGAGGGGCTGACCAGCCACTCCTCGCCGAGTTTGAGAACAGCCTGGGCCTTGGCGTTGCGGTAGCGCACGATGATCGGGGTCTGGCCAGGGCGATACGGGTGCAGGGCGGCAGCCAGGTCGCGGTCGAAGTCGGCGCTGGTGTCTTCCAGTTCGATTTCCAGGCGCTGGGCGAAACGGCTGCGCGCTTCGTCGACCTCAAGCACTTCATCGGCAACCATGCGAAAGCCGCCGCGAAAGTCGTCGACTTCTACCTTGCCGCGGACAACCACGATCTCGTCGCTGATCAGGCGATTGGCGACCTGGACGAACAGATTGTCGAACACGGCCACCTCCAGCCTGGCCGTGCCGTCATCCAGGGCGACGAAAGCGCCCTTGCCGGGGCGCTTGCGTACCGCCATCACCAGCCCGGCCAGGGTCATCTCGACGCCGCGCCGGCGCCCTCGGCGCTCGCCATTGCCATTGCTGCCGCCGAGACGGCTGCCGACCTGGTCCAAGGTGGTGGTGATGAAGCCTGACAGTTCCTCGCGCAGCTCGTCCAGAGGGTGGCCGGACAGATAAAGCCCCAGCGTTTCGCGCTCGGCTCTCAAGCGCTGGCGGCCGGTCCAGGGGCGCACATGGGGCAGGGGGATAGGGCCCTGTTCAGTGCCTGGCCCCGGCATGGCGGCACCGAACAGGCTGGTCTGGCCGGCAGCCCGGTCGGCCTGAAAACGTTCGGCTCCGGCGATGGCATCCGGCAATGCCTGCATCAGGGCGGCGCGATTGTCGGCAATGGAGTCGCAGGCGCCGGAGCGGACCAGGGTTTCCAGGCTACGGCGGTTGAGGCGGCCAAGGTCAACCTCGCGACACATTGCGCCCAGATCAGCAAAACCGCCGAGACGCTCGCGTGCCTCGATCAGGCTGTCCACCGCGCCCGCGCCAACGCCCTTGATCGCACCCAGGCCGTAGCGAATTGCGCCATCCTCGACCTGGAAGCGATAGGCCGAGCGATTGACGTCAGGCGGCAGAATCGCCAGGCCCATCGCCTTGCAGTCTTCGATCAGGTTGGCGATCTTGTCGGTCTTGTCCAGGTCGGCCGACAGTACCGCGGCCATGAACTCGGCCGGGTAATGGGCCTTCAGCCAGGCGGTGTGATACGCGACCAGGGCATAAGCCACCGAGTGCGACTTGTTGAATCCGTAGCGGGCGAAGGTCTCCATCAGGTCGAAAATCGATTCGGCCTGAGCCGGCTCGATCTGGTTGGCGCCGGCTCCTTCGACGAAGATCTTGCGCTGTTTCTGCATCTCCTCGGCGTTCTTCTTGCCCATTGCGCGGCGCAGAATGTCGGCGCGGCCCAGGCTGTATCCAGCCAGTTCCTGGGCAATCTGCATGACCTGCTCCTGATACAGGATCACGCCATAGGTGTCGGCCAGAATGGGTTCTGCCAGCGCATGCGGGTACTTGACCGGAGCTTTGCCGTGCTTGCGGTTGATGTACTCATCGACCATGCCTGCATCCAGCGGGCCGGGTCGGTACAGCGCCACCGCGGCGACAATATCGTTGAAACTGTCAGGCTTGAGCTTGCGCAACAGCTCCTTCATGCCCGGCGACTCAAGCTGGAACACGGCCGTGGTGTGCGCCGCCTGCAGCAGTTCGAATGCCTTGTTGTCGTCCAGCGGCAGCTCGTCAAGCTCCAGAACTTCCTCGCCGGAGGACTGGCGGGCGGCATTGATCGCCTTCAGTGCCCAGTCGATGATGGTCAGGTTGCGCAGGCCCAGGAAGTCGAATTTAACCAGGCCCACTGACTCGACGTCATTCTTGTCGTACTGGGTCAGTACCGAATGGCCATCGGGCTCGGTATAGAGCGGGGTGAAGTCGGTCAGCGGCCCGGGCGCGATGACCAGGCCGCCGGCATGCTTGCCGGCGTTGCGAGCCAGCCCTTCCAGCGAGCGGGCCAGGTCGAGAATGGCGCGGGTGTCCTCCTCGTTATCATAGCGGGCCTGCAGCTCAGGCTCCTCATCCAGCGCCTTCTCCAGGGTCATTTCCAGCTTGTTGGGAATGAGTTTGGCGATGGAGTCGACCATGCCGTAGCCGTAGCCCAGCACGCGCCCGCAGTCGCGCACCACCGCCTTGGCTGCCATGGTGCCGTAGGTGATGATCTGCGAGACCTGGTCGCGGCCATAGCGCTGGGCGACATAGTCGATGACCCGGTCCCGACCCTCGACGCAGAAGTCGATATCGAAATCGGGCATGGAGACTCGTTCCGGATTAAGAAAACGCTCGAAGAGCAATTCGTAACGTATTGGATCCAGATCAGTAATTCCCAGCGTCCAGCCCACCAATGAGCCCGCGCCAGAACCGCGACCGGGGCCGACCGGAACGCCATTGTTGCGCGCCCAGGCAATGAAGTCGGCAACGATCAGGAAGTAGCCGGAGAAGCCCATTTCGATAATGACCTTCAGCTCGCGCTCCATGCGCTGCTGGTAATCCTTGTTCTCGCAGTCCGGAGCCAGGCCATGACGCTCAAGGCGTTGGGCCAGGCCTTCGGCGGATTTTTCCCGCAAGTAGTCATCTTCGGTCTGGCCGTCGGGTACCGGAAAGGCCGGCAGCACGTATTCGCCCAGGGTCATCTCGAGGTTGCAGCGCTGGGCCAGCTGCCAGGCGTTTTCTACGGCCACCGGCAGGTCGGCGAAGGCGCTTGCCATCTCCTCGCTGGACTTCAGGTATTGCTGGTCGACGTATTCGCGGCTGCGTCGCTTGTCGTCAAGCAGTCGGCCCTGGTGGATGCAGACCCGGGCTTCATGGGCAAAGTAGTCCTGCTGCTGTATGAAGCGGACATCGTTGGTGGCCACCACCGGGGTGTCCGTGGCCAGCGCCAGGGCAAGAAATGCGTTTTCCAGGGCAGCTTCGCCGTCGCGACCCAGCCGCTCCAGAGCCAGGTAGCAGCGGTCGGGAAACAGCTTCAGCCACTCGTTGAGATGCGAGCGGGCCAGGTTGCGGCGCCCATTGAGCAGGGCCTGGCCGACGTTCGAGCTGCGTCCGACGAGAGCAATCAGACCATCGGTCTGATCCTTCAGCCAGGCCGGGTGAACCCGGGGCTGGCCCCGATAGCGACCTTCCAGAAAACTGCGCGACAGGATCCGGCACAGATTGAGGTAGCCAGTGCGGTCCTGGATCAGCAGGGTAATCACGCCAGCCTGCTCAGGCTGGTCGGGATCCGAGACGCGTATATCGGCGCCGGCGATCGGCTTGATGCCGCGGGAAATGGCGGCACGGTAGAACTTCACCAGCCCGAACAGGTTATGCCAGTCAGTCACCGCCACCGCCGGCATGCCCAGTTCGCGGGCACGATCCACCAGTGCGCCGATGCGCACCATCCCGTCTTCCAGGGAGTACTCGGTATGCAGGCGCAGGTGTACAAAAGGAGGGGTACTTGCTGTGCCGAGGTTGCCTGCCATGGATGAAATTATAGCCGCTCGCTCCGGCTGGGCCGGAGTGGAGTCGAGCAAAAAATTCCTGCCAGGTCGTGCTACAGGCCGACCATGTCCTCGATGATCTTGCGGCCTGCCTCCAGGCGCTTGACCAGGCTGCGATGCACCTCCGGAGTATGCGGCAGGCTCTGGTACCAGCGGCCCATCAGCTGGTCCAACTCGCTACCGAGATCCGGCTGGGCATGGCGCTCGCTCATGCGCTGGGCCAGGCGCTGCACCTGGTAGTCCATGCGCCGCTTGCGCTCTTCTTCCGGTGTTTCCAGGCCGGCCAGAAATTCCATTTCCACCGCAACCTGGCGGCCCTGCTCATCGCCTTGTTGCAGCAGTTCAGCGAGCCTGTCGGAGGTCAACGCCGGATCGGCCAGGGCTGCAGCTTGTTCGCACAGCTGCTGATCCAGCCCGGTGTCGTCATCGAGCGCCGCTGGCACCTGGCTGGCAGCATCTGCCTCGTGGTTCTCCAGGCGCGCCGCGGCAATCGACTGAACCGCGTCGGCAAGCTCCTCGCGCCGGGCGCGATCGGCCTGGCGCTGCCTGTCCTTGCGCTGCTGCAGGCGTTTTTCCATTGCCGCTTCAGCTTTCTCGAAGCGTTGCTTGAGCTTGCCGCTGCGGCCATCGCGCGAGGCCCAGTCAGCGCTCAGTCCGGCCAGGCGGCCGGCCGCGTTTTCGAGCTCGGCATCGTCGACCCGGGCCAGTTCCTCGGCCTGCTCGCACAGCTGCTTCAGCTCGGCCTGGGCTTCGCGCTCAGCCTGTTTCTGCTCCTCGCGTTCGCCCTTGAGCTGCTCGAACAGCGGATCGATCGGCTCTCGGAACTCCTGCCACAACTTTTGCTCGAGCTTGCGTCGGCCACGACCGGCTCGCTGCCACTCGGCCTGCAGAGCCTTGGCCTTGTCGATAGCCAGCTTGCTGTCCTTTTCGTGAGCCAGGGCGCGCGCTTCTGCAATCAAGCGGCGCTTGACCCGCTCGATCTCGGCCTGGTGTTCGTCGAGGCGCCCGCTCAGCGCTGCCATCAGTTCGCGCAGCTGTGCGGCTGCACGGCCGCGGGTCTTTGGCGGCAAGTCGTCGAGCCGCCGGATCGCCAGTCGCGACTTGCCGAGGAAATCACGCAGCTGGCTTTCTTGCGCCTGCTCGTTGCCAGCCAGCTCCTTGCCCATGGCGAGGAAGCGCTTGAGTTGCTCGTGGTTCTCTGCCTGAACTTCCTGGCGCTTTTCGAAGTAGGGCTTCGCGGTCTCGAAAGCCTGCTTGCAGGCGGCCTGAAAGCGGCGCCACTGGCCCGGGGGCGAGGCGAAACGCTTGCGGTCGCCGGGCAGCACTTCCAGCTGCTCCAGACGCTGCCATTCCTCGCGCGCCTGTTTCAGCAGCACCGAGATCGCGTCAGGATGCTGGCCGGACTCCGGGATGGCCTCGATCTGGGCGATCAGCTCGTCACGGTGCTCGTTGTGCGACCAGTGCTGGTAGTCGCGCATTTCCTTCAGTCTCCCCTCCATCCGCTGCAGCCGGCCGCCGGCGGCGCGCGGCCGCTGGCGTGGGGGCAGGGCGTTGAAGCGCGAGCGCGCCTTGCGAATCAGCTCATGGGAGCGCGCTATATCCCCGCTCTCGAGGGTTTCTGCAATCTGGTCGAGCATGGGATCGAGCTCGTCGCCGGGTTTCGCCTGTGTCTGCTGGGGCTTTTCAGCCGGGCGCGACTGGGCAAGCTGGGCCTGAAGCTCGCGCAGCAGCGGCAACATGTCGCGCTTGAGCGCCTTGTCCGGCTCGGACGGTATGGAGATGGCATTCCAGGCACGGTCCCAGTCGCCAAGCAGCTCGCCTGGTGCGACCCGCTTGTCAGCTTTCCGAATCACGGTGCGAATATGCTCGGCCGCCTTTGACAGATTGGCATCCGGGCTGGCCTCCTCGACCACGGGCTGGGCGGGAGCGGTTTCGTTGGATCTGTCCTCCCTGGCCCGCTCAATCGAGGCGCGAACAATGGCCGCTGCGCCTTCGAAGCGCGTGGCCAGGGCCGGGGCGACATCGGACAGGGCAGCCCACTCGGCCTGCAATGCAGCCAGGCGAGCGGTTCGATCGGTCTCGACCTCGCCGCGGGCCAGACGCTCCATGCTTGAGACCAGGGCGCTGGCCTCGGACTGATCCGCTTCAAGCTCACCGGCTTCGACGCGAATGGCGCGCAAGCGGGCAGCCGCTGCCTGAGCTCGCTTCTTGCGCTGCTTGCGAAGCTGTTCGGACAAGCGCTCCAGGGTTGATGGCTGATCGATTCTAGTGAGAATTTCGGCCGCCAGCTCATCATCGCTTTCGCTGCCATAGCAGTCGCCCAGAAAACCCTGGGCATCGACACGCGCCAGCGCGGCGCGGCGCAGGGCCGGATCGGCCGCCTCGCGCGCCAGTCGGCGAATCACATCGCTCTGGTTGATTCGCGCCAGCCACTGCAAGCGGCTCTCGCGCAGGGTCTCATTACTGGCGCGCCCGACCTCGCGGCCAAGAAATGCATCAGCGGCGGCAAGGATCGCCGGGTCTTGCTCGCGCAGACGCGCATCCAGCCAAAACGGCTCGCTGTTGATCCGCTTCAGTGCCGCCAGACGAACGGCCGCTGACTCGTCATGCTGGGCCAGACGCGGCAATTCGGCTTTCAGCTCAGGCTCATGCCCGTCACGCACAGCCTCGGCCCGGGTTGATGCATCCTTGCTTTGCCAGGGCTTCTTGAAAAAACGGGATTTCAGGTTCATGGAATTGCCGGGTCACATTGCCAAGGTAGCCAACACCATAGGTTACAAGCCCGAGGCGCCCTCGGCTAGCCTTGGCAAGCGGAATTCCAGCAGGCGGGGTCGAATTCGGACCGGGCATGACGCCAGCACCACGATCCAGGCGGGTACCACTGAGCGCGACCATTGCGGAGAGGAGCGTGGCCGGGCTTGTGTTGTACCATGAGCGCTGGCCGGGGTCCCCGTTCTGGTGGCTTCCGGATTGCCAACAAGAACAAGAGGGAATGCTCGGCATGAGTGAAACACCCAGGTCTCCTTCCTACCTGCAAGCGGCCCTGCCGCTGCTGGCGCTGATGCTGATGCTGGCCAGCTCGGTGTGGCTGTTCGGCGATGACTCGTCCTACGGGCCAAACCAGATCGCGCTGCTGATTGCTGCGGCGATTGCAACCATCATCGGCCTCTACAACGGCTATTCCTGGAGCAACATTCAGGATGGCATCGTGCGCGGAATATCCGTCGCCCTGGTCGCGATTCTGATCATTTTGATGGTCGGAGCGCTGATCGGCACCTGGTTGCTGGCCGGTATTGTGCCGACCATGATCTACTATGGACTGGAACTGCTCAATCCAACCGTTTTCTATGCCGCCAGCTGCCTGATCTGCGCCATCATCGCGCTGGCCATCGGCAGTTCCTGGACCACGGCGGCAACCATCGGTGTGGCCCTGATCGGCGTCGCGGTCGGTCTGGAAATGTCGGTGGCCATCACCGCTGGTGCCGTCCTGTCCGGCGCTTATTTTGGTGACAAGATGTCGCCCCTGTCGGACACCACCAACCTGGCTCCGGCGGTCAGTGGGACCGAGCTGTTCGCCCACATCCGCTACATGACCTGGGTCGGCGTGCCGGCGCTGATCATCGCCCTTGTGCTGTATGCCTTCATCGGCCTGCGCGGTGGTGGTGCCGAGGATGCAGCCGGGCTGCTGCAGATGCAGGAACAGCTGCAGTCGCTGTTTACCATCAACGTGTTCATGCTGATTCCCCTGCTGGTGCTGTTTGGCCTGGCCGTCGCCGGACAGCCGGCGCTGCCGAGCATTTTCATAGGTGCACTGCTGGGCGGGTTGTGGGCGATCCTGTTCCAACCTGAACGGGTTGCCGAGCTGGCTGGCGGCGAGGGTGTGCTGCAGGCCTTGCAGGCTGCCTGGATGGCGCTGGCCGACGGCACATCAGTGGAGAGCGGCAATGAGGACCTGGACCGATTGCTCAGCGGCGGCGGCATGTCGAGCATGCTCAACACCGTCTGGCTGGTGATCTGCGCGATGACATTCGGGGCTGTGGTCGAATGCACCGGCCTGCTGCAGAAGCTGCTGCGCGGTGTCATCGGTATGGTCCGGTCCACGGCTTCACTGGTCACGACCACGATATTTACCGCCTTCGGCACCAACCTGCTGACCGCGGATCAGTACATGGCCATTGTTCTGCCGGGCCGGATGTTCCGCGCCGAGTACCGCGAGCGCGGCCTGGACGCGCGCGTGCTGTCGCGCAGCCTGGAAGGCGGCGGAACCATTACTTCACCGCTGATTCCCTGGAACACTTGCGGAGTCTACATGTTCGGAGTGCTGGGTGTGAGTCCGCTGGCCTACGCGCCGTTTGCCTTCTTCCTGCTGCTGGTACCCCTGCTGGGCATCCTCTATGCAGTCTTCGACTTCCGCATCCTGCGGATCGAGAATTGACCGGATTGAAAGGGGACGAACCAGCCTTGATGTCCCCTGTCCTTTCGGTTCCCGGTCAGCAAGGCTGCATCGTGGCAGGCCATTGGGTGATGACTGATGATTTGGAATTCGGGCCTGCCCGGGGGCAGGCCCGAGCACCTTAGTCAACCGAGGTGGTCAGTTCGATGCTGCTCGCGTTGGCGGCATCCAGCAAGATGCTCAAGCTGCCCGGTGCGCCGTCAGCAATCACCAGCAGCAGGCTGATGGAATCTTCCAGAGCCAGCGCGGGCAGTCTGCAGACTGCGCTGCCCGAACCCAACTCGCATTGCCAGATCGGCTGCGTGTCCGGCGGACAGCCAACTTCACCGCTGTCGATGGCGCAGCCCTGAAGCATGGTCAGCGCGGCCTCGATCGGCAGTTCGGCGTCATCCACCACCAGGCTCAGGACCAGGTTGTTGACCTGTGCCGGGCCGGTGTTGTCCACCCGCAGGACCAAGGGCCGTCCAGGAATCAGGGCCACTGGCGGGCTGTCGGTGACAGTCAGGGCCAGGCTGGAGGGCTCTGCGATGCCGGGCACGACCACAGCCCAGCCGCCGCCTGTCTGATTATCAGCAGCCAGACCGCGCCATGCGCTGATAGCCAGATCACTGACGCCGTTGCCGGTTACATCATCCCTGGCCGCGACCATGACCTGGCCGAAGCGGCTGCCAGTCAAAGCCGCAGCTGGCAGCCGTTCGCCCAGCGACAGCACCCGCACTCGATTGTCGACTTCATCAGCCGAGTCGCCTGGTTCGTTCGCATCCTGTTCGGCAAGATAACTGCCACCCTGGACCAGATAGACCCGCCCGGCCTCATTTGCGCTTACGCCATCGGTGCCAATCACGCTGGACCAGGGCGCGCCGATGAGGATGTCGTCAAAGCCATTGCCGCTGAAGTCGCCAATTCCGCGCACGCTCTCGCCAAAATAGCGATCGCCGGAGTCGATGGAGCTCAGGAACAAGCGTTGCTGTGCCGGCAGCTCGTCCACGAACAGCGGGCCTTGAATGTCACCGCCGAAGATCACCACGGCAGAGCCCGGCAGGTTTTCCGTTGCGCCCAGGCCGATCAGAAGGTCGGCAAAACCGTTGCCGTTGAAGTCACCGGCACCGTCCACCGACGCGCCGAAGCGCAGGAAGTCGGCTCCAATTGTGCCGCCAAGCTCGGATTCGACAATCCTTGGCCCGAAAATGACCAGAGCCTGCTCACCCAGCGTGGCTGCGGAAATTTGCGTGTTGACGCTAATGTCAGTCGGCAGTCCGCCTTCCCTGCCAAAAATCACAAAGGCCGCGCCGGCATGCCAGCTGTCGGTTTCCACACTGTAGAAGCGCGCATTGGGTGCAGTGACGGCGATGTCGTCGAATCCGTTGCCGTTGAAATCGCCCAAGGCGGCCACAGTGCTCATGACCGGGAAGTACATGCCCTCGTTGAAGGGTACGAAGATGCGGCTGATGCCGGGCTGGCTCTGGGCCAGGTTGACATCCGCAGAACCGATCAGGCGTCCGGGTTGATGAACCACGTAGGTGAGCTGGCCGGCTGCCGTTCCTTCCAGGCTGCCTGGCAGCTCCTGGATGGCCAGGGCAGACTCGCCGCTGCCATCGATGTTGCCCAACGCGCGCAGGCCCGAGCCAATGCACGGCCCCTCCATCAAACCACGGATGAGGCGCACACCATCGCGTTCCTCAGGTTCTGCCTGATCCAGCCAGGCCGACACGGAAACGCTGCCCTGGTCAGCCGGGGGCGGACCCTGCAACAGGTAGACGACACCCCGTCCGCGCTGTGGGCCGCCCCAGCCCGGCGCACTGATGGCAGTCAGCGGGCCGCTGCCGCTGTGGCGACGGCCGGCGAGGCCGACCACACCGTAGCCGAAGCCCTGTGTGCCGAAGTGGCAGTCATTGAGCTGCCCGGATTCCGGCGTGATCCGGACTCCGGCGCGGCCATCAGCGGCAGCAATATCGCTGAGCAGGGGCGGCACATCCAGAAATGCACCCTGACCGAGCAAGATGTCGGAAATCACCCAGACCGCGCCCTCATTGTCCGCAAGCCCCGGTGCGCCAAGCATCAGTTCGGTTCGACCCGGCGCAATGAAACCACGCACGAAGTCCATGGCTTGACCAACCGAGTCCAGGAAGCGCTCACCACGAAAAACGATCAGGTCGTCCAGCGGCCCGGCCTCGATGATCTGTCCACGCCCGATCATGTTGGCCCGCGCTGACTCACCCATACCGCCCTGCACGTCGAGCAGTGCGGTGAATTCAGCCGCAGATCCGGGTGCAAAGGCCACGATAACGGTACAGGGGCTGGCGTTGACGGACAGCACTTGCCCGCTCTGGCAGCTTCCGCCAAGCCGGGTAAAGGCGGAGTCTCCCTGAAGCTCGAAGCTATCCAGGATTACGTCCAGCGCATTCTCCGGGCCGACATTGCTGACCCCAAAGGTGGCAAGCAAGGGTGGTGTGCCAACCAGGCGTGTGCCGAAGTCGAGGTTTGCCGGCGCGATGGTCAGCTCGCCGAGTGGGCGCGCTTCCTCAGCCTGACCCTGGAGAATCGCGTCGCCACTGTTGACGGCCGAGTCCAGCAGCACCTGGCCGGAGAAGACGCCGGCGCTGGCTGACGAGAAGCACACGGAAATGGTGCAACTGCCGGACGGTGCCAGGCTGGTGCCTGTACAGCCGTCGGCACCGACAGAAAACGGTTCGCCGCCGGGAACTGTCACGCTGATGCCGGTGAGGTTGCCCTCGACGCCGAGATTGCTGGCGACCAGGTCAAGGCAGACTGGCGCGCCATCAACCGCCACCGTGCCGAAGTCCAGCAGGGCAGGACTGACCTGCAGGAACGGACTGCTCGGAGGCTGGTCACCGGTGCCAGCCAGGGGGACGGCAATTGAGTTGGCGCTGCTGAATATGTTCAGGGTGTCGTTGAATGCACCGACCTGGTTGGCGCCGGGAATGAAACAGACGTCGATCGAGCAGGCATCCTCAGGTTCCAGCACGGCGTCAATGCAGCTGTTGTTCTGGAGGAAGAACGGAGAACCGCCGAAAGTGATGTTGGTGATATTCAGCGTCCCGAAAACACCCATATTTTCAACGCTCAAGGTCTGACAGGCACTCTGGCTGCCGGCAATCAGGTTGCCGAAATTCAGCGCGCCCGGAATGGCTGCCAGTTCGGCGTCGTCGTCGAAAACATCGGCGATCAGGTCGGTCCGATCATTCAGGATGTCGGCCGTTGGCGCTTCTACAATCAACTGGGCCAGCTGAAGACCAATATCTGCGGGGTCGAAAATGACCTCCACCTCACAGCTGTCGCCGACTGCCAGCGAAAACGGCGGCAGCGGGCAAGTCGTTTCCGATCCAATCGAAAAGGCCAAAGCACCGCTGATGAAGTAGTCGTCGATATCAAGGAAGTCGTCAGAGGAGAGGTTGTTGGTGATCGTGACCAGGCCAGTCAATGGCCCTGACCCTTGCAGCACGGAACCGAAATTGATTTCCGGCGGCTGTACATCAAGCACGCCAAGACCCGATCCGAGAATGATTTCGCCGTCAATCAGAATGGCTGGCGCTGGCCCACCAGAGTTGTCGCTGATCGAAAGAAATTCCGGGAAGAGGACGACCAGCAGGGGATAGGAACCGCTGGCGGTCGGGTCTGAGAAGAACTCGATGGTGCCGATTTGCCCGCTAGCGACTTCTCCCAGGCCAGGGAAGGTATAGACAATGACCCTGATCACACCAAAGCTCGGGTTGGTGCAGACCACCGTGCCGATGCTTAATAAATTGCCATCGCAGTCCGACTCGAAGTCAACCGAGGGAAAAGCGAATGGATCGTAGACAATATCGAAATTGAAGGCAGCTACATCACCATCATTGGAAAACTCGATCGGGATGAGGACGGAATCGCCCGGATCGCCAGACCCGGTTCCCACACTGATGACTGATTGCGCCAGGACCTGGCTGGAAAGCAACAAGGCCACGATTAGCAGGGCGCCAAATGTGACCGGAGTCCTGCAACTAATGAAATGTTTCATCACTGTGGACTCCTCAAGGCGACCCGAAGGGGTTGGGCTGATTGGCGATGATATCCAGAACGCAGAAGAAATCGCTCTGGTCAATGACGCCATCCTCGTTGCAATCTGGCTGCCCCAGGGCGAGATCGCCATCCAGTTCGTTGACCAGCTTGACCAGGTCCTGGGCACCGTACAGCCCGTCTCCCAGCACATCGCCTACCAGCAGCCTGCCGATTGGCAGAACACGCCTGGACTCGAATGCGTCGAAATCAATCCCGCCGCCCACTGTCAAGCCATTGATCAGGCCGAGATTCTGAGCCTCTATGAGCAGGCCGGTGGTCTCGACCGGCTCGGTGATCACCTGCGCTGTGTCGCCGACCACCTCAAGCCGGATATCGGCCGGGCTGCCCGCAGCCCAGGTAATCTCGACCGAGTACCAGCGGTCGGGCGCAATGTTGGAAGCAGTCAGATCGAAAGGCGATTTCGAGGTATCGAAGACGCGCAAGCTCAGGGTATCGACGCCCAGCAGGTTGTACCAGAGCTCGATCTGGTTGATGCCGTCATCGTCGGCGCTGTAGATCAGCGCCGGTGCCGTGAACAGTTGCGGGAAAAAGTAGAAGCGCACAACCAGTGAAGGCTCCAGAGACGGCAGGAAGGTGGTCAGGTAGCGATCCGCACCCCCCTGTACACGCAAGCCGCAAGGACCGGAATAACGCCGATTGCCGGGTGGCGTGCCGGCATCCAGGTCGGTCAGGCCGACAGAGGAACTCCAGTTCAGCAGCGTGCAGCTGAACGGGTCGCCGAACTGTTCAAAGTTGTCGGCGAAAAGCAGATCCGCACCGCGCCCGAAACCGGATAATGTCTGGAATGTGTCGCTTATCCTGCGAAAAGGATCTTCGACAATGCCAAAGGAAGCAGTGGGGGCATCTGCGGCGTGCGCGGGCGAGAACGAGATCGCCACTGAAAAGACCAAGGCGGCAGCTGCTGCGCTGTGCCGGGAACGAATCGACCTGGAGCCCATTAAAATCCCTCATCCGATCTGGTCGGTAAATTGGCAATCCCCGCAGATAGAGTATTCTCCAATTGCCGGGGGAAATCAAGCGCGCCATGACACCGCTCCCGACGCATACTGGTCGACAGCATGCAGCATTCCAGAGAGTAATCGACATGAGTCCGCAGGGCGTGCTGCCTTGCATGCACAGCGAATCGCGCCTGATCCATCAGCTTGCCGAGCGGCTTTGCAAAGTCCACGCTCCGGCCGAGAACCATGAGTTCGAGCTCAAACACAAGCTCATCGTCGATCGCTACCCGCACCGCAACGCCATTCCGGGACGGGCGTCGACCGCAGAGGAACTGGAGTTTCTGAAACAGCCTGGCTCGAGCTTCTGAGCCGGCGAATAGTGCGGGCGATGTCGCGCACCGAATGCGACCGGCATTTCGTTGCCGGATAGAAAATTCAGTCCTTCGGCTGGTAGACCACGCTTCTCCATACCGGCAGCGGTCCGCGCAGATCCAGGAGCTCGCCCGAGCGGTCAGCGAAATACAGGCCGGCGGCATGGCGAATCAGGGTTTCCGGCTCAGGCAGGCCGCGATGGATCAGAACCCGGTCTTCAAGAGGTTCGATCCGGATGCATTCGAAACAGCCGGTCGCCGAGCTGCTCAGCGCGAAGCCCCCGCCAAACAACGGCTGATGGATGCCGGACAATGTCGCCAGGCGACCTTGCGGCTGGGCCGGTTCGCCGGGAATGGATGCCCTGGCCGTGTCGGCGGCATTGTCAAACGGTGCGTCACGGAAAAAGGCTTCCCGGGTCGGTAGATCGGGCCGATGCTGTCGTTGCACCATGTTGCCTTCGACCATTCGGCTTAGCATATCCCAGCCCAGCTCAAGCTTCTGCAGGGGATCGGTGCCGGCATTGAACAGGATGATCATGCTGATGCCGTATTCCGGATACCACTGCATCGACGCGGTAAAGCCAAAGCCTCCGCCGGTATGTCCTACGGCATAGGTATCAGCTGCCTCGAAGGTGTAACTGCCCATGCCGTGGAAAAAGTGCGCCGGGAACACCGTGTCGTCACCAAAAGCCTGTTCACGTCGGGTCGGTCGGTAGATTTCATCGAGCAGGTCAGGGGCCAGCAGTTGCTGATCGCCGACGCGACCGCGATTGAGATGGAACTGCACATAGCCGATGGCATCGCTCAAGCTGGTACGGACGCCCCCCGAGGCTGTCAGCGGGATGTAATCCGGCAGGCTGGCAAACATCGAATGATGCCCTGCGCTGCAGCGTCTGCAGCGGCCGTTTCTGTCCGGGGTATCAACAAAGCTGTGCTCGGCACCGATCGGCTGCAGCAGGCGCTGGTACATGAAATCCTCGAACGGCATTCCCACGGCCTCCTGCAGGATGTAGGCAGCCAGATCAATACCCAGATTGGAATAGGCATAACGACTGCCAACCGGAAAGCGTAGCCAGGTTTCTGCAATGCTGGCAACATGGGCATCGAAGCTCTCGGATTCTGCATTGAAGTTGTTGCCCACGGGCGCTTCGTGGGTAAAGCCTGCGGTATGCGACAGCAGGTGGCGCAGGCTGATCTTGTCAGCAGGGCTCTCATCAAAGGGTGTGTTGATCCTGAAGCCATCGATATAGTTCGATATCGGCAGATCGAGATCAAGGATGCCGTCCTGCACGGCCAGCATGATGGCCACGGCGGTGTAGTTCTTCGATATCGACTGCACCGAAAACACCGTCTCGGGGCCGATGGGCCGGTCGTGCTCGTCTGGGTGATGTCCTTTAGCGGTCTGCCAAAGCACTTCATCGGCGCTGACAATCGCCGCCGCCACGCCGGGCGTCAGGCCGCTTGACACGGCCTGCTCCAGGCTGTGTTCAAGCCCTTTGAGCAGCTGCCCGAATGAGTCATCCCTGGCCGGATCGGCTGCGCTTGTCCACTCGCTGATGGTTTCAGCCAGCAAGTCGGTCACTTCCTGATCCTCCAGCCTTGCCAGTTCGGCCAGGGTCATGCCCTGTGTCAGTAGCCGGCCAACCAGATGCCAGCCTGCGCAGTAGGCCTCGCGCTCCATGCCAGTCAGGCCCTGGCCCATGGTCAATCGGTTGACCGACTCCGGCCCCGTATCCTGGAGATGCCCGGCCAGCTCGGTCAGCAACACACTGATTTTTGCATTGCAGCGCTGCTGCCATTCCTTGCTGCCGCCCAGATGATGATGGTCAGCACGCTCGGGGAAGAGCGCTCGGGTGGCATGCATGGCAATGCCTTCACTGATGACAAGTCCGGCAACACTGCCCTCCGGCCCCATGGCCAGGCCTGAGAGGCTGTGATGCACGGCATGCGCGAACTCATGTGCCATGCTGAGTTCACGTCGTTCCGGTTCCATCTCGGCCGGCAATGCAACCAGGCCCGACCCGTCCGGAGCAGGCGCAAAAAAGGCGTTGCCATCCAGCATGCCAACGTAATAGAGCAGGGTGATTGCCGGCAGCTGGTCATCGACTTCCAGCAGGGCAGAGACCTGCGCAAGCACGGGTTCGGGTGCTGGAGACAAGGCGGCAATACCCGGTCTGATGCGATAAAGCACCTTGTCATACCCGTCCCAGGCTGCATCCAGCATGGCGCGTGCGCGCTCATCGCGATCGGGCAAACCCGGTGGCAAGGCGACAAAGTCGTAGTGGGCCTTCCAGAGTTCGAAGCGACGCTCGGGGTCGGTCTCATCAGCTGCGCGCTGATGGAACTCAAGAAAGCGCGGCGTCAGATCGACAAGCTGCAGGGAAACCGGTGCTTGTTCGGCAGTGGCCAGGGCCATGCCTTGCAGAAAGATCAGTGCTGGCAGTGCGTTGTTCAGGTAGCGTTTCATGATCCTCAAAGGCGGTTTGGATTGCGCTATCCAAACTAGCGGTCCGCCGACGACAAATCATGTGAGAAAAGTCACTACCTGCCTGCAGCCAGCTGCCGAATGTTCGGCCCTGACATCGGTCAGAGCCAAGTATTAACCCGGCAATCAAACAGATTGCCGGGTTAATAGAGGTAAAGGATGGCGGCTTCAGTGCTCGATATGACGGCTACTGCCAGCCACCCAGATGAAGGTAGCCATCAGCAGGGGAGCGCTCAGGTCGTACCATAGTGGTTCCCGCAATGCGACCAGCAAAGCCAGCCCGGAAACGCCGTCGCGGGAAAGACTGAGCTGCGGCATCAGCCAGTGATGAAAGGCCGCGTCCAGCAGGCCAAAGGCCATGACCAGCGCGGCCAGCATGACAACCGAAGCCAGCTTGCCGGAGGCGCGATGGGCCATCCACCCGGCCAGCGTGGCGGCAATCAGGCTGACCACCATGCTTATGCCAATCCAGGCCGTGTTGAACTCCAGCGTAGCCCCCACCAGTACACGCTCAGGCCCCAGCAGCAGATACATCGGCACCAGCACCAGGGCAGAGCCAGCCAGCAACACCAAAGCGCCCAGGCCTGCGCCACGAACAGTCGCAAACATTTCAAATCTCCAAACCAAGACGCGGCAATCGGGCCGCACCGGCCTGGGGCTGGAATCGTGCCGAAGGCAATCTGAAAGTGGAGGTTGAAAATCCCGCTTGCAAGGCCTGCAAGACCGGGAAATGAGCTTTCGATTATCAGGCCATCAGCCCCGATGCCTGCGCAAAGACGCTTCATGAGGCGATCGAAAGCCCCCAGGCACCGCCCGGACCAGAGGCCAGGGCGCCAGCCTGGTGGCTGAAACTTGTTCCCCCTTGGTATCGCGCAAAAATGGCCCGATTCGAGACAGAATGGCAGCAGTACCATCAGCGTTGCCAGCAGATTGAAGAGCTGCGGGGAAAAGAGCTGGCAAGGCTTGGCAGCCTGTTCCAGAAAGCCAATGGCGCCGACCGGGAAGCCATGTCAGAAGTGCTGACCAGGCTGATTGAGCTGGTTGAGTTTCCCTACGAGATCCAGGCAGCCTACGAATTCGACGGCGACACACTGATCCTGGATGTCGACTTGCCCGAGATCGAAGAGCTGCCGGCCATTCGCATTCCGCGTGGCGGCTGGGAGAGCATCAACTTCGACAAGCTCGATACCCTGGATCCGGTAGCGGTACTTGAGCAGTTCCAGATGCAGAGAGACATGACCAGGACCGGGATTTTCAGGGCGGTGGCGGTGATGACATGACTGGCTGTCAAGGTTCAGCCCCTCCCGACAGCCCCAAGGCGATCCGCGCGGGGAAAAGTTAAAGAAACTCTGGACGAACATGCGCGGAGCGCGTTTGGGTCGGACAGGAGGCCGCAACAATGGATGAGGTAGTGATGAATTGTCTGATTCCAGCTAATCGTTTACCTTGAAGCGATCAGCAAAAACCGAATCCTCAACCGCCACTTCCAGGAAGAATCCCGTGTTGTTCGAGGGCAGGACAAAGGCGCCAAGGGCCTGGTTTTTGCGATCAGCGGTGGCCAGGATCGAAATAACGGCACCGTTTCCTGGCAGGGTCGGCAAGATGTCAATCAATACCGGGACGCCACCCGGGTCGGTGATGCGCAAATCGTATTCGCCAACAGGGAGGACGCTGTAGCCAGTGGCATCGCCGAAGACCAAGGTGTTCAGCAGTGTTTCATCCGCCAAGCGGACATCAGCGGTGGCGTTGCCCGAAGCGAAGGGTGCCGCGTGCGCGAGACGTAGCTTGAAGTGGCCGAAGGGTGGTGCGGTATTGTCATCGACCAGCGCAAGAATGTGTCCAGGGCATTGGAAAGCGCTCCCGCCGTGTTCGGCGATGCCGTTTCAATCGTGTATGGTCCATCGGTATCCACTGAAAACTGGCGTACACAGTACACGCCGAACGCATGCGTGGCGACGGCTTGCAGCGTTTCGGCCAGCAATTCTCGGCCAGCCGCCGCATTCTTTACCCGACGCCGTAGCCGCTGAAAACGGGGCGCGAAAGGGCGGGAGTGGATGCTTCTCGCATCGCTCGGCAGATCATGCTGAACTGTTCGGTCAAGACCGCCATTCAGCGACCTTCTTCGAATCGGTCCTGGAACAGATCGTCAGGGGCCAGCACCGTCCGGCTGATGGTCACGCTCAGTTCTACCGGCTCGCCGCCATCGCTGATTTGCAGGCTCAGAACGCCGTCCTCGCTGCCGGCGAGGGTGTCGACGGCGCTGACTTCGATACTCAGTATCAGGCTGTCCCCAGCGCCAATCTGTCCGCTCATTGGAAGGGCCGTCAGCCAGTCGGCCGACGATTGAATGGCGAGCGTCCCGGTGGCAGGGCCGCTATTGCTGATCACAGCCGACAAGCTGCCGCTTGCTCCGATCTCGAGTTCAATCGCCAACGCGGTCTCGCTGAGCGCGTAGCAGCCCAGCAGGGCGGTCAATTCCACGTCCAGCAGGGTCAGCTCGTTGGCTGTCAGGCTGATGCCCTCGCGCAGGGCCGCCAGATGTCCGGCGGCACTGAACTGGATGCTGAGAGGCGCTTGATCGTCGAACAGGGTGGCCTCGTACTCCCCATCCGGATCACTGAACACGGTCAGGCTTTCGGTCTGGCCACTGATCGTGACCTCGGCGTTGGCCAGGGGAGTCGGTTCGAGCTCGCAGCGGCCCAGGCTGATGACTGTTCCACCCACTTGTGCCGGCCCAAGGCCGTCCCCGCTCAGGTCAATGGTGACCGGGTCCAAGTCTTCGCCGAGGACAAGCACAAGCGCGCCGCTGATCGGCCCGGGGGCCTCGGGCTCGAAAGCCAGGCCGAGAGTGCAGGTCTGGGCTGGTGGCAGCAGGAACGCCCCTGTCGGGCAGTCGCCGCCATCGCGCAGGAACATGGCAGACGAAAACTCGAGGCCATCAATCGGAACGCTTGCCGTGCCCGAGTTGCTGAGTGTCAGCAGTTCGATATCCGAACGCTCATCCAGGCGGACGAGGCCGAAGTCGACATTGTCTCGATCAATCTGAAGGTCAGCCTGTCCTGCGATCACCATGCCGGTCAGGCTTACCGGGTAGCTGTCTTCCAGCCCTTGGCCGGCGATATGCAGCGCGGCCTGATGTGCTCCCAGGCGATCCGGGGAAAAACTCAGGCCGATGCTGCAGGTACTGCCGCCGGGGATCTGTCCTTGCAGACAGCTGCCCGGACCGGAAAGCAGGCCGAACGCGGCGCTGTCGGCACCCTCGATACTGATGCCATCGAAGGTCACGGGCTGGTCCCCCCAGATCGTTACTTCAATCGCGTCCTGGCCGCCGATTTCCAGTGGCACGGTGCCGAAATCCAGTGCATCGGGGCTGGCCGTCAGCTCGACCAGGCGTCCGTTCAGGGCAATCCGATAGTTGTTGCTCGCGACCACCCAGCTGCTGCCAGAGCCAACAACGCTGCCGGTCTGGTTGATTTCATCGAACACATCGATCAGGCCGGCAGACCCGCTGGTTCCAAAACGCCCGCTGCCCAGCAAGACCACATAGTGGCCAGGAGGCAGCAGCACCGGAGACTCGAGCTCGCCTATCGACTCATCCCACTGGCTGCGGGCAGGCAGTGCGACCGATGCCATGGCGGCCGCCTCGAAGCCGGGGCTGGAAAAGGCCGGCGGCCAGGCCGTCGGTCCGCTGACCGGGAACACCGCGGCATAGACTTCACCGCTGCCGGCGCTCAGCCAGGCGACGACGGATTCCAGTTCCGCCGGCCGGGTCAGTTCGAAGCGCTCGCCTCGTGCGGCCGTGTCGGTAAGCGTGCTTGCACTCAGGCCCGACGTCGGTCCGGTCAGGGGGTTGGCTGCCGGACCGGCCGACTCGGCGAGGAACTGTCGGGGCGGCGGAGCGGCGGGCGGCAGCGTTTCGCCAAGCGCGAAATAGCGCGTGCTGGCGCCAACCAGCGTGCGCTGGTTGGTTACCGGGTCCAGGTTGAACGGGCCGCGGGTGACGGGGGTCTGGACGGTGCCGGTGTTGCGCATCCCAATCAAGGGGGCGCTGCTGCCAGCGCCATAGCGACCCTTGCCGAATACCAGTGAATACCAGCCGGGTTCGAGGATGACATCGACCGCAGCGCTGACGGTTTCGGCATCGCCGGGTTCCAGCGAGATCAGGGCGCTGGCCTTCAGGCGTGAATCATTGGCGACGTCAGCCGCCGACTCGACCATGCCGATCTGGTGAATGGCGGCAAAGACTGTGCTGGCAACAAACCGCTCGTCGGCATAAAAGCCCACTTCGGTGATTCGGGTACGCTCGGTCAGGCGAAAAGTGTGGCCGGCGAAGCGGCTGGCCGAGAAGCTGTGGCTGCCGCCGGCATCCCCTGGCCCCCGACTTTCAAAAACCAGCTCGCTGTCTGCACGAGCAGGAGTCACAAGCATGACAGCCAGGCAGAGCGTAGCGATCAACAAAGTCCTGGACCGGGAATCAAGAGTCATCGGTTCATCTCGTGCAATGTGAGCGCTATTTTAGCGGCCAAAAGCCGCCCTTGACTACTGCGCTGGAAAGGTTTGAGTGGCCAAACGTCGAGCGACGCAACCGGCGACATGACCTTCAATGAAGGCATCCTGTTGGCTCTCAGACCCGGTATCACCGGCTGGTATTAACCCGGCAGGTATGTAGATCGCATTCAGCCGCAGTGTGGCTTTCGTCAGC
>REEQ01000167.1 GCA_007695005.1 Wenzhouxiangellaceae bacterium | reverse complement strand
GCAGAATCACCCCGGTGGAATTGCCAATCGCCGTGACTTTCAGTTTCTTGCTCATTGCCGTGTTCTCGCGCCCGAAATCCAGCACTCAGTATAACAAATGTTTTACACGGCAGTGATCAGGGTCGGGCAGGATCAGGCTGCCTCGAGCCGGTACTCGCCCAGGCCCATGCTCACGCCCTTGCCCAGCTGGGTCCATTGGCCCAGCCACAGCAAGGGCCACAACGCCTGCAGGCGTTCATCTTCCAGGTACATCGTCCCCACCAGCCCCCCCATGGGTACGACCCGTTCCTGGCGGCTGGAGTGCCGCGCCATATCCTCCCAGCGCAGCTCGGTGTGGCTGAACTGAAGCTTGTGCGCCAGGTCAACCAGCTCACGGAAAGGCAGCTCAACCGGAGTCTGCTGATAGAACTGCAGCAACAGCGAGCAGCGGCGCAGCAGGTGAGATAGAAAATCGCCGAAACACAAGCAGTCGGGGCCAACGTACCGATTGCGCACCCGAAGCCTCAGCGGGGTCAGCAGATGAATGGCCAGCGAAGGCGGGCAGGGCGGCAGGGCAGCCAGCGGCGCCAGCGACGGCGGGGCCTGGTGCAACTGCGCCAGCCCCAGTTCCCGCTCGCCACCGTCCAGGTCCACCTCGGCCAGCCGCTGCAGGGTCAGCCCCAGCCTGCGCTCGCCCAGCCCGCTATCGGCGCCCAGCGCAAACACCCTGGCCAGCAGGGCCGCATCGCGCCCATGCTCGCCGAACAGCGTCAGTCGCAGGGTGAGTTCATCATCGCTTGCCACCCGCCCCCCGGGAGACGCCAGCAGCGTGTAAGGGCCAGGCGCTTTCGTGTTCGAGCCCAGCATCGGCGCATTCAGCGGCACCCGTGCCTCGAACAGCACCGGGTAAGGGCAGTCATCGATCAGCGGGCAGGGTCGGCAGTCATCCAGGCCGGTCGTGCACACGGCACTTTTCAGACCATGGCCCAGCATCCCGCGCCAGGCCGAGCCCAGCCAGGGTGGCAGCTGCCCGCCGTGCAGCACCCGAAAAGCCAGTACGACCCGAGTCAGCCGGAACCCGAGGAATGCCCTGGAAAGTTCGGTTGCAATTTTTTCTGATGAAACCATGCATGCCCTCCTTGATGCAACTGCCGCAGGCTCAAGCATAGCAATGCCGGCCCGGGCGCTGTCCAGCCGTGCAATATTGCAGCCGGCTCACTGGCCCGGCCCGGTCGATAGACTGCCCGCTCCACTCATTGCCCAGGGGCAGGACAAGTGAACAAACCCATCCGCACCACCTTCCTGGTTGCCCTTGGCTTGATGCTGGCCGCGGCATTTCCGCTGCTGGGCCTGATGACCGCCTGCCTGATTGCCGGCATGGGCCTGCACGCCGTGCTCGCGGGCAAGCCCCCCGGCAGCCGACGGCTGCCGCCCCCGGAAGCATTTCCGAAACCGCCATCAAACCGACGCGACCAGCGCAGCCATACCCGCCGTGGAAACGTTCCGCCATTGCAATATTGCAGAAAAGGGCAACGGCCAGGCCGCTAGGCACAATGCGTGCCGTTGGATCAACAGCCGCGTTTTCAATGTTGAACGAAACGAGTCTGGTTGATGCACAGCGGGTCATGCCTGGCGGGCAAGGCTGCCAGCGCAGCGTCGGTAGTGATGAAGACGGCTGCGGCGTCTGGGAAACGATCCATGCGCAACAGCGCGACAGGATGTGTCCGAGCCGTGACGACAATTGTTTGCAGGCGACCACAACAAGGAGTGAATGATGAGCCAAGTTACCGATGCCGCCGTGCTGGAACGGGTTGCCGAAGAATTTCCCCGTCACCGCGACGCAGCGCTGCGCCTGGCTGGCCTGCTGGACGACACGCCGCCGACCGTGGCCGTGCTCGGCAAGTACAACCATGGCAAGAGCTCGCTGCTGAATGCGCTGATCGGCGAGGCCTGTTTCGCCGTGTCCGACAAGCGCCAGACCCGCAGCAACCAGGTGGCAGAGCGCGCTGGCCTGCGCTGGATCGATACACCGGGGCTGGATGCAGACAGCGCAGGCGAGGATGACCGCATGGCCATGGAAGCGGCCACGCGTGATGCCGACCTGCGCCTGTTCGTGCATGCCATGGACCAGGGCGAGCTGGACCGCGGTGAGGCCGAGTGGCTGGCGCGGCTGGCCCAGGAACAGGCCGAGTCCGGGCGGGCTTTCCTGCTGGTGCTCACGCGCATCGACAAGATTGCCGCTGGCGATCGCAAGTCGGTTGTCGAGGTCATCCGCGGCCAGGCACCGACGGCACGGGTGCTGACGGTGTCGTCCCACGCATGGACGCGCGGCCAGGACGAGGACAAGCCCGCGCTGCAGGCGCTGGGCAACATCGAGGCGCTGAAGTCCGAAATCCAGGAGGCCGTTTCCATGGCCCATGCCGAGCGCGATGCAGAGCGCACCCGCCTGGCCCAGGACATTGGCAAGAGCGTGGAGCAGGAGCTGGTGCGCGCCCGGTTCATGCTCGACACCCTGAAAGCGTCGAGGGAACTGACGCTCGCAGTGCTGGAGCCCAGCATAAGCATGCAGCTGACCAGGCTGAAGCTGGAAATGATGATCGAGACCATTGGCGATTGACCATTGGCGCCCTGCCCATTGAACCTGAAAGGAGTACAGACATGCCCGCATTCGTTCTTCCCTGGCTGATCGGTGTCGCCGGAGCTGCCGCGGCAGGTTACGTCGTCAAGAAGCTGTCCGAAGACAGTGGTTCCGGCGGTGGTAGCGGCCCTTCCTTGGATGAGATCGCACGCGACAACGAGCAGCGCCGCCGCACCGCCATGCACAGCCAGCACCGTGAGCGCATGGACAGTCTGGTCCGCGCCGTGCTTGCCGAGCACGGCATCAAGCTCGGCAGCGCCGAGCGCAAGCGCCTGGTCGAGCTGGCCCTGGACTTCGACGACGAGGCGGCGCTGGACGCGCTGATTGCCGACATCGCCGCACGCGCACCGAAGGTCCGGGAAGTCGACCAGGAGATCGCTGCAGCCGAGTCCGAGCTTGCCCCCCTGGAAGACATCGACGCGCTGCTGAAGCGGCTTGCCGGACAGGATAAGTGAACCCAATGGAGCCCCATCGCATGAACAACATCCACACCCAGACTCCCGAACAGCGCTGGTTTGCCACCCTGGACCAGTTCCAGGTCATCACCGACGAGATCGAGGCCGAGGCGGCTGCCGCCCGTGCCGAAGTCGAAGCGCTGGTTGGCGAAATCGGGCGGTCCCTGGACCGACTGCCGCCCGTGGCTGCCGAGCTCAAGGACAGCGTCGACGTGGTGCGCAGCCGCTTCGAGTCCGTGGTCGCCAGCGCGCTCACCCGCTGGCAGGATGGCGAGCTGGCCCGCAAGCTGTCGGAATCGCTGTCCGATCGCCTTGTGCTGCTGGTGTACGGCAAGGTCAACGCCGGCAAGAGCAGCCTGATGAACTTCATCATCGATCGCGCCACGGCACATGGCCTGCCCTCGCAATGCTTCCGGCTCGAGGACGGCGAGCGCGTCGACATCGAGGGCAAGTTTGCCACCGGCTCCACCGAAACCACGGTCTGCATCCAGGGCGCCGAAATCGGCAATCGCCTGATCCTGCTCGACAGTCCGGGCCTGCATTCGGTCACGCCGGTCAACCAGGCGCTGACCGAGCGCTTTGTCGCGGCCGCCGATGGCGCCCTGTTGCTGACCAGTTCAGGCTCGGCGGGGCAGCGACAGGAACTTGGCCTGCTTGCCGCCGCGCTGCGCGACAGCCAGCGGCCAATCATCTGCGTCATCACCCGCAGCGACGAGAACGAGGCCGACGAGGTCGATGGCGAAGTCGTTGACCGTTTTGTCAACTGGCCGCCGGAACGCCGCCGCGTGCTGGAAGATGACGTGCTGAAGCGGGCCCGGGAGGCGGTCGCTAGTGCCGGCGCCGATGAGCGCGCCGCCGCTCGCCTGCTGGCACCGCTGTCGGTGTCGGCGCTGTGTGCCCAGCAAGAAGGCTGCACGCCGCAGGCGCTGTCTGCCGCCGGTTTCGACCGTCTGTTCGAGGCGCTCGGCGGGCTGGCAGACAATGCCCTGGACTACAAGCGCCGCAAGCCGCTGCAGCAGGCGCTGGAGCATCGTCGAGCGTTGCAGCAACACTTGCGTGCCGAGGTGCTGCCCGCCCTGGGCCAGGCGCGCCAGGCTGGCAGCAAGGCGGTCAAGGCTCTGGACGCGCAGGCACCGCGTATCATCGACGCCGTTGCCGGCTTCGGGCTGCGCGCCTTGTTCGAGGCACTGCAGCGGCACGAGGCCGACCGCGATGTCGAGGCCGCGCTGACCGAAGTGCAGGATGCCGTGCGCGGCGAGCTCGAGGGCCAGGTGCTGCCGCTGCTGGCGAACTACCGCGCCGAGCTGGGCCAGTTGCTGGTGCAGATCGACCCCGAGGGCCTGGGCGGCTACGACGAACACTTCGTCAACATCGAGCAGATCAAGGGCTCGGGCATGAAAGCCATCGGCAGCACGGCCGGCGCGCTCGGCGGGGCGGCGGGCGGCGCCGCGCTGGGTTCCATCGTGCCGGTGCTCGGCACGGGGCTGGGTGCCATCGTGGGTGGCCTGGCTGGCAGCCTGATTGGACGCAAGGCAGGCGACCTGGGTGTCAAGACCTACACCGTGCGCGAACTGGTCGGTGTCAGCTTCGACCAGCTTCAGGCCAGGGCCGAACCGCGTATGCGCGCGGCCGTCCGGCAAGCCGTCGAAGCCGTGCAGGGCCAGTGCGAGTCGGCGGTGCATGCCGTTGATGAAAGCCTCGCGGTCATCGAACGGCAGGTGCTGGACTTTGCCAGCGCACAGGCAGACGAAACCACGGCGCCAAACCACACAACGGGAGCTTGATGCAATGACTACGGCAACAATCGAACACGCGCCGGCCTGCGACGATGTGCTGGTCCAGGCTCTCCAGGGCTGTGCGCCGCTGGTGGCCGACTATTTCCCGCAGTCCGAGCCGGTACGCGCCGATCTGCTGCGCCAGCATCGGGAGCAGCGGCCCGAGGTCCTGGTGTTCGGCGCCTTCAGCGCCGGCAAGAGCACCTTGATCAACGCCCTGCTCGGTGCCGAATGCGCACCGGTGGGTGATGTGCCGACCACAACAAAGGTCGAACGCTACGACTATGGCCCCTGCCTGCTGCTCGATACGCCGGGCGTGAACGCGCCCATCGAGCATGAAGAAACCACCGGCGAAGCGCTGCGTTCGGCCCACCTGGTGATGTTCGTCGTTCGCGAAGGCTTCCAGGATGACGCCGATCTTTACACGCGCCTGTTCGAACTGCTTGCTGCCGGCAGCGACGTGTTGCTGGTGCTCAACCATTCCATGACCCAGGCCGAGGGTATCGAAAAGCTGCGCCGACACATGCTGACCGTTCTGGACGACTGGCGTCGGCACCATGGCTGTGACCCGGCCTTGCTCGACCGCCTGCCGGTGGTGCCGGTCAACGCCGGGCTGGCCTTGAGCGGCAAGCTGAAAGGCAAGCAAGCTTTCCTTGCCGTCTCCGGCCTTCAGGACCTTGGCTTCGAGCTCAGCGCCTGGCTGGAGCAAGTCGAAGCCAGGACCAGCCTGGTTCAGCGCATCGCACGTCGCAGCCTGGCCGAACTGCTGGTGCCGCTGCGCGAGCACTTGCAGCAACGCGCCGACACGCCGCAGGAACTGGTCACGGTCGGCGAGCAGCTGAAGGTAATGAGCGGCGCCATCGATCGACTGGAAACACAGCTGCGCCTGCTGGCGCGTGGCCACGTTCAGGCCAGCAAGGCTGACATCGGCAGCGCGCTGGATACAGTGGCCGAAAAGCCCGAGCAGCTGGAAGCGCAGCTGCAGGCCATCGCCGAGCGCGGGCGCAAGCAACTGTTCGAGTGCCTGGCGGCGGGTGTCGCCAACCTGGGCGAGCAGCTGGCGCTGAGCCACCGGCAGGCCAACCTGCAGCCCCCCGACCTTGACAAGCTGCTGGGCGAGAGCAGCGGCATCCTCGGCCAGCTTGGTTCCATGCTTGGCAAGGCCGGCGTCGACGGGCTCAAGCAGGTCAGGCCGGAGCACCTTGTCGAAGCCATGAAGCTACTGCGCAGCTTGAAGGTGCCGTTCTTCAAGGGCCGCTGGGAGAAAACCTTCTCCAGGTGGGCGGGCAAGTACGCGCCGTTGGTCGCCGTGCTGGCCGGCGGCGTGGAATGGGCGCTGGACATGCGCGACCAGAACCGCCGCAACCAGCAGCAGCGCGTTGCGGCGATGCAGCGCATGCAGTTGATCAACGAAATCGCGGCCTCGATCCAGGCCTCCCATGACCAGTCCATCGACGACCAGGTAGCCGAACTGCGAACATGCATGCTGGCGCCACTGCAAGCCGAGCACGAGCGGCTGCTGCAGCACCACGGCGATATCGCACGCCAGGCCGAGCAGGTGCACGGCTGGGAACTGCAGCTACAGCGCCTGGCCGGCCAAGATTGAATCCGGCCCGGCTCCGCTCCCCGCCGCAGCAGCCGGCGAACTATTCGATGCCTGGTCCGCGAGCCTGGCTGGCTGGGAACGGGACGGCGAGCGTCGGCCGGATAGTCCTTTTATGCATACATCAACCGACCTCGCGGCGCCGGGATCGTACGACCAAGCTCCCGAGCGGTGTCGATCCACTCCCCAATGACCTGCTGAGCATTTGCCACAGCCTGCTCATAGGTTTCACCGTCGGCCATACAGCCTGGCAACTCCGGAACCTCCACAACGAAGGATTGATCCTCATCGCTCCAGTAGATGATCAGTTCGTACTTAATCGACATCAGTCTCTCCCAAACGGTAATTGACGAGGATACTCCTAACTTGTTTGACCTGATATGTTTTGG
>REEQ01000103.1 GCA_007695005.1 Wenzhouxiangellaceae bacterium | reverse complement strand
GGATTTTGGCACCGACCGTCGGCCGCGTTGGGCCGACCTACGGTTTCTCCTTCCGCAGGCGTTGCCAGTATTGGAGGCGTTTGCGGACTTCGCGTTCGAAGCCGCGTTCGGGTGGGTCGTAGAAATTCTGGCGCGGCATGTTTTCGGGGAAATAATCCTGGCCTGAGAAGCCGGCTTCGGTGTCATGGTCGTAGGCATAGCCCTTGCCATACCCCAGATCCTTCATCAACCGTGTTGGCGCATTCAGAATGTGTGGCGGCGGCATCAGTGAACCCGTCTCTTTTGCCGACCGCCATGCCTGCTTCTGCGCGCGGTACAGCGCGTTCGACTTCGGCGCGGTGGCCAGGTATACCACCGCCTGGACGATGGCCAACTCGCCCTCGGGCGACCCCAGCAGCTCGTAGGCCTCGCGCGCGGCCAGGGCCTGGACCAGCGCCTGCGGGTCGGCCAGCCCCACATCCTCCGAGGCAAACCGAACCAGGCGACGCGCCACATACAGCGGGTCTTCGCCACCCACCATCATTCGCGCCAGCCAGTACAGGGCCGCATCCGCATCCGAGCCGCGCAGCGACTTGTGGAGGGCAGAAATCAGGTTGTAGTGGCCCTCTCTATCCTTGTCATAAGCCGGGGCGCGACGCTGCACCAGGCCGAGCAGCGCTGCCGCATCGATCAGCTCCGGGCCACCCGTCCCGGTCCCTTCTGCAGCGTCAACCGAGCCGCCCACATCGTCGGTCGCGGGCGCATCGGAAGACCGGGCGTCGACTACCATCTCGACCATATTCAGCAGGTAGCGCCCATCCCCGTCAGCCAGGGTCAGCAGCAGCTCGCGGGCATCATCCTCCAGCGGCAACGGCCTGCCCAGGTAAGCCTCGGCCCGCTCCAGCAGCGCGGCCAGTGCCCGCTCATCCAGCCTTCTGAGCACCAGCACCTGCATCCGCGACAGCAAGGCAGCATTGAGCTCAAAAGAAGGGTTCTCGGTCGTCGCGCCGACCAGCACGATAGTGCCATCCTCCACCCAGGGCAAAAAGCTGTCCTGCTGCGCGCGATTGAAGCGATGAATTTCATCGACAAACAGCAAGGTCCCCTGCCCCAACTGCCGCCGCCCGCGCGCAGCCTCGAACAGCTTTTTCAAATCCGCCACACCGGAAAGAATGGCCGAGGTCTGGACGAAAGCCAGCTCCCCAAGCTGGGCAAGCAGGCGCGCCAGGGTGGTCTTGCCGGTTCCGGGCGGGCCCCAGAACACCATGGAGACCGGCTTGCCCCGCGCCAGCATTCGACCCAGGGGGCCATCACCCAACAGGTGGTCCTGACCAACCACCTCATCAATCCGGCGCGGTCGCAGACGATCAGCCAGCGGCGCATCGGGAATCGACTCAACAGCAGCAGTCTGGAACAAATCATCACTCATCCGCCCAATGCTACCGCCATCCAATGGCCGCTGATGCATTCGAATGAGCCTTTCATGACAGCGAAAGCGCGTCTATAGGCAGACCAATTGCGAAACAGCCGCATGAAAAAGGGCCTCCCTATCCTCATGATCACCCTGTTGACGCTGTTCCTGATTCTTTGGGCGATCAGCCTGCTGCTTCTGCCAACCAGCAACGACAGCAGCCCGCGGCCGCCCCTGCTGCAGGCCGCCGACGAAGTCGCCATATCCACCCAATCGCTATGAGGCCGGCGCGCACGCCAAGGCAAAGCGCCGGCCCCACCGTTTTTTCAAACGGTCAATATCGGCGTGGGCAGGACTGCCACCGAGCCCGCGAACCGCCCTTTCAGCCGTCACGAGGCTTTACTTCAGTAGCGTGCCGGCAGGGTCAGGGCAGGATCACCCAGTATGGTCCAGCCCAGCAACACGTCACGCAGGTCACCAGGGTGCTGGGCCAACTCTTGCTTGGCACGGGTAATGATCTGCCCAATGCTCAAACCGTTCGCCTCGGCGAGCAACGGCGTCAGAATCTCGCCCATCAGACGGCCTGATCGGACCTGACTGAATGTGGCGGAGCCGACAGTGACGGCGGCACCGCGGCCCTCGGTCAGCAGCAGGCGATGGGCCATGGTGTTGTGACTGGGCGCAACGTGATAGCTGTTCCAGCAACCCCACTGCAGCACCACTGTCGGCAAGACAGTCGGGCTGAGATGGGCAACATCCGTTGCGCTGAACAAACCATCGAAAGTCCATACCGAGAATGCCGAGTGCCCGTAGAACGCGGTCAGGGCAACGCCATCATCCAGGCTATCCAGCAGCACATCACGTGCACCTGCGATGCCCATCTCATCCACGTAAGCACGGGTCAAGTACCAGCTTGAAGCCAAAGGCAACATGAACTGATCCGCCGACTGGGCAAAGGACAGGCCCGGCTCCTGTCGGTCGGCCGCAAACACCAGCGAAAGACCCGGCGGCCGGGCGGCGTAGTCGAGCGTCTTATCTGTCACCGCAGACAACTCCGCGACGGTCCGTACCGGCAATCGACCGATCGGCAGGTCGGGAACACCGTCATCATTCAGATCCACGAACAGTGCATCGGCCGGCGCAAAACTGACCAGGGAGCCGGTACGCGCATAGAGGCTAGGCATGAAGCTGATCGAGTCCGATCCCAGGGTATTGCGGTAATCGATCGTATCGCTTCCGACCAACAGCACATGCTCATAGCCCATTACCCTGGCCGTGGCCCTGATGTAGTCGCGAATGGCCCGGGCGTCGAAGCGTCCGTGGCTGAACTGCTCATAGATATCGAATACATCCACCACACGGACCACGCGACCCTGAGCGCGGTGAAAGTTGACCAGCGGTGCCAGCCCATCAATAAAGTCAGGATGCGAAATAATCAGATAGTCGGCCCGACCCCGCCGGATATCCGTGCTTTGCCGCCCCGGCTCAAGCCGGGGCGTCAGCAAGCCCTGTTCGGTCGCCACGAACCAGCGTGAGGCTCCACCCGGCCCTTCCAGCAATAACCGGACCCTGTGGCGATCGACCTGGCCCAGCACGACCGGCTCGACCACCTCGCGGCGTCCATCCACGAGCCGGAAAACGCTGGCATTCTCCAGGCCCGAGCCGATCACCTCCACTGCTGCCGCCGAACTTTCGAACTGGATACCGTCCGCATCGGCCACCAACCGGCGCGGATAATGAACGCTGAAGTGCTGAAGATTGACGATGTCAACGCCGGCTCCCGTGTCCGCCGGCATGCGCAGGGTCAGTCGATTGGCCCCATCAACCAGCAGGCCGCGCGGTAGCTGAACCCGAACATGGCGCTGAACCTGGCCAGTAAACCACTCATCGGCAACCCGTTTACCATTGAGATATATCTCGACATGATGGTCAGGCGACACATCGGGCCAATCAGTCACACCGGACAAGTTGACCTGCAGCTCGCCACCCCAGCGGCTATCGACCAACTGATCGATTTCGAAGTCAAAATGCCACTGGCGTGGGTTGCTGTTGACGCTCATTCGCGTATCGGCAAAGGGCGATTCGCCGGGCGCGGCAAAATCGTAAACGCGATCACGACCAAAGCGGTAGACGGCGATGTAATCCCGGGCCACTGCGGGCGTCAGCGCCGGTGGCCTGGTCAGCTGCCCTGCATCACGCCGGCTGCCCTGCACCGGCCGGCTACCGGCCACCTCCAGGCGGTAGACATTCTGTTGCGAGTAAAGTGTCCGATAAGCCAGCCCGAGAAACTCAAGGCTGGCTCCAGGACCGAATTGTTCAGCATCACCGATCAACCGGAACGGCACCGGCTCGCCCGCGCTGCTCAGCACCAGACTGCTGACCGGGATCGGTCGGTGCACCATACCCGACTGAGCCAGCTCGTCCCAACTCACGCGATAGATTCCATCCCGGTCGACCAGAAGCCTCAAGGGCTGACGCTCCAGGCCTGCGAAATCGGCAAGGGCGCCCCTGGCCCGGGCCGCACGCTGGATGCGAATTTCGGCCCAATCGATGCGATCGGATACCGGCCGGCGCCCATAACGTTCACCGGGCTGAAAAGGGCCATGCAGCTGTGTACGACCCGCCACATCGACATCCTCCAGATACAGTGCGCGCAAGCCACCAGCCCGGCCCTGCCACTGGTAATCCAGCGGCTCGACGGAGTCAACACCCTGCGACTCGATCAAGCCTTCGGTCAGTTCGACCAACGCTCCCTGCGCTGTCATGCCGTATAGACGAAACCCTGCGTTTCCAAGCTCCATGGTCGTGACCCACGACGCAGTCAACGCTCCACCGCGCAGACCGGACTCAAAATAAGCGAGGGACACCGGCACCCCGGTGACATTGCAGCCATCAGACTCGAACGACACCACTGTTTCTGTCGTACCCAGGCCAAAGCTGGCCGATGCAAGTATCCGAATCTGAAAATTCTGCCCAGCGGAAAAGTCAATACCGCTGGTATCCCAGTCGAGAGCGAACTCAGTCGGGTTTGGTGGCGCTGCACGCTGCGGATTATTCTGGCCGCTGACAGCAGTGGCGCTGAGCCAGTCCGAACTCACCCCTTCCTGCCAGTAAAGAAACTCGACAATACCGGAGTTTTCGACAGTTGCCGTCAGGCTGATCGGGTTGGGCTCAGCGCCTGCGCACGCAACATCAGCCGAGACAATATTGGCCAGCGGCGGATCAGCGCTCTCGGCCGTAAAGAATCCACCACCGGCCATGAAATCCAGCCCTCCGGTCGATGCAGAGGCACCGTCGGTATTCAAAGGCACATCAGTCAGGCCAACCAAATCCATGGCTGCGCTGACATCACCGGGAAACAGGGCGACGCCAAAAATCGGCTGACCTGCGGGAATCCCCAGATTGGCAAAGCTGATGTAGGTGCCATGGATATTTTGCGGCCCCAGATTCTGGCTCGGACGCAACAACGGAGGATCGCCACTGACCACTGACTGAAAGACCGTGGATCGAATCGACAGACCGGTGTCCCCCCAGACATTGGCGCCGCCAACATGATCGGCGGTAATCAAGGGCCCAAGGGTCGCGACGTTGCCATTACCGTCGAGGCTGGTTATCGCCGCCATCTTGAAGTTGTCGTTGCCACCACGCTCCATCAGCAAAAAGCCGGTGCGCATCGGCGCCACCGATCCCAAACCTTCGTCCATGATCATGTCCACCCGCTCGATATTGTTCAGGGTGACGCTGTTTACATTGGCAAAGAGATTGTCGCTGCCGCGGTTGAGGACAAAACTGTTGACCAGATCCTCCATCGAATCGATATAACCGCAATTGAAGAAGACGCTCGTGTTGTCAGGTACCGAAGTGCCGAGATCCTGAGGCTGGCAGAAAAAAGCCGTGACCTTGTCGTAATTCACGGCCGCATTGTTTACCCGATTGATCACGACCCGATCAAAGGGTCTGTCCTCCGGACCGGGCGGCAAGACGCGAGTGTAAGTCTCACCGCCAAAATCAAAGCTGACCACCCGCGCATTGACGCCGGGGCTGCCATCGGGCTGCTGCCCGAAGCGCAGGTTGTAGCGCCGATCAGAAGGATAGTTATTGCCGAACCCAGGCACATTGTCGAAGCTTGTAGCCGTGACCGCATCCTGGGTGATCACAAACGCAGTCGGGGCCTGCTGGGCGAACAATGGCTGGGCAAGCCAGCTGGCGACCAGCGTGGGTATCAGGACGGTAAACAGACGAGCGCATTGCGGCAAACGATAACTGGGCATTGGAATCAAGCATGAGCCAAAGTAAAGACTTGACACTCATGCAATAAACGCACCAAAAACGTGAACTTGCAACGACCAGGTGCGCAAAGCCTTATTGAAACCGCGGTTTACAGCCAACCAAAGCTAAGTAATCGTGATTCAATCGACAATTATTATTTAGAGATGACGCATATGGTCACCGGCTTACCGAGCCGCCGCACCCGGGATCTTCAGCGACCCGTTGCTGCCTTGCCGACCCATACCGCAGCAGCAACAGCCACACCGGTCAGATTTGCCAGCACATCCCACCACGAAGCAAAGCGGCCGTCGACCAGTAGCTGCACACCCTCCATGAGAAAGGCCAGCACCACCATGGCAGCGAGCAGGCGTCGTCTGCCCAGGTCCTGGCGAAACCAGAACAGCAAGGCAGAAACCACCAGGAACAGAAAGAAATGCACCAGGTAGCTGGTTCCCGGCGATTCACTGACCTCGCGCGCCAGCGGCACCAGCAAGGACAGACGGTCCCGCACCCAGCCAATCGCCGCCGGCGGCAGCGACAGGCCGGCAATCATCGTCAACACCGCCAGCCGGAACATCCAGCGCCAGAGCCAGTGCATGGGCGCACTGGCCCACCAGCCGGCGGTAAAAAGCGCCAGCCCGAAGGCCAGAACAAGGACAAGGTTCAACATTTCCGACAACGCGGGTCTTTGAGAAGATCAATCACGTGGCGCTTACCGGTGACTAGCTCGGACTGATAGTATCTCGCCATGTTCCTCCAATACCGTCAATTATCTCCACAGGAAAGGCGGGATGCCTGGGCCGCTCTACTGCGCCTGACCATCGTGCGAGTCAGTCTGCTGTTCGGCATGGGTTTCACCCGACGCTGGCTAGGCGGCAGAGCAGAACCCAGGCCACTGAACGCCAGCCGGACCGAACTGGAGCACTGGCGATCAAGAGCAACCGCGCTTAAAAGGGCGAGCCGGTTCGTTCCCGGCAGCCATTGCCTCGCTAGAAGTCTGGCCCTTCGATGGTGGATGCGGAGTCATGGGCTGAATGCAGAGGCCGTTATCGGCGTTCGTCGGGATCAGGCGCGCTCCGAGTCCCATGCCTGGGTCATGCTCGGTCAGCGGCCGATTGACGAGAGTGATGACATTCTTTCTCGCTACATCATCATCTTTCCGGAAACGGTAGCGGAATCGGAATGCTGAAGGTCTTGGACCATCCGTCAGGAGAGCGGCAGGCCTGCCTGCTGCATTCCTCAAGCTTTAAAATCACCATAGAAATCCATGGTATTGGTCCAGCCGAGCTGGGATCGCGCATCAACGAAAGCGGTCCGCGGCTGGATTGGCGCTCGCTCCGGGACAGGGGGCCAGTCAGGCTGTTCCTCCAGCAAGGCGCTCAGGAGTCATCTGCTGCGCCTGGCGAGGCTTGGGAAACCGATCTTGCCGACGGTCTGGTCAGATTGCATAGCGCGGCTCATGCCGAAATACGTATTGGCCAGCAGCACGTCGATACACCGGCTTTGCTGCCTTCCAGTCTGTACCTGGCGCTTTCACAGCAGTGGGCGCTGGCCGGCCTGCTTCCCGTGCATGCTGCCGCGATCGAGATCCCTGGCCATGGCGGCATACTGGTTATCGGCCGCAAGGGAGCGGGCAAGTCCGTTTTGTCCGCTGCGGCTCTCGCAGCCGGCGCACAGGTTGTTTCTGACGATTGGGTGCTAGTGGGTCAGAATGAGGGGCTATGGATGGCAGAGCGGATTCGGTCATTCTTCATGCTCCGGGAGAGCTGGGCCAGCAACGCCTTGCTGGAAAAGTCGCCACAGCAGCTGCCTTTCGCGTCCCATCGAAGTCGTCCAAGGAAGGTTCTCAAGCTGGATGAACAGTCATGCCTGACACCGTCGGCATGCAGACTTGATGCTATCTGGCTGCTGGAGCGTCCGTCGAGCGGCCGACGGTCAAGCTCCACGATCTGCCCGGCCTCGCCTGCCGCAGTCCTCGGGCAATTGATAGAAGCCAGCATGCCGGCGCTGTTCAGCCGTCGACTTCCGAAGGAGCACGAAAACCTGCAGGCCCTGACGCAAAAAATAGCCAGAAAACTCGAAGGTTATGTCATCCAGACCGGGACCGAACTGGTTCACGAGCCAGATGCTGCGCTCTGGCGCCTTTGGGCTCGGTCCAGCCCACTGTTCCAGCTTGACCGCCCCCCAACAGGGTGATACGCTTCACACTCGCAAGGGGAATTTGGCCCTAAGACGTTTCATGCACCAGCGCATGATCGATAATCTGCCAGGCTTGCGGCAGGCGACTCACGAGACGGCCGACATCAATGAACGAAGCCAATAACAAGGAAATCAACGTCGAACCCGGCCTGGCCTATGAGCGCCCGGATTTCGACGTCAACCCGCTTCGCATTGTCACTTTGGGTGGGATATCGGGCTCGGGCGACTCCGGGGCACCCAACATTGAGCGAGTCCCGGGAGACGGAACCTTTGACGACTCCGACTGGGACTTCGGCGACTAGCATACCCGCCACTGCCCGCACCTGACGGGTAGCTGTTGATGTCTGATGCCGTTTCTCTGCGTCCTCCAGCCTGCGGCTGAGCCCAGGTCGCCACTTCGGCGATTCAATACAAATCCCGCCTTTGCCGAATTTGCACCGCAGGGTCACCAGTGGCGGGTCGGGTTTACCGCACCCACGACGACAAACGCCCACAGCCGCAAGCCCGATGAGCCTCTGATCTTTCTCGACGGCTATCTGAGCAATCGATCCTGCCTGCTCGAAGGACTGCAGGGTACCGCCTGCCGATCGGATGAAGACGCCGTATTGATCGGGAAATACCTGGCTTCGTCCCGAAAAACGAGCGCGGCCGACCTGAAAGGCTGCATCTTCTTGTGTGTCCTGTACCCCCATTCTGACCAGATCCATCTTTTTCGCGACCGACTTGGGGGACGAACCGGCTATTGGCTTAATCAGGGCGATACGGCCGCTGCCGCCAGCCAGGCAGCTGACCTTCTCGGGTTCCTGAACCGATCGTTCGCACCCAACCCGGCCTTCATTGCCTCCTGCTTCAGTCTGACCTCAAAGCCACCGGTGGGCCACTCGGCCTTCGAGGGCATCAAGGAAATCCTGCCCGGCGAAACCATTCTTCTGGATCGGCGAGGCTGTACCAGCATGCGCAAGCCCGGCCTGGCAAGCAAGAACCAACCGCCCGAGGGCGCAGAGGAGCAATCTGCGGAGTTCAGGCGCCTGCTGACCCTGAGTGTCGACAACAGCTTGCGCTTCAGCCGGTCGGCCTCAAGCATGCTCTCCGGCGGCATGGACTCCGGGCCTATGACCCTGATTGCCGACCAACTGCTGGCCCAGTCCGGCACGGCCATTCAAGCCGTCTCCTGGTACCTGTCCAGCTGTCCGGCTGCTGATGAACGGCAGTGGGTGGAGATGCTGGCCCCGCTCCTGCAGCAGCCGATCAGGTTCTTTGACGGCAGCGCAGTGGCTCCTTTCCAGGAGATTTCGAAACAACAGGTAAGCCCGGAAGCACCCCTGTGGAATCCGTGTCGCGGAATGATCGAGCGCTGCTACGCAATCGCCGCTGAACAGGGCTGCGAGGTCATTCTCAATGGCAATGCCGGCGATCTCCTTTACCCGGAAAGGTCCTGGCTGTTCCTCGACACGCTCGCACGCTCAGGACTCAAGGCGGTATTGAAAGACATCAGCTGGATTGCACGCCGCCATGGCTGGAAAGTGGCGCTGCGCGACCCTGCCCTGCGCCGTCTGCTGGCCCGGAAGCTGGGTGTCGATTTCTACAGGCGCCTCAAACGAGCCCATCGTCCCGTGCTCCCGCCCTGGCTAAGCATGCATGCAAGGCAACATCTGGTGCAGGACGAATGGCCACCCGAGGACGAAGCCTTCGGCTTCCTGCCCCACTACCGCAAAGTATTCGGACAGGCCATGGCCTTTGGCCGGGCGCATGAACAGCCTTATGCGCTGATGCACGGACTGGAAAGACGTGACCCTTACCAGGATGAGGACCTGGCCGCATTCATGCTCAGCCTGCCATTCAGCTCATCCCACTTCAGAGACAAAAGCAAATTCGTCGCCCGCATGGCATCCAGAGACTTGTTGCCTGAAACACTGTGGAAAAAACGACGCACCGGCGACCTGACACCGCTGATCAGTGCCGGCATGCTTGCGCACAGGGACAAGATCATCTCCGTCCTGGCTCAACGAGACAGCTGGAAGGAGTGGGTCCAGCCGGCAGCCGTGCAAGCAGCTCTTGAAGAAAAGAACCCAAGCGGTCAGCAGCAGCTTCTTGTTTGCCAGTGCCTGGCCTACAACCTCTGGTTGGAACATCACACCGGCACCGGCTGAAAGGCCGAAAGCAAAAGGAGGGCCCGAGGGCCCTCCTTTCTATCGCATCAAATTGCCAAGCCTCAATGCAGGCGCAAGGTCGGATCACCGAGCAGAATCCAGTTCACCACCAGGTCATTAATGCGTCGCTGGGCTGCCATTTGCCGCGCTTGCAGCACGGACTCTCCCAGCGTCATCCCTGACAGCTTGGCATCCAGCACCTCGCGCATGAAGACTTCGTTCTGGGCAAGGTTGGACAGCGTCGCCGCGCCATGGATAGCCACGGCCCCGTTGGTAACGCCGGAGACCGGATTGCCTGCCGAGTCGATTCTGTAACCGTTCATCAGACGGTGCGCCAGGGTGTTGCTGTTGGGCGATGCAAAGTAAGTGGTGTAGCAGGCCAGCGTGCTGATCATTGTCGGCATCCCTTCGTTATTCAAGGCAGCCACATCCGACGGCCGCAAAATGCCTTCGAACGACCACAGCGTCGGCGAGCCATGGCCCGAAAAACCGGTGAGCGTTCGACCCTCCTCCAAAGCTGAAAACAGGGCGGAGCGCATGCCGGCCGGAGCCGTCGGCGAAGCCGAAGCGAAGTCTTCGAAAATGATCTGCTCGACGGCAGACTCCGCCCAACCGGCATCGATCAAACGTGAGGACATGCGATCAGCCTGAGCGCTGAAAGAAGCGACTCGCGGATCGCGGGCATCGGTAACCCACACCGAGCTTTGCAGCGGGGCGACATTGCTCTCCCAGTCGAACACCTTCTGAACCGACGCTGCCAGTTCGGCTCCTGTCCGCACCGGCCAGCGACCGAGGGCGACATCGGCAACCCCGTTCCCGGTCAGGTCCGCCAGCAGACCATCACTGGGTGTGTGATTGACAAAGGATGTCGGCGCATAAACAGTCGGAATAAAGCTCAGGCTGCCCATGCCGTAGTGATCCCGATAGTCGAAGCTGTCGCCACCCACCAGTAACACATGCGATGCGCCGCCCAGTTGCCGTGCATCCGCCAGGAAACTGGTCAAGGCACCGGGCAGCGGCATCCCGCCACCGTAGTGCATCTGGATGTCGCCGATGCTGTGCAGGGAGACCGTCCAGCCCTGCGCCCGTCGATGATCGATGAACGAGTTCAGCGGATGCTGCTCGCGCTCATTCATGGGCATGAAGGCCGGGTGGGCCACAACAACAAATTCACCGACATCATCGAGCTGGTTGTTGTCGGAAACGGTGCCGAGCAGACGAGGCTGGTGGAAGCCCCTGGTACCGGACGCCCAGACCATCCCGTCAGCGCCCAGCTCAGCCCGCGGGACCGCAACGGTAACGACACCGCGGCCGATCTGCAGGGTCTGCAAGTCAAACAGCTGACCATCATGATAGGCAAAGGCGCGCGGACCATCAGCCGCATCAAGGCCGCGAACACTCACAGCTGAAGATCGTGCAGTACTGAACAAGGGCCGGCCCAGGGCACGTCCCTCTGTTGCATTCAATTCCGCAGACCAGGTCAGCTCCACTGAATCCAGCAGCACCACGCTGCTGATGCCGGGGAAGCCGATCGAACGCACCTCAACACTGTTGGAGCCGTTCCGGAGCAAGCCCGCATCAAAACTGGCAGTAATCAGCTTTGACTGCTGCCCACCGAAGGAAAAGTCCTCTACCTCGACACCGTTGACGAACAGCTTGAGCCTGTGGTTCGGGCTCTGCGGAGGCGCGGTAAGACCACCAACACGAACAGCAAGGCTGGCGGTTGACGCGGTTTCTGACGCGCCGCCGGCTCTGTCAAGCTGGAACTCGGCAACGTAGGAACGCTGGCTGGAGACATTGCTGTTCAGCTCGCGCATGAACCAAGGGTCTTCATTCGGGTTCGACGGGTTGTAGGCCACATTCTCGGCCACCCTGGCGGTATTCCAGGCCCTGCTGCTCGGCGCAACCAGGCTGCCGCGGAACTCGCTGGCCTCGGCAACCTTGCCTGAGTCGACCGTGATTCGGTAGACAAGCTCATCGACGTAGCGAGCCTCCGGGAATGACGGCGCTTCGCCCCAGAAATAGATCGCGCTGCCTGGCCCGAATTCAGGACCGGCAGCCGAGCGACTGAAACGAGAGCCTGTGCTGGCACCCAAATCTATCTTTCGCTGCACCGGCTGACCGTTCATGGTGACTGCGATATCTGCAGGGTTGACGCCGGCCAGGTTCAAACCAGCCTTGAGCAAATCGTCGTGAGTGACCCGCTGCATGCCTGCCTGCGCAACCGCAAAGTCCGCGGCCCTGACCTGGGCGCGACCGCTGGCAGCACGATGGATGATGTCACCGCGGCTTTCAAAGCCGGCGCGCGCCAGCCTGTCATCGGTCTCGGCGCGAATTGCCGCCCAGTCGATCGGATCGGCCGGATTCTCCTGGCCGTAGGCATCACCGACCCGGAAGTAGCCGTACATATCCTCGTTGCCCGAGTAGTCCACCGCCGTGATCACAAGATCACGGATGCTACCTGCGCGCAGACCGGGAATGACCACACGGTACTGCTGCGGCTTGACCAGATCGGAAGCCGTCGAATGAATCATCTCCGGCGTCAGCAGCTCAAAGCCACCGCGACTGGTTTCACCCCAAATGTAGAAGCCCTTGTTGGTGGTTTCCGAGGCTGTTGACCAGACCACCTCCAGACCTTCCCGAGTGAATTGCGACTCGAAAGCATGGATGCTGACCGGGATGGTGCCAGGGTCAATGATGTGGTCCTCGACCTCGCCATCTTCAACCCGGCCAAAGGGCACGGGTCCAGAGCCGACTGCGTTGCTAAAGAAATTGATCTCCGGCTGAGTGCCTATGGCTTCTCGAACCGATCTGTCGGTGGTAATTCTGAATCGTGACCAAGTGGTATCTGTCGTTACATTCCAGAATTCATTATCTGCAAAGTCAGACATGTCCCAGATAAGCACGACAACCCCCGTACAGTTTGGCGGAATGTTACCGGAGGCAAAGCTGCCATCAGAAATGATCGGATCCTCATCATTGCACGCCGGGCCGCTGGCGTCGAACTGAGACAGACCCGTATTGCCCAACGCCAAGGCAGCTGCGGAACGCTCACATCCACCGACCGAAAACGGCGAGGGCCCAGACCCTCCGGTCAGCGCCACGAGGCCGGATGTGTCGCAGTTTTGGTAGCGGAAAAACCCGTTGCGTTCGAAATCGATCCATCCAGCTATCACCGCGGATATATCTGTCGGGTTAGTAACTTCTACGGCAACACAGTACTGATCCCGACGAACTTGCAAGCCATCGCAGAACAAAAGGTCTTCGATGATCTCACCATCAATCCAGGTGCTGGAAAAAGTGACAGCGTCCTCATCAGCCACCTCGACCGCGTTGTCACCGCACGTCGCCACAGGAGCCGTGGGGTTCTGTCCAATCGGGCATGGCTGGCCATCAGGCTCCGAATCCGTATCGTTCTCTTCAAGACCCATCCAGGGCCCGCCAACACGATGGTGCGGCCCTCTCAAAGCAGGGGTGGGGCCGAAGTCGATCACTCCCACAGGCGGCCCAAAGTTCACCTCCACGTTGACCGCCCTTGGCTCGATCAGCGTGGGGTAGAAGAAAGTGCCGTCAAGTGTCGAGCTCAAGGAAAGTTGATCAGTCGCGCTACCGAAGTCATAGCCACAAAGTGCCAGCGGGGTGCGGATGAATATGTCGGAAGCAAGGTCTGCAGATGACAGAACCATCTCTATGGCACCCACCCGGTCAAACATAGCGCCTTGCGTACCGTTTTGCCCTTGAGCGGTGAAGTTGGCGAAAAGGAAGCTGAGCGGAATCTCCAGAACACCCGGCGGGACAGTCTTCGTCTTGCTCGACCAACGGTCCGCTGCACTGTAGACGTTAATGGTAATGGTGACAGGGTTGAAGTTATCGGGCAGCATTGTCAGGGCAAAACCGTCAGCACCACCCCCACAGAAGCCGACCAGGTTGACGATACCGAGTCCGTCTTCCTCCCCTAGCCCCAGGGGATCAAGACCGTTCTCAGGATCGGAGACGTCCACGTTGTTATTGGCATCGAGAACTGGAGGGTTTGCACTTGGGGTATCCCCGTCCCACTTCAGACGGGAGGTGCCACTCGCCGTCGAGCCCTGAATGTGCTCCAGGATTCCGGCCTCGGATCTAGAAGTAACGGCCCCGGTCGCCTGATTACGCCGTACCCAGATATCTCGATAACCGCCAAGAATAGAGCTCGAAGGACCGACAGTTTGCGTGTTGGGATTGGGATCTGGCGGAGATGCCGCACTATCCACGCGAGTGCTGTGAGGATCAGTCCAATCGTCAATTACAACCGGCACCTGTGCCAGACTGACCTGGGAGAGCAGAAGCAGGACTAGCGCCGCCCCCATATTCAGTTTTCCGAAGAAATCTGTCAGTTGCTTCTGTTCCATCATTTAGTCCCTTGTTTTTCTTCAGAAGGCGACAGCGATTCCGCCCCTTCACTGTGGTTGCCGATCCGAGTCTCGCGCCCGGCAGGATGCGGTCGATAAAGGCTATTGCTCAGTGTGGGAGATTATCAGGCCTGCGGGTTTCTTTCAATAAATTCGTTAGGACCATCACAGTATTGCGCCTTTGGAGCCGATCAGGGCTCACCATTCTCACCGAACTGGCGACCAAGTCCGCTGCGCCGACGTCTCGGGGCTGTCGCAAGGCTGGCCTGCCCCGCGAAGACAAGATCGCAGCTATGGGCCTGGCCCGCGCCGGAGTGGGTTGGGAAGCTCCGGAAGGTCATGGAATAGCCGGTGGGGAAGCTCGCTTTTGGGAAAAACAACGACCCATAGGGTGACGAAAATAAGCAAAAAGTAGTTGCTCAGGCTCTCATGCTGGACATACCACTCTTCCAGCTGCCCCTTGTGCGGCATGACGACCTGGTCGTAGAAGGCATCGGGGTCGGCGGCGTGGGCCATCAGCTCCTCCTCGTCGCGGAAGATGATGGAGCCGATGCCGGACAGGCCCGGGCGGACCTTGATGATTTCTTGCTGCGACTGTTCGGGGAAGGCATCAAAGCAGCGCCGGGTTTGCGGCCGCGGGCCGATCACACTCATGTCGCCTTTCAATATATTGAGCAGCTGCGGCAATTCGTTGATCTTGGTCTTGCGCAGAAAGCGACCGATAGGAAGAACCCGGGGGTCGTTTTTCAGGGTGACGGTTCCCGTCCCGATATTGGGGCTGTCCTTGAGCATGGTCGCGAACTTCAGCAGGCTGAATTCTCGCCCTCCCCGACCGATTCGAATCTGGCGAAAGAAGACCTCGCCCTCGCCGGTCAGGCGCAGGACGACGGCTATCGGCACCAGCAAGGGTGCCAGGACCAGCAAAGCCAACGTCGAGAACAGGATATCGAAAGCACGTTGCATGGTGGATTACCCGGATTGCCTGGTGCGCCATGAAAAACGCCCGCGCGAGGCGGGCGTTTCTTGTTTTTTTCCCAGTGTTGCCCGGAAACGGGTACCGAACCAGCTTACTGACGCAGGGCCACGGCCTTCCAGGCCAGGGTGCCCAGCAGCAGCATGAGCAGCAGCAGGCCAAGGTGGCTCAGTGTCGGTACCGCAATCGGCGGGCTTGGCGGCGGCGTGTCACCGCCCTCACTGACTGAGTACAGACCGAAAGCATGGGCGTAGACAAACGGCTTGGGATCGTCAACCGTGCTCAGGTCCACGTCGGGATGGTAATAGCTTACCCGTCCGCTCGGCTCCTGGAAAACATTGACCAGCGCATTCAGCCCGGAGTTGATCCGGCTGAAGTAGGTCTCGCCATCAAACTCGGCCAGGGCGAGTACGGCAAATGCCGTGGTCTGGCTGACCGTATTGGTCACGACGACAGGGTTACTGCCGGCGGCCGTGCTCTGCAGGAAGCCACCCTCATTCGATTGCTGGGCCAGCAGCAGGTTGATCAAGCCAATATTGTTGTTCGCACTGGCCCAGGCACCGGTCGTCGGCGCCACGTTGGCGCCGGTGACCGCGGCCACCCAGATGGCACCAGTCAGACCCATGACATCGAAACCGGAAGTGCCGAGAACGGTCGTGGCATCGGGTCCGAAGCCAAGCGCGGTTCGGGTGCCGTCAATGATGGCCTGGTCGAACTGGGTAATGCCAGCCTCGGCAGCCGCAGCGGCGAGAAAGCCCAGATCCCAGGCAGCAACGACTTCGCTGGTAGCGGCGGAGGCCCCGCGAAGCGTGATCAGGTGATCAATGAAGTCATCAATGTCCCAATCGTTGGTGGGACCGTAGATCCCGTTTTCGAGGCGATCCCAGAAGTTGGTTTCGAGGAACTGAGCATACTGCGGATCGCCGCTGATATTCGACAGGCGCACGAGGAACAGGGGGTCGAAGTTGCGGATCCGGGGGAAGCCCGTGTTGGGGCTGAAGTTGCCGAAGCCACCGTTGATCAGGAAATCGCCGGTCAGAATAGAGGCATCCAGAAAGTCGGTGTCACAGGCACCCAGGGCGCAGGTTGCCTGATAAGCCGACAGCGTAGCCAGACCAGAAATGGCCTGCACATTCGGGACCACAAAGGGGTCTGCGTCCGAGAACGGATAAGCCCCATTCGGCAACTGACGACTGACCATCCAGTCACCTGCGTCGATGATGAACTGCTCGTATTGGGCGAGTTGGTTGGCCATGGCGGGCATTGCCAGGCTGAACCAGGAGGCGCCCGTCAGCAAAAGCACGGCAATAAAACCGCGCGCAGTCAGGCGGTTGCGAGAAATCGTTTTAAACATACCCCTCTCCTTGATGAAGGCGGCTCAGCGAGATATCAGTTTTCTCCAGCCAGTCCAAAGTTTGCAGCAAAAAACCATACAACTCAAGACTTTCGGCAAGTATCTTAACAACAATTAACAAGAAAAACCATAGCCGCAAACTCACTTTCCCGCTTCAGCCACTTGGGTAGAGTCGCATTGCGTCAAAGAAAATGCAAATCTCGTCACAAACCACCAACCAGCCTTCGTCAGCCCGGCGAGATCAGGCTGAAGAGATGCCGCCCCCTGACGCGTAAACCCCGACCATACAAGGCGCCCAGCAGGTGGTAGCGCATTCGGCCGCGACCGGCGCCCAGCAGACTGCCGCTGCGTTCATGATTGCCAGACTGCTTCAGCGAATGGAGCAGCTCTGTCGACACCGGCGTTCCGAAAACCCGCCTCGCCATGCCCAGGTGCTCGGCAAGAATGCCGGCAACGCCCCGTTGGCGAGCCAGGAGCGCAAGCTCGGCAAGCTTTTCCTTGCCAAGCATTCGCCAGCGCAGATCCTGATCAAAGAGATCGACAAGCCGGAAGCGCTCGTGGACAGCATCAACCCAGCGCAAAGCCGAATAGAGAGTGGCATGCTCGACACCCAGGGCGCGCAGCCCGGCCACCGGCTTTTCGATGACAACCGACTTCGCCTGCAGACCGGCGATGGAGAAGCGCCGGTTCAGGATGGGGTGATCGCAGAAATCCCATCGCAGTCGAATGCTGAGCTGAACCGACGCCTTGCTCCTGCGCCACGCTTGAGCGCTCTCGGTTCGAGTCGCGCCGCGTGGATCCGGAACAAAGTCTTCATCGCGCAAGATCGCCCGCGCATCATTGACCGCTCTGGCGTGAATCATCAAATCCATGCTTTCTCGAGGTCGACGGCCCGGCTCGGGATAGAGAGTCCAGGCAGCAAGAGATGGCCCGGCCAGCAAAAAAGGCACTCCGCTACGCACCAGCGCTTCGAGCATTTGCTGCTCGGCAGCAGCACGTTCAGCCTCAAGTGACACTTCACCGGGATCATCAGCAGCCAGTGGCAACCCCCTGGCCCGCAACATGGGGGCTGCCGCCAGCATGCCCTCGGCTTGCAACCAGGCGCTGCGTTTTTGCTGGTCCTCGATGGACCGAAAAATCCTGAAGAACTCCGGCTCGAAATCAGAGCCCTGACGGCGCATTCCGCCCATGCCCATCTCCCGTCGGTCCCCACGCTACTTGCTTCAATTTAGCACAGGCTCCAGCGTCCGAAAAAGTCTCGCCAGAATCGCCAGCCTTGCGAACAATCAACGAGCGCGCAGATCAAGAATCTGCGGCGCTGCAAAGACACCGACAACCGTATAGGACGGGAAACTGCCACCGCCCGACACCCGGACCCTTCCGGCCGCAACCCAGGCATGTGCCTCGAACCGATCGCCAGAAGGTGCCCGGCGAACTCCGAAAAAGACACAGTAGGGGACCCGGTACCAACCCAGCAGTGCGCGCGCCACCACGGCCTGAGGAAAACAGTTCGATTCCCAGGGTGCATGGCGGGCTGCCAGCAAAATGACCTGCTTGACCGTGGAAGCACGACGTTCCTGCGCAGCATCCAGCACCGGCAGCCAGGGGGCAACGCCAACCGAAACCCCAAGGCGCGGGACCAGGCGTTTGAACGTGATCATTCGAATCGCCAGCTTCGCCAGGCCGAGGCCCGCCAGGACCGGGAAAAACCAGAGCTTCACCGGCAGAGGATGCAGCAGAAACCTTTTCAGCTTGACCATCACAGCTAAATTCGCTTCGTCAACCCGGGGCTGTCATTCCGAACTCCACTCATGGGTCCTGCCGCCGTCAACACATGCGCGGGGCGGGAGCGCCAGAGGACAAGACAGGCTACCTGCGTTCGACCAGACCAAGCGCTTCCATTTGCTCAAGAAACCCCTGCATGTCGCGCTCGCAGATCGCTCGATCCACATCGTATTCGTCAAGGATCACATCGACCAGCTCGGAAAAACTGCGCGACTCTGCAAGCAGATCCCACACCCGCGGGCCCACGCCCCCCAGCCCATAGTACTGCCCCTGCTCGACGCTCATCATCACCAACTCATCGTCGATGGTGGCACCGATCAGGTCAGGATTACGACGGTAAACCACCCGCCCACTTTCATTTTCTGCCTTCATCGCCAATCCCCATATAGTCATGACTGTGCCCGAGAAGTCGTCTCGGTGGCTTGCGCGCGTTATCAGTGGCCGCCCATGGTCCGGCCAGAGCCCTTTTTCTGCCATCGTAGTATACTTTTGCGCCTGGTTGCTGCATCAGAGCGACAGACATGATTGCTCTGGTATGGCTTCTGTGGAAATCACACCATAATCCCCCGTCGAGACCAAAAGCATGATCGCACTCCGCGCCATAGGGACAGCCCTGTTGTCGTGCCTCCTGGCGCAGGCTGGCGCCCAGACGCCAGCACCACTTCCCGACCTGGATCTGTGGGACCACGGCGCTGTTTTCACCACTGAACTCGACCAGGACGGACACCTGCTGGTTGCCGGCCTGTTCACCCAGGCAGACGAACAGGACCGCAGCAATCTGTTCCGGCTGCTGCTGCCGGCCGGCGAAATCGACCCCGATTTCTCCCCGGCCATCAACGGCCCGGTGTTCTCGGTACTGGAGCAGCCCGACGGCCGGATCCTGATTGGCGGCATTTTCACCCAGGTCAACGGCAGTGCGCGCAGCAACCTCGCCCGGCTCAATGCCGACGGCAGCCTCGATAACAGCTTCAACCCCGGCGCCAACGAAGCCGTCTATGTCCTCAGCGTCGACGGTCCCGACCATCTCATCATTGGCGGCAGTTTCTCGCAGCTGGCCGGTCAGACCCGTCGCGGGCTGGCCCGCGTTGCCCTGGCCGACGGTCAGCTCGATACCACATGGAACCCCGACATCACCGGCGGCGGCGTATTCGCCTTTGCCCGCAACGGCAGCGATTTCTGGATCGGCGGCAATTTCAGCCAGGTCGGCGGCAGCATCAGCCGCGGGCTGGCGCGGCTGAATGCCGACGGTACGCTGCTGGCCGACTACGACGTCAACGGCAACGTCGAGGGCTTGTCCTTCGACGGCAGCGGTCGGCTGTTGCTGTGCGGTCGATTCACCAGCATCGACGACCAGCCCCGCGGTCGCCTGGCGCGCCTGGACAGTCTCGGCGCGCTCGACAGCTTCAGTATCAGCGTCAACCAGGACATTCATGACTGCCGCAGCTCGGGTAGCGGTGTGCTGGTCAGCGGCCAGTTCGTCGCCATCAACGGTGAAGCGCTGTCCGGGGTCGCCCGCCTGTCCGACAGCGGCGCGGTCGATCCGGACTTCCGCCCCCTGGTCGGCGGCGTCTACAACGGCACGCCGGACTCCGATGTACTGGTCTGGACCGTGCGCGAACTGGCCGGCAACCGGGCGTTCATCGGCGGTGTATTCAGGCAGATCAATGGCGAAACCGCGGTCGGTGCCGCCGTGCTGGACAGCAATGATGGTCAAGTCGATACGGTCATCCCTGTCGAACGTCCGGCCGAGGTCCGCACCCTGGTCGCCCTGCCTGACGGCGCCACGCTCATTGGCGGCAGCTTCTGGCGCAGCGGCGATCAGGTGCGCGACAACCTGGCCCGACTGCTGGCCGATGGCGGCCTGGATCCGGACTGGAGCCTGAATGTCAACGGCGATGTCCTCAGCGCCGGCACCCTGGCCGATGGCAGCGTGCTGATTGGCGGCTTCTTCAGCCGCGTCGACGACCAGCCGCGCGGCAACCTCGCCCGCATTGACGCAGGACCCTCGCCCGCAGCCGACCCCGACTGGACTGCCGCGGCCAATGGTCCGGTGCTGGTCATCGAGCAGGATGCCCTCGACAGCGACCGCGCCTATGTGGCCGGCAGTTTCTCGCAAATCATCACCGACCTGCCCCATGCGCGCGGCCGCATGGCCCGCCTGATCACCAGCGATGGCGGCACGCCGGATGCATTCAATCCGGCCATTGACATCCCCAACCCGGGCTTTGAAGCGCAGGTCAACGACATCCTGCAGCTACCCGCCAGCGGGAAGCTGTACGTGGCCGGTGTCTACACCCAGGCAGCCGGCCAGAACCGCCTGGGCCTGGCGGCCTTCAATACTGCCGATGGCCTGCCCCAGTTCGATGGCAGTTTCAACGCCAATGCCAACAACAGCGTGTGGGTGTTGCAGGATGCCGGCGACGGCGAATCCTTCTACATCGGCGGCGAGTTCACCAGCCTGCTCGGCCAGACCCGCACACGACTGGCAAAGGTCGGCAACGGCTTTGCGCAGTGGACGCCGACCACCACCGGCACCCCCGTGGCGATGGCCCTGGACGGCAATGGCGGCTTGTTCGTGGGCGGCACGTTTCTTAACCTCAATAGCGTCAGTCGGGCCAGGCTGGGGCGACTGGATGCCGGCGACGGCTCGCTGGACACCGGCTTCAACCCCGGGCTGGCGCCCGGCCTGGTCTGGGATCTGTCGGTCTCGCCGGGCCGTCTGCTGGTGGCCGGCAGCTTCCTGACCGCTGGTGCTCAGTCACGCGTCGGCCTGGCAGGATTCGAGCTGCCGCTGCCCGATCTGCTGTTTGCCGACCGTTTTCAGCAGGCCAGTGGCCCGCGCACGGGTGAAGTCTTTGCCGACCAGGACATTGCCGCGGCCGACGAACTGCGTATCGAATGTCTGGCGCATGTGATGCGCAGCGGGCGCGATGGGCGGCCAGCCTTCCTGCGCTCACCGGGCTGCCAGGAGTGATGATCGGCTGATTCTGATGACCGGTTGATTCCGGGCAAAAAAATTGCCACCCGAAGGTGGCAATTTCGCAAGCAAGTCTGCGCTGCTGTCAGGGGATAAGTCAGGAGCTGCGCGGGCCGATATCTGCCGGCGGAAGCCCGCCCGTGTTCTGGCGAAACGGTTCGCTGTCGGACCCTGTATTCGAACCACCCTTGGTCTGTTCCGCGGTCGAACCGAGCTGGTTCACAACCGGGGTGTTGTATTCCTTCTTCATCCTGATCACTCCACCTTTTTTGAGACGGGCACGTTGGCAACGTGTTTCAAGTCACAGATTAGCGGAAGCGCAAGCCCAATGCAAGCGCGCCCTGGTCTCAGCGATTGTCGTTTTCCACGTAGCGCACGAAAGCGCCCACCGACATCGCGCGCAGCAGCTTGTTCCTGTAGCGCGTTTCCACCTCCGGACGCTGCCAGTCATCTGCCGGCCAGTCGTCCAGCAGCTGCTGCAGGCCGTCCAGGTCCAGGTAATCGCCAATACTCTCGTGTTGCCGGAACTGCGCCAGCAGGCTACCCAGCTCGGCCCGGGCCGCCGTGGCTGACTCGAACCAGTCGCCGGCCTGGTAGCCGCGCGTGCGACTGGCCAGGATTTCTTCCGGCAGCAGTCCGCGCCCCAACTCGCGCAGCGGCCATTGCAGGCAGCCCTCGTGCAGGTAGACCGCCTCCGGAATGCTCAGGCAATACTCGACCAGGCGCCGGTCCATGGTCGGGCTGCGCGGGTCCAGGCCGCTGGCGTTCATGGCCAGGCAAGTCTCGGCGAATTCGACCTGATAGAGCGGCTGCACCCGCAGCCGCACGCCATTCGGATGACCGCGATAAAGCAGGTCCCAACCCCGCTGGCGGGCCCGCCTGGGGGTATCGTAGCGCCGCTGCAGCACGCGGCTGGCGGCCGAGTAATCGGCCAGGTCCTTGCCGCTACCGCGGCGACGCTGGTAGGCCGACCAGAGGCTGGCGGGCACATGCGGCGCCAGGCAGAACTCGAAAAACCAGCGCCGGGGCACCCAGGGATAGCGCCGCCGCATGGACCGGGCCAGCTTGCGCCAGGCCAGCAGCCGGCCGCGACTGAACAGGTACTGCAACCAGGGCAGACCGTCATGGGAAATGGTCAGATTGCCCTGCCAGCCGTTGAGCAGGGTGCGCGCACCGCGCTCCTGCGCCGCCTGGCCCAGGGCCTGGACCCAGTGGGCATTGCAGGGGTTGAATACCGGCCGATCGGTGGACTCGATCCGCTCCTGCAGGCCCTGCAGTGGCGATGGCGTGGTGCTCTCTACCAGGACATGGTCGATGTTGGCATGCATCGCCGCCAAAGCGCGAGCGCCGGGGCCCTCGTCACGGTGAAAACCCGGCGGAGCCGGGCCATCGCGCCTGCCCTCAGGCAACACGGCGGTCAAGGCCAGCAAGCGCTGTCCGGTCTTGCCCAGCTGACGGGCGGCAACGGCGGCCACCGTGCTGCTGTCCAGACCGGAGCTCAGCTCGCAGGCCAGCGGCCCCAGCGCCCTCAGGCGCGGCGCAACAGCTCGCCCGATCTGTTCGGCAAGGCCGTCGACATACTCGCGCGGATCGGCCAGTTTGAGCAGCCCCGACTCGCCAAAACGGTGGTATCGGCGAACCTCCTCACGCCCGCCCTCAACCACCAGGTATTGACCCGGCTCGAGCCGAAAGATGCCGTGAAAAAGCGTGGCCTGCTTGTCCAGCGGCAGCAGGCAGAGATAGTCATGCAAGGCATCCTCACGCAGCCGGCGCGGCACATCGGGAATGGCAAACAAGACCTTGGGCAGGCTGGCAAAGGCGAAAAAGCCCTCGCCGCGCACCCAGAACATCGGCCGGTAGCCGACCGCATCACGGGCCAGCAGCAGGCGCCGCGGCCCCGGCTCCCAGCTGGCCAGGGCAAAATCGCCCAGCAGGCGATCCAGTGCCTGCTCACCCCAGGCATCCAGGGCACGGATGACCACGGCGCTGTCGGCCAGCAGGCGCAGATCGGCGGCGGCAATATCCAGCTGCCGGGCAAGCGCTTCGCGGTTATCCAGCCGGCCATCGAACAACAGCACCCGACCAGAGGCCGGCGACTGCAGCGGTTGGCTATCGAGACAATCTTCCGGGGTGGTGCGCAACAGCGAGCGCAGCAACAAGGCCCCGCCCCTGGACCAGCCGTTCTGGGCATCCCGACCGTAACGGCTCAGCACCGCCGCCAGCCGATCCCTGGTGGAGCGCTCCACTGGCCGGTCCGGCGTGGCGTGGATGATGCCGGCCAGCGCGCTCATCGCGAGTCGCGTTGGTCAAAAGGCATAGTCAGCAGATCACCAAGCTGGTGAAACAGCGTCTCGGCTACTGCATCGGGATGCTCGAGGGTCACCGCCTTGCGATAAAAGCGACTGACGTCAGTACCGGCGCCCATGGCCAGCAAGTGCAGCGGCAAGCTATCCAGCCGGGCAATCACCTCGCGCAAATGCGCGCACAGATAATCGCGGCCGTTAGCGCCGGCGGTGGCCTTGTCAAACGGCGCGCCATCGGACAAGACCACAAGAATGCGACGCGGCACATCAATGGCAAAGAGCCGCTGCGCCGCCCAGTGCAGGGCCTCGCCATCGATGTTTTCGTGGCCAAAATCCTGGCGCAGCAACAGGCCCAGGCAAGGACGACAGCGCCGCCAGGGCTGGCGAGCACCCTTGAAAACCACATGGCGAATGGCATTGAGGCGGCCCGGCTGCCTCCGGGCACCAGCGGCACGCCAGGCCCGCTCGATCGGGTTGTCGTCGCCATGCACCGTGGTATAGCCCAGCACCTCGCAGTGCACGCCGCTGATTTCAAGCACATGCACGGCCAGATCAATGGCCACAGCGGCCGACAACCGACGCTGACCGCACATGGATCCGGACATGTCGACCAGCAGGCTGACACCAACAGCCGGCACCAGCGCCGGCGACTCCTGACGAAACACGCGCCGGTCACCACCGGCCACCACCAGCCGGGCCAGGCGGCGGCTGTCGATCAAACCGTCTTCCTGGTCAAACATCCACTGCCGCCGCCGGGCCGCTTCCAGTCGGCGCTGCAGACGATGGGCGAGCTGGCGCGCACGGCGGCGGTCAATGCGATTGAGCTGATCCAGCAGCGCACGATCGGCATCCCGATACCAGCGCCTGGCCGGCCCGATTTCATCAGCGGCCTGGCTGAATACCGAATAGCCCGGATAAGCCCGGACCACCGCTGCTTCCGCTTCGGCCAGCCCCTCGTCGACCGATGCAGGCGTCGGATCATCCCCGGCGGTCTCGTCAGACTGGGCCTGCGGCAGCAAGGGCTGCGGGACACCGGCGACCACTTGCTCCTCAGGCGCAACAGGCAGCGATTCAGCGCAGCGCCTGACCAGCGGCATCAATGCAGCGGCGAAGCGCGGCGCATCTTTGAGCACATCCTCGCGCCAGCAGTCCAGCATCATCAGCTCACGCAGGCGGGCGAGCAGCGCAGTCACCTGCCGGGCATCAAGCCCGCACTTGCCCGTGCGCCCCAGCAGCACTCGCGCCAGGCGCGAGGCCAGGCTGGACGAGGCGGCGGCCTGCGCCCATTCGTCAATCAGATTTTCGGCTGCAACACCATCGCCAGCGGCCAGCAAGCGCGCGCACAGATACAGCGGCTGCAACACCGGATCATGCGGCGCAACAGCCCCCCCATCGGCCAGATTGGTGGCCATGCCGGGCCAGCCGATTGCTGCCAGGCGCTCAACCCGCGCGCGTTCCAAGGCTTGAACATAGGGCCAGCACTGAGGGTCAAGAGCGGCCCAGGCCTGCGGCTGGTGCCAGCGATGCCAGGCGGCCAGAACATCCATCCAGGCCCGGCTCGGCACACCGGCTTCCCTGCCCGGGGCGCCCGGCTCGCGCCGCAGCCGGCGGCCATCGGCAAAGCTGCGCACCCAGGCCGAGGCCGTGGCAGCGGAAACTTCCTCGCCCTCAGAACAGCGCAGTCGAGCCGTCACCAAGCTCCAGTTCCCGGTCGAAACAGCGCTGGAATATCTCAGCCACCAGCGCTCGTTCGGCATCGTCGCAGCGATTGAAAAAGGCCATGCGGAAGGCGCTGGCCTCATCGCCGACCAGGGCCAGGTTCTCAGCCCAGGTAATCAAGGTGCGCAGTGACACCAGGGTCGATAGATCGCCCTGGTGATGAGCCTGGCGGCACAGGCCGGCCAGCACTGTCATCCGGCGCAGGGTTTCTTCATCCAGCGATGGCAGGCGCGAACGCAGCACTTCCTGCTCGCGCTCGGGAGCCAGGTACCCCAGCTCGGCGATGATATGCCAGCGGTCCATCTGCGCCTGGTTGAGTGCCTGGGTACCGGCGTAAAGGCCGCTGGCATCGCCCTGCCCGGCCGTGTTGGCGGTCGCAAACAGACGAAAATGCCGGTGCGGGGTAATGACCCGGTTCTGGTCCAGCAGGGTGAATCGGCCCTGGGACTCCAGCACGCGCTGGATCACGAACATCACATCCGGGCGGCCGGCATCGTACTCGTCGAATACCAGCGCCACCGGCCGTTCCAGGGCCCAGACCAGGATGCCGGGCACGAACTCGGTCACCTGCTTGCCGTCACGCAGCACCACCATGTCGCGCCCGACCAGGTCGGCCCGGGTCACATGGCCATCCAGATTGACCCGCACGCAGGGCCAGTTCAGCCGCGCTGCAACCTGTTCGATATGGCTGGATTTGCCGCTGCCGTGCGGCCCGTGCAGGTAGACGCGCCGGTTATGGGCAAAGCCCAGCAGAATCGCGCGGGTGGGCTCATCGACAAAGCGGAATGCTTCGTCCAGTTCCGGCACATGCTCCGAAGGTTCGCCAAAGGCCGGCAGCGTCAGGCCCGGGCACAGACCAAAGAGCTCTTCTGCATCTCGGCGAATCTCGGTCAGCTCTTCCATCAGTGCTCCGATTCGGTCATCAATTCAAGCAAGGGCTGCAGATTCTGCGCCATATCCTCCAGCGAACGGGTGCGCACAAAACGGTACACTGGCACCTGGCGGCACAAGCGCACCAGCTCGTCCATGCGCTGGGCCGGCTGCTTAAACCAGTGGTCCATATTGGGCCGGTAAATGGCCGCCATGCAGGCATCGAAAGCCTCAATGCCCTTCAGCCGCTCCAGCCGCGGCGGCGAGTCCGGCCCGGCCGAGGCCAGCAGCACCAGGCCGCGCAGCGGCTCCGGCCGATAGTCGCCCTCGCCCGGCAGATAGAGCTGGAACTTGTCGGTGTTGGACAGATCCCGCACGGCCTTGCCGCCGGAAAAATCGAGCCGATCCAGCGCATCCTGCCACAGCTTGAGCTTGCGCGGCCCGGGGTGCACCACGCTTTGCCCGTCTTCAGATCTCACTACCGACACATCATCAGACACCAGCGGCCAGCCGTAGCGCTGGTGCAAAAAGGCAGCCAGCGTCGACTTGCCCTCGCCCGACTCGCCCGTAAAGGCCCAGGCCCCGCCTGGCGCGCGAACCGCACTGACATGCAACGGCAGCAGTCCGCGCTGGTGCAGCAGGGCGCCAAAGGCGCTACCGAGGAGCCACAGGCGCACATCAGCGTCAGGCGGATCGCCGAGGGCATCCCGCTCAACGGTAATCTCAGAGCCGCCGGCAATGTGGTAACGTGCGACGCCGTTGATCTCGAACAGAAATTCAGTGCGCGATGCCGCGCACCAGGGTGCCTCGATAAGCCGATCAGGCAATGAATCAGGCACCTCACCCAAACGCACAGTCACATCCGGAGAGCACGATTCAATCGGCATCAACTCCGGCATGGAGAGTTCCGACGCCAGAACCAGGCCGTACACCTTGTAAAGGTTCATTTATGGAGAAACTGGTACAAAAAAGCCTTCACGCGAGAGGAGTCGCGCCATATGCCCTCAGGAATTGATTCAATGACGGCCGCTAAGCGAGTGCCGAATCCATTCCGGCGATAGCCATCCATAAGGCCGGACTGCACAAACACAAGGATGTGTTGCCCAACCACGAGCAACGAGAACCTTAAACCCCTTCAATCCCCCGAAACCTGCCATTCGACCAAGGCCGAGCAGGCCTAGATCAATTGCCAGAGTCTGCTCTCAGGAAAACTCGCCGAACTGAACTGTATCGGGGTCTAGCGAAGCATTTGGGCCAGCCGTACTCTGCGTACTCAAGACTTCCACATACGGTGCACTGTAGGTGGTCTTGTCATCATGCCCCTGAATTTCGCCGGCATTCTCTTTAGAATTCATTAGCCTCTCCTCACCCTACTTCAACCAAAAAACACCACAAGTTTGCGGAATAATCGCCACTACAATTTTACACACCATGATGAGAATATCAAGCACGCTACCGAGATGGCCGTGGAGGAAGACCAACCTCGCTAGCACCAGGGCCCGGGTACGTCTTTGGCATACTCGACAAATCCGGCAACGACCAAGCCTCTCAGGAATCTGAGTCGGTACTCTATATCGGTCGACTTTGAAGTCAGGTTGGGCGGCGGCCACCGGTTCAACGATTGGACGAGACTGTCCAGGTCGATATAGCTGTTGGCCACACCGTTCTGCCGCAAACGCTCGAGCTCGGCAGCGAAATCTTGAATCCCTGCCGCAAAGCTCTCAGGCCAATCGGCAGCCTGCAGACCGCGTTTATCAGAGGCCAGGGTGGCTGCGGGCAAGCGCGTTTGAAGCACTTTCTTGAGCAACCACCTGCGCTCGCCTTTTCGCATGAAGCAGTCGGGCGGCAGCGACAGCAGAAACTCGACCAAATCCAGATCGCCGGTCGGATCCCTCATCTCCAGGCCGTGCTGGTTAACGCTGGCACTGTAATCCCCCAGATCGACGGAGGACAAGATGGCTAAAACCCGGGCGCGATGGGTCAGATACGGCTGCCAACCCCGATCCACTCGAGACCGGGCCGTCGCCGACTCGAAGTATTGCTCGGAAAGATAAGAAGGCCGAGCCGCAATGTAGTCAGTCTTGTTCCAGTTGGGATAGAGCCGACGTTCGACGCGCTTCCATACCGGGACAGGTAACAATGGGCCGATCAGTAATTCAAACAGCTTTGTTTTTGGAAGCTGCATTTTCGGCCTGCGGCCGGCTCGAATCTCGCGCACCAGTGTCGACCACCGCCCGGCGTACAACAGGCTGCCCAATATTTCCCATGAACTGAAGGAAATCGTGGCATTGCCCATGCCGCCGGTCAGCATCACTTTCATGCCGGCAGCCGATGCGCGCTGGCAAATGGCGTCGAACCAGCCATGATTGCAGGGGTTCAACGGCGGTCGCCCAAGCTGCCTGACCATGTCCGGAAAATGTGCCATCGGGCTGGCCACGTCGGTATGAACCCGCTGGTGACTGACGTTGGCATGGCGCTCGGCCACGCTGGCCGCGCCGGCGCCCTCGTCGGCCAGTCGCCCGTCCCTGACGGCACCGCTGAAGCCCGGATGCGGGACGGCCGTATAGGCAATCAGGTTCTGACCGCGGTCAGCCAGCCGTGGTGCGGCGAAAGCGACAACCGCACCGCTGTCGAGACCCGAGCTCAGCTGCGCGCAGACCCCACCAAAGCTATCGAGTCGGCGCTCTACCGCCCGCCCGAAAACCTCATCAAAGGCCTCGACATACTCGCCGGCCGAAGACAGGCGAAGCCGTTTGTTCGAGAAGGAAAAAAACTGCCTTGAGGTAAAACGACCAGGCTCGATGCAGTCCAGGTGGCCCGGCCTGACCCGCTGTATGTCCCGAAACAGGGAGCCGCTGCCCGTCTCCGGCAGAAAATTGATGAAACGGCAAAGCTCCGGCTCGGAGACATCCCGCGCCACGCCCGGCAGGCTTTGCAGAACCTTGGCCTGCGACGAAAAACCGACAAAATCGCTGCTGCGAACGAAGTAAAGCGGCCGGGTTCCGAAAACGTCCCTGGCCATCCAGAGACGCCGTTCCTGCTCATCCCAGCAGCAAAAGGCGAAGTCGCCCCGGAGCATTGCCGGCATGGCTTCCCGCCACTTCACCCAGGCGGCAAATGCCAGTTCACTATCAGCCAGGCTTTCGCCCCTGTCGGCCAGATCCAGCTTCGCCATCAAATCATCCCGGTTGTCCAGCCTGCCGTCGAATAGAAAGAAACAACCATTCTCGGTCAATGGCTGACGATCACGCCGATCGTGCTGCTTGATGACCAGGAGCCAACGGGCAAGTATTGCCCTGCGCGTGAGCCTGGATTCAAAACCGTCACCACCGTAGCGCGCCAACGAAGCGCTGACTCGAGCCAGCACATCGCGGTACCAGCCAGCATCGCGTTCCTGCCAGGACAGCAGCCCGAAGATCGCCGACATCAGCCCACTCGCAAGGCGACCCGGCGCAACACGCTATCGCGACTCACGTCCATCCGATGTCGATGCAAGCGGGGTCAGCCGCTCATCCCGATAATACCGGCCCTGCTTGCTGAATGAGTCGAAGTAGAAGCCGCGGGCGGTGATCAGCTCGTCG
>REEQ01000199.1 GCA_007695005.1 Wenzhouxiangellaceae bacterium | reverse complement strand
CGGCCTGTCGCTTGAGCGACAGCGAGCTCGCCTGCGGCTCGGTTCGAACCGATTGTTATTGGTCGGAGGTTCGAACCCTTCCGGGCGCGGCGGCAAAGTACGGAGAAGCCTGAAACAACAAAGGCCCCGTCAAACGACGAGGCCTTCTGAAAAATGGCGCGCCCGGAAGGATTCGAACCTCCGACCGCCTGGTTCGTAGCCAGGTACTCTATCCAGCTGAGCTACGGGCGCGCTGAACTGCAAGCCGCGCATTATCAGAAAACAACGACGGCCTGTCAAGGGGCAACGGCCTTTTTCGAATCCTGTCGCGCCAGACCTCGCCGCAGCCGAGACCGAGCGCTCTAAATCGGACACCGGCTTCTGAAGCGCTGACCCAGGTAAGCTATTCTAAACCTTGCAATGTAGGCAAATCACAGGTGAAAACACGCTCGGCTCATCCCAGTCATCCGAATTGTCACTGGCCGAGCACGGGTACCATCCGGCACAGCAAAGGCAAACACCCACAAGGAGCTTGACCCGGCAGCATGGCATTCTCCCGCATCTATCTCGGCAAACCCTGGTGTGAGGCCATCCAGCTCGATGATGGCAGGCGCCTGATTGCCCGGCCGATGCGCTCCTCCGACGGGCCGACACTGCGACGCAGTTTTCGCAAGCTGACCCCGGAAGAGATCCGCATGCGATTCATGCACCCGATCAAGGAGCTGACGCCCAGCTACGCCGACAGGCTGGCGCGGATCGATCGCCATCGGGAATTCGCCCTGGTGCTGGTCGAAAACCTGCCCCCGGAAGAGGCGCTGATCGGCGCAGTGGTTCGGGCAGCCATCGACGACCATCAGCAGCGAGCCGAGTTTGCGATCATCGTCGGGCGTGAGATCGCGGGACAGGGGCTGGGACAGTACCTGATGAAGCGGGTTGTTGAGTGGTCGCGCAAGAAAAGGCTAAAGGAACTCTACGGTCGGGTACTGATCGACAATCATGCCATGCTGCGGCTCGCCCGGTCGCTGGGCTTCAAGCAGCGTTACGGCGACCCTGACGAGGACAGCGACGTGGTCGAGGTCTACCTGCCCCTCAATCGCTGAGCTGCAGCGATTCGCGAGCCGGCTGAATGACGTTTCCCTGAAGATAGTCGATCGATGAACCCCACAGTTGAGCGGCAGCAGCAGCATCTTCGATCATCGGCATGATGATCCGGGTGCCCTGTGCCCTGACCTTTTCGGTTAAATCGTCCAGGTCATGCTCAAGATCATCGGAATCGGCCAGGCGGTGAACGAAACCAGGCGCCATCCGCAGATAGTCGCAGCGAAGCCGCCCGGAAAGCAGCGACCAGTGGCTATGCTCATCGATCTGCGACAGGCAGATTCCGATTCCGTGCTCTCGAGCCAGCGCCAGCATCGATTCGGCACCTTTCAGATGAGCCATTGCGTCGGCCAGGTGAAAATCCAGCACCAGACGATCCGCCAGCACTCCGCACTCCGCAACCTGGCGACTAAACTGCTCGCGCCGCTTGCCATCGACCAGGAGCTCATCCGACTGGCTGACGAACAGGCGCAAGGCGTCGTGCCGATGCCGCTCATCTAGCAGCCGAATGACTCGATTGAGCATCCACCGATCCAGCGTTGGCAACAGACCTGCCGAGCGCGCCACCGGCAGAAAGCGAGCGGCCGGAATCAGTTCGCCGTCGGCTGACTTCAGGCGCGGCAACACCTGAAAGCAATGGGTGTGCTCGCCGGAGGTAGACAGCAGGGTCTGAAACACCAATCGAATCGAGTTGTTGCGCAAGGCCTGCATCAGCAACCCGAGCATTCGGCGGTGGTCCGAGGATGCCTGGGCGGCCGAAATGCTGGCAACGATCGACAGCCACTCATTGCCACCCTGAAGGCGCAGCTGTTCGGTCCGACTGACCGCCTCGGTCAGCATTTGTCCGCCGTCGGTGAAGCGCAGATCAAAAGCGCAGAAACCCAGGCTGACGGTGATCGCGACCTGATCCCCGGCGACATCGAAGTCGGCCGAAGAAAGCTTCCGGAACAGCTCCAGACTGGCTTCGCGAAGACCGTCGCTATCTGCGCCCTGCACCAGAGCAACCATACCCGACTCGCTCAGCACAAGCACATCGACCAGTTTGTCGAAGTAGCGATCGAACAGCGGCTTGATCTGCCGCCGCAGTTCGAACAGACCGGCGTAACCATACTCCTCTCGGAGGTCCGACCAATGATCGACTAGGACGCATACCAGTGCGCTCGCGCTGGATGGCAGTGGCTCGTTGAAATCGAGGTAGGCCTGGTCGAGGCGTTCCAGAAAATGCGAATCAGTCACGTTTCCCCCTGTTTAGAACCAAGCCCTCCCGGGCCTGAGCTGTACCTACTCCAGCCGTCTGCCAGACCCGACCGTCTGCTCAACGCTTGCTAACCGGACCAATGATAAACCATTCGTCTTCAAGCCTCGAAAAACGATGCCTTTGGGCGATGCTATGACAGAATGCGAGTCATGGAGCTGATTGCCGACAATGCAAGGCGGACATGCGGCAGGCTGTTTGGCCTGGTCGGTTTGTCGGGCCCGCCATTTCTGCCGCCGCCAGATCATCGGGAACACTGGTTGTTGGGACGCGCTGCGAATTGCGATCTGGTCCTCGCTGAGGCCAGCATTTCCCGCCTGCACGCTCGCTTTGATCGTAGAACCGGGGTGATCGAGGATCTGTCCAGCGGCGCTGGCATCGAGGTCAATGGCCAACGCGTGCTGCGTCAAACGCTGGCAACCGGAGATCGCATTCGCCTCGGTAGCTGGCAGTTCGCCGTCATCCAACCCGAACAGCCCCCCGCCGGCCTTACCATCCAGCGCGCCATGCTGGATGCCAGCCTGGCCGCGCCGCGGCTGGACCTGCTGCTGGCCTTCTGTGAGCGGGTTAACGGCGCCAACACAACAGCACAGGTCGAGCAGGCGCTGCTCGAAGCCGCCCTTGCAGGCAGCGGTTACAGCCGTGCCATGCTGGTCAGCCTGGACCTCCCGTCCTGCACGGTGATCAGGCAGCTGCCAGAGCAGGCAGGTCCGGCCCGGCCGAGCAGGTTGCTGCTCGAAGCCGCTCGAGACGGCGGCGTTGTCGAACTGTCTCACATTCACCCGGAAGACCTGAGCGCCAGCATTCAGGCTCGTCGCCTGATTGCCGCAACTGCCGTAGCGCTGACAGGAAGTGGCGGCTCCAGGTCAGCACTCTACCTCGACGCCCGGGCCGGCGAAGCAAGCGCGCGCGCCGACACGGCAAGGTACTGCCAGGCCCTGGCGCAGATGGCGCAAATGGCGCTGGACCGGCTGGATCATGAGAAAGCCCTCTGGCAGCAGCGCGAGCGCATTTATGCCGATCTGCATGACGATCTGGGGGCCAGGCTGCTTAACCTGATTTATCGCGCACCGACGCCCGCCATGGCCGATGAGGCCCGAATCATGCTCGACGACCTTCGTGATGTCGTATCGCGACCGTCCCTCGGACGGCAAGCCCTTGCTGCCCTGATCGCCGAGCTTCGCCACGAGGCCCACCGCCGGCTTGATGCCGCCGGCATCAAGCTGGGCTGGACAGAATGCGGCCCTGCCATAGACCCTGGCCTCGCATGGTCCAGCCAGGCGGCCGCCCTGCTGAGCCGATGCCTGCGTGAGATGCTGAGCAATGCCCTGCGTCACGCAACGCCAAGTCGAGTCGCCATTGCTGTGCGCCACAGCGACGAGCAGCTGATTGTCAGCCTGCGCCACAATGGCCGCTTTCAGCCCCCTGAGGCCTGGACTCGGGGCCGCGGAACCCGCAGCCTTGTCGACCGAGCCCGGGCGCTTTCCGGGACGATCAGCTGGCAGATCCTGAACGATGAACTGGAAGCAAGGCTGCAGCTGCCCCTGGAGCCCGGTGAATGAAGCACGCCCTGGTCATCGAGGACTTGCCGGCTGCTCGTCACTGGCTGGTCGAAGCACTGCGGCAAGCCTTTCCCGAACTAGCAATCGACGTAGCCGAGGACTGTGAATCGGCGCGCCGATGCCTGTCCGCCAAGCTCCCAGATCTTGCCCTGATTGATCTGGGTCTGCCTGATGGCGACGGCACGGCGCTGATCGCCGCGATCAAGGCCGTCAAGCCGGACTGCCTGTGCATCGTTGCCAGCACCTTCGCCGACGACGCCCATCTGTTCCCCGCCTTGAGAGCCGGGGCCGACGGCTACTTCACCAAGGACCAGGGCCAGGCCGAGCTGGTCCGGACCCTGCGCGACATCGAACAAGGCCATCCACCGCTGTCGCCCGGCATCGCCCGACGCCTGCTCGACTTCTTCCACCAGCCTGATCCGCTGGAAACCCCGCTGACCCCACGTGAGTCCGAGGTGCTGCAGCTGATCGGCAAGGGCTATGCCACCGCCGAGGTCGCTGGCCTGCTTGCAATCACCCGCAACACGGCAGCCGGCTACATCAAGGAAATCTATCGCAAGCTGGGCATCAACTCCCGCGCCGAAGCCGCACTGAAAGCCGCCGAGTTCGGACTGCTGCGCTGACCCCCCAATCGGGGGATGGGCGCGACGGGTTGCGCTGCCTAACATCAGGTTTTCATTTCCACTGAAGGGGAGACCTGATGAATCGCCTGTTCGTTTTCTGCACCCTGCTCGTCCTGGCGCCCTTGGCTGTCCAGGCCGAATTCCAATTCGTTGAAGACCTGACACCGTCGGGCGGCGAGACCGAGGACTTTGGCCTTGGCGCCGCAATTTTTGGCAATGAGCTGTTCGTCGCCTGGCCGCATGGATTCGGCAATCCGGACCCTGCGCCGGCCTGCGGCGAGGTCCACTATTACAAGAAAGGCGCGGCGGGCCGCTTCGAGCTTCAATCCGTGCTGCAGGCGCCCAACTGCACGCTTGGTGACATGTTCGGTGCCTCGACCATGGCCCTTGATGGCGATACCCTGGTAATCCCTGCCTTCTCCGGCTTGAGGGGCGATGGCCAGGGCAGCGCCGCCGCCTCGAGACTATGGGTTTTTCAGCGCGACACTGATCATGCACCTGGGGATGTCAATGCCGGCTGGCGCCCCGTCGACGAGCTGAGCGGATCGAAGGTTGGCAGCAATCGCGCCATCGGCGGCAAGGTCCAGATCCGGGGCAACCTCATGGCTGCCCAGTCGCACGTGATGGAGTCAGTGTTTGGCTTCCGCTTTGCCAGGGCAGACGGCATCTACCTGTTCAAGCGCGAGGGTGACAGCTGGACCGAGTTTCGGCATTTGACTGAGCCAACCGATTTCTTTGGGTTCGACTTCGAGCTGACCTCCGATCAACTCATTGTCGGCGCACCCGAGGCCCAGACTTTCGGGGGCGCCGGCAAGGTACTGGTTTACGACTACAGCGGCGAGAACTTCAGCCTGCGCCAGACATTGACAGCAGGACCGGAACGCAATCTCGGCTATTTCCTGACCGTTGATGGCGATCACCTGGCCGTCGGCGCCATCAATCTGGCACAAGCCGGCGCGGTTTTTCTGTTCGAGCGCGATGCAGGTGGTGATTGGCAGGCTGCTGGAAGGCTGACCCCGCCGATCCGAGCCGACAATGATCTCTTCGGCGTATCGGGTCGCTTTGCAGATGAGCTGCTGATCATCGGTGCCGAGAACGGACTGCGCCAATCCGGCCCGTCCGCCGGGAAGGTGTTCATTTATCGCCGTTCAGCGGGGGAGATGACGTTGATACAGGAACTCATCGCGCCGGTAGCCAGCGACGCCAGCGATGTCTTTGGCGGTTCCTTGCTGAGCAACGGAACCGATCTGTTCGTCAAGGCACTTGGCACGCCGGCCGGCGGCTTCTCAGCTTTCTATCACTTCCAGCGCGAGGCGCCCCCTGACGTCGAAGCGCCGTTCAGCATCAGTCTTGGCCATAGCGGTTTGTTCTTCAATCCGGAGCGTTCTGGCGAAGGCTTCATGATCAACACCCTGCCTGATGGACGCGGAATCATGCTCTGGTTTAGCTACGATCAGGGCGCGCCCATGTGGCTGCTGGCCATCGGTCCTGTCGAAGACAACGCCATGTTGCTCAACGAAGTGTTTATGACCCGAGGCCGGGCTTTTGACCCCGGTTTCAACCAGACACAGTATGAGCTGGTCAATTGGGGAAGCATGATCCTGGAGTTTGATGACTGTGATGCCGGTCGAGTCCACTACTTCAGCGATCTGGGCTTCGCCGACGGCAGCTTCGAGCTGGTTCGCCTGTCCAATATCGCCGGCCTGCGCTGTGGTGAGACCGTGGAGCCGGTCGTCAACGGCTTCTCCGGCGGATTCTTCAATCCAGGCCGCGATGGTGAAGGCTTGAAAATCCACATTACTGATCTGGACGGCGAGTGGGTGCCCGTCGTCTATTGGCCGACTTACGACACTGAAGGCAACCAGCTATGGCTGTTCGGCATGGGTCGCACTGAGGGCGACAGCATTCTGATCGATGAGCTTGAGCGGTTCGACGGTGCCAGCTTCGGTGACTTGTTCAACAGCAGCGATGTCAGCAGCAGTCGCTGGGGCAGCGCCCGCATCGACTTCGATGGCTGCGACGACCTGGTGATCAACTACCAATCCGATTTCCCCGAATTTGGCAGCGGCAGTCTGGACATGACCCGGCTCTATCTGCTCGGTCAGACGACCTGCAACAACAGCCCCAGTCAGCGTTAGTGGCAGTCGAAACCACCTGCGCAAAACAAGCAACCACCGAAGATACCGAAAGCACCGAAAAAGCTCTCGAAGCTTTCGGTGTCTTCGGTGGCCTGGGTGGTTCCAGGGCTTTTACGGATTCCCGACCGGGCGCTCCAAAGCCAAAACCTCAGCCTCCGCAATTCGTGCGGCCAGCTGCAGCATGCGTGGATGCTCTGGGCCAAGCACGGGCTCAAGCAACTCCACGCTGGCGCGCATCAGCTCCGCGCCCTCACCCGGTCGACCCAGACGAACCAGGCACCAGCCGTGATTGCCAACAAAGATCGCGTGGTTGGGATGGCTGTGGCCGAGCAGGCGCTCGGATTCCGGCAACAGGGCAGCGAACACATCTGCGGCTGCGGCCGCTTGATCGTTGTTCAACAACAGCATGCCCAGATTATTGGCCACACCCAGAACTTGCGCATTCAGCGCGTCATCGCCGCGCGCATGGACTTCGGCAAGGATGGTTCGATACAGCGCCTCGGCCTCGGCCACTGCCCCTCGGTCCTCAAGCAGATAAGCCAGGATATTGCGCGCTGTCAGACTGTTCGGGTGCAATGGGCCAAGGCGCGCCACGTTCCAATCAACCACGCTGCGCGCCAGCGGTTCGGCCTCGTCCAGGGCACCGCGCTGAATCAGCACAGCCGCCAGATTGTTGCGGGTGTTGATCGTCTCCGGATGATCCCTGCCCAGTACCCGCTCACGCCGGGCTAGGGTCTCCCGCGAGATCGCTTCGGCGCGCTCACGCTCACCGAGTTCGCCCAAGGCCGTGGCCAGATTATGCATGGCCGACAGTGTCTGCTGATGATCCTGGCCCAGCGCGACCCTGCGCTCGTCCAGCACCGACTCATGGATGGCCACGGCCCGAGCCAGGTCACCGCGCTGGCGCACGATCACCGCCAGCAGCGCGCGCAGCAGCGAGGTCTCCAGATCGCCGGGCTCGAGATGGGCTTCCGCCTCGGCCAGCCTTTGTTCGACCAGTTGCTCGGCTTCCTCGTACTGGCCCTTGTAGTACAGGGCGTGAGCGGCGACGTTGCCCGACTGGATGCGCACTGGATGCCCGGCCCTGACAGCAGCAATGTCCCGCTCCAGGGCCTGGCTTTCGCTCATTGCGCGGTCAAAGTCGCCCTCGTGCAGGGCCACCCTGACCAGGCCGACCCTGGTCTTGAGCTGGTCTTCGTCATCCGCCAGGTCTTGCACCTCCAGGGCATGGCCAAGTTGAGTTCGGGCTTCGTCGGTCCGGGCCAGGTTGAGGTAAATCAGGCCGATCAGTCGATGCAGCTCGGCCCGCACCGCCGGCTCCAGGCTGACATCTTGCGGCAGCAGCCGGGCCGCTGCAGCCAGCGCATCGCTGACGCTGACCACCTCGCCCAAGGTATTGCTGGGATCGGCGGCACTGAGCATGTCCTGCATGAAACGGTTGACAGCCTCCAGCTGGGCACTGCGCTGCTCGGCCTGGGCGCGGGCTTCGGCCTCGCGCAGACCGAAGTGCACCGCAACCACGGCACTGATGATCACCGCCAATGCGATACCGGCGCTGACCGCGACACCGAGACGGTGGCGACGCAGAAACAGCCAGGTAGCGCGCCAGCGCCCCGGGGGGCGAGCCAGCAAGGGTCGGTGGTCCAGAATTCTCGCCAGGTCTTCGCCAAACTGGGCCGCCGAGGCGTAGCGTCGGTCCGGATGGCGCGCGATGGCGTGCATCACCGCTGCCTCCAGCTCGGGAGACAAACCGGGACGCAAGCTGCGTAAAGACCGCGGTTCCTCGCGCGCCAGCCGGCTCAAGGCCTCGATCAGGCCCAGGCTACCCAGCTCCAGCGGCATGGACCCAGCCAGGGCCTGGTACAACATAACGCCCAACGCGTAGACATCACTCCGGGTATCGGCGCGACCATCCAGCTGTTCGGGCGCCATATATCCCAGGGTCCCGACCAGCTCGCCGGGCTGCAGCAGGGTCGTAGCCTGGCCCGGATCAACCTCGGTGAAGCGAGCGACGCCAAAATCCAGGATGCGCGGTCGCCCATCAGCCTCGACGATGACGTTCGCCGGTTTCAAGTCTCGATGAATGATGCCCTGCTGATGCGCGTATTGGACCGCCTCGGCCAGACGGATGAATACGGCCAGCACGTCAGGGGTGGAATGCGGCTGCTCCGCCAGCCAGGCGCGCAGACTAACACCCTCTATCAGCTCCATCGCCAGCCAGGGCTGACGCCGCCCGCCCTCATCCAGGACCTCACCGGCCGCATAAACACGCGCAATACCGGGATGATCGAGGCGACCCAACAGATGCGCTTCCCTGACCAGCCGATCGCTGGCCTGGTCGGAGACCAGGTCGGCACGGATCAGCTTGATCGCGACTTCACGCTCCGGATTGAGCTGACGGGCCCGGAACACGCTGCCCATGCCGCCGTGGCCAATCAGTTCGATCAACTCAAAACCGGGAATGGATGGCAGTCCGCTGGCGCGCCAGGCATCACCTTCCAAAGCCGGCGCACAGGTCGCTTCCTCGATCAGCTCGGCCAGACGCAGCGCCTGCTCGACCCGCTCTTCTTCGCCGGCCAGCTCGGCCTCGAAAAACGCCTGCCGCTGCTCTGCTGCCAGGCCGCTCGCGCGGACAACCAGCGCCAGCAGCTGATCCTGACCGGCCCCGCTCATCGACGCGGCAGGACGAAACCTCTGCCCTGGGCCACACCACGCAGAGTGGCCAGCTCAATTTCCTCTGAGCGCAACCGGTCCTGAACCCGATCGCGCCGCTCGCGGTGGTCGGTGATGGCCTCCCGATCCGGCACTTCGGCACGCTCCAGACGGCGCAGGTCCCTGGACAACTGATCAAACTCACTCTGCAGGCTGCTGACCCTGGCCTGAGCCTGGTGCAGCGACAATCCGAGCTCATATCCCTCAAGAAAATCAGGCTCGATGTCGCCTGGGCAGGTTTGCTGGTAGCGCTGGCCTTCCATACCGAAGCGGAAACCCTGATCCAGCGTACAAAACCAGTACAGGCCCTCGGTGAATCCGGCCCGCCATGCCTCGGAATCAGCCGGATAGCCGGTCTCCGCGCAAGCACCGGCACGGTTGGCCAGGTGGGAGGCACTGCGACCGGCACGCGCATCAGCCATGCCCAGGTCATACCAGTCAGCGACCATGCATTCCTCGGCGCTCATGGTCGCGCAGCCGCTCAAACCGGCGGCCGCACAGAACATCACCGCCAGGCTCGCCACTTTGGTCTTCTTTATCTTGTTCATCTCGGTCCCCTCGAGTTACCCGCCGTCAATCGGCCATGCCGGCCAGATCCAGCAAAAACGCGAACTCCATCGCCCGCTCTTCAAGTCGGCGGAAGCGACCGGAAGCGCCACCGTGTCCGGCCTCCATGTTGGTATGAAACAACAGCGGCTCGGCGTTGCTACGCGTGGCGCGCAGTCTGGCCACCCACTTCGCCGGCTCCCAGTACTGGACCTGCGAATCCCACAGGCCGGTGGTCACCAGCAGGGCCGGGTAGTCCTGCGCACTGACGTTGTCGTAGGGCGAGTAGGACAGCATGTAGGCGTAATACTCAGGGTCCATCGGGTTGCCCCACTCGTCAAACTCGTTGGTGGTCAGCGGTATGGATTCATCCAGCATGGTAGTAACTACGTCAACGAACGGAACCCGCGCCACCAGGGCACGATAGCGCTCCGGCGCCATATTGGCCACCGCGCCCATCAGCAAGCCGCCGGCGCTGCCGCCCATGGCAAACACTCGCTCGCCATCGACCAGCCCTTCATCGACCAGGTAAGCGGTCACGTCGATAAAGTCGTAGAAGGTATTGCGCTTGTTGAGCATACGTCCCTCGTCATACCAGCGCCGCCCCATTTCCTGGCCACCCCTGACGTGAGCAATCGCATAGACAAAACCACGATCCACCAGGCTGAGTCGATCCGAGCCGAAGGTCGGATCGGAGCTGGCGCCATAAGAGCCGTAGGCATACTGGTACAGAGGCGCGCTGCCGTCCAGGGCGGTATCGCGGTGATGGAGCAGCGACACCGGCACCCGTGCACCATCGCGCGCCGTTACCCACAGCCTCTTGGTCACGTAGTCGGCCGAATCGAAACCACCAGGTACTTCATTCTGCTTCAGCAGCTCACGCTCGCCGCTGGCGACATCGATTTCCCAGGTCTGCATCGGCGTGGTCAGCGAGGTGTAGATGAATCGCAGGCGCGGACTGTTCTGGTCGCTATTGCCACTCAAGTAGGCGGCATAAGCAGGCTCATCGAAACTCAGAATTGACGACTCGCCGCTGTCCCAGTCGTGGATGCGAATCCGGCGCAGGCCATCGGAGCGTTCGCTTACCGCCAGAAAATCGCGCATCGCATCGAAGCCGTGGATGAAGACATCCTCGTCGTGGGCAATCACATCCTGCCAGGCACTGCGGTCAGCATGCTCGGCCAGGGCAACCTGCATGATGCGGAAATTGGGCGCCTCATGGTTGCTGCGGATGATCCAGCGGTCGCCCAGATGATCAGCCTGGTACTCGTGGTCGCGCTCGCGCGGGAAGAACACGGCAAATTCGCCTTCCGGATCGCTGACCGGCAGTACCCGCATTTCCGACGACACCGTGGAGCGCAGGTAGATCATCACGAACTCATTCGAGCCGCTGCGACCGATGCCGGTGTAAAAAGCGGTGTCGTCCTCTTGGTGGACCAGCACCGGCTCGCCCGCACTTTCGGAGCCCAGATCCAGCCGGTGCACTTGCCAGGACCTCAGCGTCTCGGGGTGGTTGGATACAAAGTACAGAAAACGATCATCACCGCCCCAGCTCAGGCTGGACACGCCGCTGATGTCGGTTTCGCGGATACTGCCGTCGCTCAAGTCCTTGATCCGAACAGTGAACTGACGGCGACCAACGGTATCCTCCAGCCAGGCCAGGTAGCGACCGCTGGCGCTGACATCCCAGCCACCAACCTGGTAGAAGGCGTGCTCCTCGGCCTTGCGATTGACGTCGAGAACAATCTGCTCCTCTGCATCCTGGCTGCCTTCACGACGAGCGAAGATCGGATACTCCTTGCCCTCTTCGAAACGGGTGTAATACCAGAACCCCCGATCCAGGTAGGGCACCGTGCTGTCGTCTTCAACAATCCTGCCGCGCAGCTCGGAAAACAGCGTTTCGCGCAGATCACTCAGGTGAGCCAGGCGGGCCTCGGCGTAGGCATTCTCGGCTTCCAGGTAAGCCAGCACATCGGGGGCCTCACGATCGTCATCGCGCAGCCAGTACCAGGGATCTTCGCGATCACCGGCCGGCGCGCTGACCACATGCGGCCGCTGCTCGGCGCGGGGTTCCTCAAGGACCTCGGAAACTTCAGGTTCTGAAACACTTGCTTCCGGTTGAACCTCGACCGCAGCAGACGATGGATCGGCGGATTCCGGCTCGGAAGGCGAGCAGGCCGCCAGCAAGGAGGCCAGCAAAAGACAGGACAGCAAACGAATCAGCATAGAGGAAAGCTCCGGGAGGCCGAGCGGCCGGGTCAAGACAGTCGCAAGATATTACCCGAACACGGGCACCGGAGCAGAGTTCGAAGGCAGCCGCACCGAACAGCTCAATCCGACTTGACCAGTCGCGCCATTTCGCGCCGGTAGAAGGCCTCCGGATCGTCGTCGAACAGGCCCAGGCGTCGGGCCCGCTCGAACAGGCCCTCGGCCGGTCGCCCGGGGCGGGTCTTGCTGGTAACCAGCAATGAGCGCAGCGGTTGCCCGGCCTCGGCATCGCGCTTCAACAGGACTTCCAGCAGGCGGGTGGTCTTGTGAATCCGCAGCGGCGCCTCGATCGCCAGGGCATCAGCCACCTCCAGGTAGCCAGGCCTGCGACCCTGGGTGAGCGCCTGATCGAGCAAAGCCCCAAGCTCATCGAGCAAGCGCTCCCGCTCTTCCCCCGTCAAACTTCGTTGACCAGACATGGTTGTGGACCTTTCTTCAAAACGTCAAAGACTGACCAACCGCGAAGACGGCAACGGCGCAAAGCCTTACCTGATTGGCGTCGTGTCTCGGCAGGGCTTGGCAATATCCGTGAACGTCGATGATTCAAGCCGTCCTCGGGTGGGGATTTCGCTGAAGGCCTCGCCACGCGTCGAACTGAAGCGAAATTCACCGCCCGCGGACGGCGTCCCGAATGCATCGAAGCCCGGACGCTGAGACACGACGATGATCACGAAAACCTTATAGCGGAGAAGTGCCTTTCTGGCGTTCTTCGCGCCGTCGCGGGTGGTGTAATCAGTCGCGAACCAGTGATCAGGCGGCGGATTCGTCCAGGCCGCAGTTGTTTTTTTCGAAGACGCGATCAGCCCGGTAGCTGGAGCGCACCAGCGGGCCGGAAACGACTTCGAGAAAACCCATGCCCAAACCGATGTCGCGCAGTTCGCGGAACTCGTCCGGGGTGACGTAGCGTTCCACCGGCAGGTGATTGACGGTGGGGCGCAGATACTGCCCGAAGGTAACGATATCGACACCAATGGCGCGCAGATCGTCCATGGTTTCGATGACTTCCTCGGTGGTTTCGCCCAGGCCCAGCATCAGGCTGGTCTTGGTCAGCACCTCGGGACGATGACGCTTGGCGTGGGCCAGCACATCCAGGGTTTGCTGGTAGCCGGCGCGCGGATCGCGCACCGGATGGGTCAGGCGGCGCACGGTTTCCACGTTCTGGGCAAACACCTGCAGACCGGAATCGACCACGGTCTCGACATCACGCAGGCGGCCCTGGAAATCAGGCGTCAGGGCTTCGACCGCGGTCTGCGGGTTGACCTTGCGTATTTCGCGTACGCAAGCGGCGTAGTGCCCGGCGCCGCCGTCAGCCAGGTCGTCACGATCGACCGAGGTCAGGACCACGTACTTCAGATCCATCAGACGCACGGATTCAGCCGAGTTGGCTGGCTCTTCCGGGTCCAGCCAGCCGCGCGGGTTGCCGGTATCAACCGAGCAGAAGCGGCAGGCTCGGGTGCAGACATCGCCCATCAGCATGATGGTGGCCACGCCGTTGGACCAGCACTCGCCGATATTCGGGCACTTGGACTCCTGGCAGACCGTAGCCAGGCGATGCTCGGTGACATTGGTCTTGACCTTTTCGTACTTGCCGCCGGAAGGCAGCCGCGCCCGCAGCCAGCTTGGCTTGCGCCCGATCGGCTCAGGCGCCACGCCAGGGCGGGCCTTGATGCCGTCACGGATGGCGGTGAAGCCCTGCGGCTTGACCACTTTCTCGCCGCTCTTGACGGTCAGCGGAATACGGACGGTTTCAGTCATGCTGGATGGCACCAGAATTTTCAGAATGCCCGCATTTTAACCGACCAGCAGCCCGGCCCGCGTCAGCAAGGCCGGATTGGGGCACGGCGTTTCGGCAGCCTTGTCGAGTTCGGACCTGATTAAATCCCGTGATTCAGACCGGCAGGCCTGCCACCAAGCTTTGGGTTCGCTGACAGGTAATCGGGGCTTGAGAAAATCCGGCCTGCCCTTCGGCGCTGTCTTGGCGTCAACCGTCACATCATCCAGGCCCAGCCGTTGGCGCTCTCTGGCGCTCAGCTCACTCAATGCCAGCAGGCTCATACCTTTTCTCCTTCGACGAGCGCCAACGGCTTCAGGCCGATGACCAGGCGCAATGGCCCGCCGGCGCTGCTGACGTTGAACGGGTAGCAGGTGACCAGGGTCAGGCGCTCATCGGCCAGATCCATATCGAGGCGATAGCGACGACTGTCGACTATCCGCCGCTCCACGACCTGCCACCGCGTCACCGAGCCGTCGCGGTTTTCCAGTTCCAACACCTGGTTCTCAGTCAGATGCTGGAGAAAGCGAAAGTGGGTATCGCGATGCGCGGCAATCAGACGATGCCCGTTGGCGCCGACTTCCATGCCCGGCCCCCAGGCCAGCACCGGCGTGTCGGCACCGTCGAGCACCAGCTGATCGATGGCCAATTCCGGCACGCGCAGCCGCGCCACCGGGTAGCTGACTGCACCCGGCCAGGGCAAGGCCGGCTGCTGGCTTTCGCTGGCCTGGACCCAGGCCCGTTCCAGCAGCTGCTGGCCCAGCCAGGCCTTGAGCTGCACGCTTAAGCCTTCGCCCGCCTGCCAGAGGCCGGTGGCCAGCATGGTGAATACGACCAGGTGGCGCATCATGCCTGCTCTTCCTCTTCAATCAGGGCCTCGTCAAACAACGCATCTTCGTCGCGGCTGAAGCGCTTGTGGCCGAGCAGCAGCCCGACCAGCAGCAGGGCCAGCAGGCCGCGCAGCAGCGAGCTCCCGGAACCGGCATCCGTGGCCGGCAGCGCCCGGGTGCCAGAGAAAAAGCCGTCCAGGCTGCGCCCTGCCGGCAGGTTGGTCGGCACGTCATGACGGCGCAGGGCAATCTGGCGGCTGCGGGCCGGGGTGCGATCCACCGCCACCAGGCTGGTGTAGGGGCTGAGCAGCTGGTACTCGACGGCCAGTGCTTCCACCTCGGGCCGCAGCGCTTCGCGCTCGACCGGGGACCTGGCCTGATCCAGCAGCCGCTGCAGCGCCGCCCTGCCCCAGTGCGCTGCGACACCGGATGCAACCTGGAAGGCATCGACCGGGATACTGGTCTGCCAGGCCCTGCCGTCCTGGCGACCGCTGATCGTGATTTCACCGTTGAGACTGTCAGCGCGGGCGCTGACCATCAGCGGCTGACCGGCATACAGGTCCGGCAGTCGTCCCGGCACCGCATCGACGCTGCCCGGCCAGTGCACTTCGATATCCTGAAGCACAGGGCTGGTGAGCTGGGTAATGAGCTCACTCATGCGGCCATGAATCTGGCCGGTATCGCCGATGAAGGTATAGCTGCCACGCCCGAACCGCGCACCGTCGCGCAGGAACTGGCTGTTGACGCCATGGCCGATGCCGACCGTAAACAGGCGGCTGTGGCCGACATCACTGCGAATCTGGTCCAGCACTTCCTGCTCGTTGCCGATAATGCCGTCGGTAACGAAAACGATCTGGCGCAAGAACCCTTCAGGAATCGGCGGCTGCATGGCCCGGGCCAGGGACGGCCCCATCACCGTGCCACCGCCGGCATTCAGGCCCTGGACAAAGCGCCGGGCCTGGGCAATGTTGCGATTGCTGGCCGCGACCGGACTGTCGAACAGGGAACGGGTCAGGTGGTTGAATTCGATCACGTTGAAACGATCGCCCGCGCTCAGGCTGTCGAGCGCAAACAACAGCGATTCACGGGCCTGGATCATCGGCTCGCCGCGCATCGAGCCCGAGGTATCGATGATCAGGACCAGCTCGCGCGGACTCTGGCTGCGACGCTGCTGCTCCGGTGGCAGCACCATCAGCAGCACATGCTCGCTGCCACCCAGGGTCTGGCGAAAACCGGCACTCTGGATCCGGTTCTGGCCGGCCGGGCGCCAGGTCAGTTCGAAGTCGCGCCGCGCCGCCTCTGGCGCTTCGTCCAGTTCGATCAGCCAGCGCTCGCCGTCGTAGTCGCGGCGGATGGCATGAAAGCTGGATTCCAGGGCGGCCAGTTCCATGCCCGCGTTCAGGGAAACGCGCAGGCGCAGCGGGTTGTGATCGGGTGCAGCCGGGTGCTGCACCGGCGGGCTGATCCGCGAGGCATCAGGCACCCGGTCGGTATCCGGCGACCAGCCGCCGCCGGGCTCGTCGGCCCCCAGACCAGTGGGCAGCGCCTGACCGGGAATGAATCGCGGCGCGATGGTGGTCGGAAAACGCAGCGAGAAGCGTCCGTGCTCGAAGTCTACCCTGGGCCGGAAGCCGATCCGGATCTCGACCTCCTCGCCGGGCGGAATATTGGCCACCGAGGTGGTGAAGACATTGCCCCGCTCCTGCTCGACCAGGCCGGCCACGCGTCCTTCGCGCCGGGCCTGCTGGTAGGTTTCGCGAGCGCGGGCCCGAGGCTGGATTTCACCCTCGATCAGGCGCTCGCCCACGCGCACGGTCAGGCTTTCGACGGCGCTGTCATCGGGCAGTGGAAAAACGTAGCGGCCTTCGGCCCAGTCGCCGCTGTCGTTGTAAAAGCGCTGGCTGACGAAAGCGTGGGCCAGCAGGCCGGTCACTTCGATATCGACATCGGTTTCCAGCACCAGCGCCTGGCTGCGCTGGCCATCGCCCGGCCCGTGCAACCAGAGCACGGCTTCCGAGGCAGCCTGGCTGAGCGCGGTCAGCAGCAGCAGCGAGGTGAAAACAGACACGCGGATCAGCAATGACATGTTCAGGCTCCTTGTGCGGTTCGTTGAATGGCAGTGGTTCCATTTCACACCCCGCGCATGGCAGCAACCGGCAGCATTGCTGGCAATTTGCCGAACAAATGTGGCAAAAATCTGGCAATGTCGGTCTCGGCCTTGCACCGGCCCGCCCCGTCCCCAACAATGTGAGCGCATGAGCCAGCGCCTGATTGCCATCGTCGAAGATGAAGACCCGATCCGGGAAAACTACCGGGACGCCCTCGGCCGTTATGGCTTCAGGACCCTGGGATTCCCCAGTCGCCAGGCCGCGGAAACGGCGTTTGCCGACCAACTTCCCGACCTGGTCATCATTGACATCGGTCTGGGCGATGAGCCGGAGGGCGGCTTTCAGCTCTGCCGCAACCTGCGCCAGCGCGCCCCTGCCCTGCCGATCATCTTTCTGACCGCGCGCGACAGTGATCTGGACGCGGTATCCGGTCTGCGCCTGGGCGCCGACGACTACCTGACCAAAGACATCAGCACCTCCCAACTGCTGGCCCGCGTCCTGGCTCTTTTTCGTCGCCTTGACGCCCTGAGCGAGGCCAGCGTCAATCCCGATCTGATCGAACAAGGCCGGCTGCGGCTGGACCCCGATGCCCTGAATGCGCACTGGAGCGAACAGCGCGTGGCCCTGACCGTGACCGAGTTCTGGATGGTCCACTGCCTTGCCCGCCACCCCGGCCATGTCAAAAGCCGAGACCAGCTGATGGACGCAGCCAGCCTGGTGGTTGACGACTCCACCATCACCTCGCACATCAAGCGCATTCGCCGCAAGTTCGAGTCGATCGACCCTGACTTCATCCAGCTCGAAACCGTCCACGGCGCCGGCTATCGCTGGCTGCCCTCGCGACACTGAAGCAGTGGGTATGGAAATACATCGGGGGTTATTCGCCAGCCATGCGCCTGCGTAGTCAGCTCCTGCTGATCAGCCTTGTGCTGCTGGTGCTGCCGGTGGCGGCCTGGCAGTTCGCGCGCCAGGTCGAACAGACCCTGCGCGACGGGCACGCCCGTGGGCTGCTGGATTCAGCGCGGGCGGCTGCGCAAGTGATTGCCAGCGAAACGGCGACCGACTGGCCCGAGCCTGGCGATGTGCTGTACGTACACAGGACCAGCCGCCCGCCCTACCTGGACGGGTATGCCGACGACTGGGGTCGCTGGCTCGATGATGCACAGCGCTTTGCCAGCGACGACGAGCTGCTCCAGGTCGACTTCTCGGCCGCCAGCCACCGGGACGGCCTGTACCTGCTGTTCCAGGTCAGCAACCGCGACCAGCTGTACGGCGATCCACTGCGAGGTCTGGGTGACCACCTGGTGCTGGAACTGATCCAGGATGATGAACGAAGCACCACGGTTCGCGTCGCACCGCTGGCCCCCGGCTGGGTCGAGACCCGCGGCGACGGCCCGGGCGGCTGGCCGCGGGTGCAGGGCTACTGGCAGCCGCGTGGCGATGGCTGGACATTGGAGCTGCAGCTACCCGACCAGCGCCGGCCGCACAGCCTTCGCTTTCTGGTCAACGACAGCGACCGCAACGGTCATGGCCAGATCGCCCGCAGCGCCGGGCCGGCAGAACCAGCAGAACTGGTTCACCGCCTGCCCGAACTGGATCAGGCCCTGAATCGGGTCACACCGGCCAATACCCTGGCCTGGCTGAGCCTTGACCAGGGCTGGGTCGTGGCCGCGGCTGATCGTAGGCTGGCAGGGGCGGCATCGCCTGAGGACGATAACGGCGCCTCCTGGTTCAGCACGCTGGCTTTTGAGGCCCTGCTCAGCGGCCGTCTCGCCACCGGCCAGCAGCGCCGACCGGACACGGCGCGCCTGCTGGGCCCGGATATCGGCGCCGCGCAGCCCAAGGTGCAATGGCATACCCGGCCCGGTGATCCCGGCATCTCCTTGAGCGTCAGCGCGCCGGTCATTGTCGACGGCCAGCGTCTGGGCCATGTAGTGATGAGCCGTAGCGCTGATGATCTGCTCGCGGAGTCCACCCGCGCCGCTACTCGCCTGCTCCTTTCCAGCCTGCTGGTCATGGCCTTGATCGCCGCCGTATTGCTGGGCTTTGCCACCCTGCTGTCGGAACGCATCCGCCGGTTGAGCGACTCCGCTGAAAACGCCGTCGGCCCCGATGGCCGCGTACTAAGCTTGATGTCGCCGCCGCAAGCCGGCGATGAAATCGGCGACCTGGGCCGCAGCGTCGCCGGCCTGCTGCAGCGACTGAATGAGCACCAGAGCTACCTGCGCACCCTGGCCGACAAACTGGCCCACGAGCTGCGCACGCCGCTGGCGATGATCCGCTCCTCGCTGGACAACCTGGAACACAGCCGCGACCCGGAAGACATCGCCCGCTACTGCCTGCGTGCCAACGAAGGCAGCGCACGCCTGAACCGGATCTTCCAGGCAATGAGCCAGGCCGCGCGCATCGAAGACAGCATTCGCGGCGAACCCGCCCGCCCGTTTGACTTGAACTCGCTGCTTGAAACCTACCTCGCCGCCTGCCGCAACACCTATCCCGAGCGCCGCTTCGAGCTGGACCTGGCCGCAGAAGGCCCGAATATCATCAACGGCTCGGCCGACCTGTTCGCCCAGCTACTGGACAAGCTGGTCGACAATGCAGTCGACTTCAGCCCCGAAACGGGCCGCATCAAGCTGACGCTGAAACGCCGCCACGACCGCCTCATCCTGCAAATGGAAAACCAGGGGCCACCCCTGCCCGAGGGCGTCGACAAGACCCTGTTCGACTCCATGGTTTCCCGCCGCAAGGTCCGGAGCGACAACGTGCATCTGGGGCTGGGTCTGTACATTGCCCGCCTGATCACCGACTACCACGACGGCACGATCCGGGCATTCAACGTAAGGGATGGTGTCTGCGTCGAGATCAGACTGGCGCTGACCGACAAGGCCTACTGAAATCGATCCTGAAACAATACATCCTGGCTGACGACGGCACCTTCGATGGTGAACTGGCTGGTGTTGCCGTCAGAATCGGTGGCCGTGGCGATGATGGCGCCATTCATGTCACCACCACCAGGGAGCGGTGAGCTCAGGCTACCTGTTTTCCAGAACCCGGCCTCCGCGGCCTGGTAGTCATCCGATCCCAGGAAAAACCGGCCTTCCGACGAGTCACCATCAGCCAGGTAGAAGTCAATGCGCAGCGGATAGGCCGCGTTGCCGGACGTTGTCAGAACGCGATATCGATAGCTTAACTCATTGCTGGATGGGTCGAAGCTGGTCTGGCTTGCGTCGATCTCGGGAAAGTTCATCAACTCATTTGGCCCGGAACTGGCACCGTCAGGGTCGAGCTCGGACATGCCCAGATTGATCCCGACGCCATTGTTGGCAAAAAACTGGTTTCCCCGGATGAGATTACCGACACTGGCATCGTCGGCGCCGGCAAGGTCAACACCGAATGAGCTGCTGTTGGCAATCACGTTGCTCAAACCCGATCCCGGTGACCAGGAATTCGGATTGATGTTCTGGAACTCATAGCCGATGACATTCCCGGCCACCGCCGAGCCACTCAGACGGACCCCTCGAAAGTTGCCGATAGCGTGGCCATCGGGGTGAGCGCCTATCCAGTTGCTCTGAATTTCCTTGTTGGACGCCTGGCTGGTCAGCCAAATGCCCGACCCTGAGCTGTTGCCAATAACGTTGCCATTGCCCGCGAACCCCAAGCGAACCGGGCGCGCACCTTCAAGCTGTACGCCCGTTGTATTGCCGATCGAGTCCCCATCAGCATTTGTGCCGATATAGTTGTTGATGATCTGGACCAGCCCCGCCGAACCACCAACCTCATTGCTTACCAGGATTCCGCGCGTGTTGTTGCCGATCACATTGCCACTGTCACCACTCAATGCTCCGATCTGCACTGCCTGGCGAGCCCAGATGCCGGCAACGTTGCTGTTGCGTACCCGGTTCCGAGTGATGGAATTACCAGCAGAGCGGATTTCGATGCCAGTGCCGTTATGGACGATGGTGTTATTGTCGATTTCGTTGCCGGAACCATTGTCAATTCGGATCCCTTGTGGCTGACCCTGGGAATTACCGTCCAGGTCAGTACCGATGACGTTGGCACGTATCACGTTGTCATTGGCTACAAGCGGCGCGCTGGACGATCCGCTGCCAATGCGAATGCCAACTGCCCCGGAGTTGCCAATGTAATTGGCAGTGCCACCGCTGCCAAATCCAACTGAATTGTTGCTGCTTTCCAGCACCAGGCTGCTGCCTGCATTGCCATAATCTCCCGGATCGTTGGCGGGGCTGAGACTGAACTCATGCGGCAACCCGATCAGATTGCTGCCAATCTGCTGAAAGTCGGCCCGCACCCTGATGCCACCGCCCTCGTTGTTGGAGATGGTATTGCCACCTTCGATTCCAATGCGGTTGAAACCGCCGGCTGATTCTGCAACATAGATGCCTGCGCCAAGATTCCCCAGGATGGCTGTGTCGCTTTTGGTGGCCTCAAATGGCTTGCCGGAAGCATTGCTCAGGGAGGGTGCCAGGCCGATGATGTTATTGGTAATGAAGGTTGTTGCGGTACCACCCCGCAGGTGAATACCGTCACCCCCATTCTGGTAGATGACGTTGTCAACGATGGTTGTCGGATCTGGCATGGATGAGCCATTATTGATGTCAATTCCATGCGATCCATTTCCTTCGGTAAGGAAACCTGTAGAAAACGGCAGCCAGCGATTGCCGATAAAGTTCCCCTGAATCAGGTAGCCGGTTCCACCATTGACGAGTATCCCGCTATTTGGAAATCGGGTAATGGCGATATTTCTGACCTCCGAGTAGGAACCGGCGCCACTGGAAGTAAACCGAATCCCGCTGACGTTGGCACTGCTGCTGCCGGCCCAGTTGACCACCAGCGGCGTCTGCCGGGTGCCTGACTGGTGATTGGGATGCGTGTCACCAGCAATCGTGACTCGGCTACTGATGAAAGGAAGCCCTGTACTGACATTGATAATTGAATAACCATTAATGTCGCTTTCAATGAACGGGGAGACGTTGATGAGGACATGGGCCGAGCTGGCGTTTGCCTCTTCCAGCGCCGCTCGCAGCGTACATTCGGTCAGGGCAGGACCGCCACCCGGCAGGACAATGACATCCCCGGTCGAACAAACTCCATTCCCGGCAAGATCAGCACCCTGGTCACCCAGGGAATTGATGGTGAGGGTCAGGGCCTTGGCGCTTCCGGCTGCCAGCAGCAGGGCACAGCAAATCAGCTTTGCAGTCATGTCGAACGGGTCTCGATCTCATTGGCTTAGCATGCATAACGAAGAAGATCGATTTCGGCGACATGGCAGCGAAAAGCGCGGCTATTTCTTGAACCGTCGCGGGGTGTGTCCCGCCTTGCGTTCAGCCCGAGTCAGACTGGGGCGCTTGCGGGGTGGCTTGTTGCCAGCGGCATCGGCGCCCGATTCACTGGTACGGGACGTGGTTTTCTTTTTGCCGTAGCGCGGCTTTTCGCCGTCGGCCTGCGGGCCAGGACGCTTTTTGAAGCCGCCAGGCTTGCGCTGGTCGTCACGCTCGGCTCGGCGTTCGCGCTTGCCCTTGTATGGGCCGCCCGCCTGATCGGGTCGACCTGAACGCCCCTGGCGCGGGGGGGCGTCCAGCCCGTGATCGTGCGGCCTTGAACGCGGGGCACCGCCAGGACCACGGTCGGGCTGAATGCGCAGGGCCTGGCCGGCCACGCGAACCTGACCCAGGTGCTCGAGCACGCCGGCATCAAGGTCAGCCGGCAGATCGACCAGGCTGAAGTTCTGCTGGATGCTGACCCGACCGATCTGGCCCGAGCCCAGGCCGCCTTCGTTGGCGATGGCGCCGACGATATTACCGGGGCGCACACCGTGGACGTGGCCAACTTCAATGCGATAAGTACGCTTGTCGCTGTCGTCGACTTCAGCGCGCGGAGGACGCGGCACGCGCGGTTCGCGCTCGCCGCGTTCGGGCCGGTCGCGGAACGCACGCTGCTGGGGCGCCGGTTCGCGCTCGCTCAGCAGCAGGTCATCGCCGCCGCGCAGCAGCCGGGCCAGGGCTGCGGCAATATCGACCATATCGGCCCCGGTCTCCTGCTGGCAGGCCTGGGCGACTTCGCGATACAGGTCCAATTCTTCGGTTTCCAGGGCATTGGCTACCGCGGCCTTGAAGCGGGCCACGCGCTGGGCGTTGACATCGGCCACGGACGGCACGCCCATCGCTTCGATCGGCTGGCGGGTGGCCTTTTCGATCGCGCGCAGCATGCCGCGCTCGCGCGGGGCAACGAACAGGATGGCCTCGCCGGTGCGGCCGGCCCGGCCGGTGCGACCAATCCGGTGTACGTAGGCTTCGGTGTCGTAGGGAATGTCGTAGTTGACCACGTGGCTGATCCGCTCGACATCCAGCCCGCGTGCGGCCACGTCAGTGGCCACCAGGATGTCGATTTCGCCGGACTTCAGGCGTTCAATATACTGCTCGCGCTGGCTCTGCGGCACGTCTCCGTTGAGGGCAGCAGCAGAGAAGCCGCGCGCGGACAGGCGGCTGGCCAGGTCTTCGGTGGCCAGGCGAGTACGGGCGAACACGATCATGGCATCAAAGCTTTCTACCTCCAGAATCCGGGTCAGGGCATCGAGCTTGTGCAGGCCGCTGACCAGCCAGTAGCGCTGGCGGATGGTGGCCGCGGTGGTGGTTCGAGAGCGAATCGTGACCTCGGCAGGGTCCTTGAGGTAGCGCTGGGCAATCCGCCGGATTGCCGGTGGCATGGTCGCCGAGAACAGCGCCACCTGGCAGGCCTCGGGCATCAGCGACAACACCCGCTCGACATCGTCGATAAAGCCCATGCGCAGCATCTCGTCGGCTTCGTCGAGCACCAGCGTGGTCAGGTGACTCAGGTCCAGCGTGCCCTTGTCGAGGTGGTCAATGATCCGCCCCGGTGTGCCGACGACCACATCGGCGCCACGACGCAGCCCGGCCAGTTGCGGGCCGTAGGACTGGCCGCCGTAAATCGGCAGTACGTGGAAGCCCGGCACCTGGGCTGCATAGCGGTGAAAGGCCTCGGCTACCTGGATCGCGAGCTCCCGGGTCGGCGCCAGCACCAGGGCCTGGGGGCGCGGCGCATCACGGTTCAGCCGGGCCAGCACCGGCAGGGCAAAGGCTGCGGTCTTGCCGGTGCCGGTCTGGGCCTGACCCAGCACATCACGCCCGGCCAGCAGTTCTGGAATGGTCTCGGCCTGAATCGGCGACGGCGCTTCATATCCCAACTGCTGAAGGGAGTTCAACAGCGCAGCAGGAAGACCCAGGTCTGCAAAGCTCGGGGCCGGATTCTGCAGGGAAGTGTTGTCGGAATTTTCTGTCACGATGGTTTTGGTCTGGAGTCGAAACGGCTGAATGAGCATGATAGCTGGTATGCCAATCCCATATCCTGACAAGCGACCAGACTGTCTGCCTTAACAGGCCTTGACCGGACGGAGGTGATCGGCACAATAGCGCCATCCTTCCTTGACACCTGCCCATGTCTCTCAAGCTCATCAAATCAGCACGACCGGCGTTTCTGGTGCTGGGACCAATTACCTTGGCGCTGGCTGTCGCGGTTGCGCAGTGGAAGGGGGTGGAGGCCAGTGCCAGCCTGATCCTGATGATTCTGCTGGCCGCCGTTGCCGGCCATGTCAGCGCGAACGCGTTCAACGAATACTTCGATTTCCGGTCGGGACTGGATCAGCAGACCAGGCGCACGCCTTTCAGCGGCGGCAGCGGTCTGCTGCCCGAGCAACCGGAGCTGGCCAGCCATGTACTGGTGCTGGCCTGGAGCTCGCTGGCACTCAGCTCTGGGCTGGGGCTGTACCTGGCGCTGGCCCATCAGCCGGCCCTGATACCGCTGGGCTTGCTCGGTATTGGCCTGGTATATGGCTACACCCGCTGGCTGAACCGTTCGGCCTGGCTGTGTTACCTGGCACCGGGCCTGGGCTTCGGCGGGGTCATTTATGCCGGCTCCAGCTGGCTGCTATCGGGCGCTTTCCACGGTATTGATCTGCTGATTGCCCTGGTGGTCGGCCTGCTGGCCAGCAACTTGTTGTTGCTTAACCAGATTCCCGATATCGAAGCCGACCGTCTAGTGGGTCGCCGACATCTGGCAATCAGGGTTGGCGCCCGCCGTGCAGCCATGGTCCACGCCATCGCCAGCGCCCTGGTCTTTGCCCTGCTCGGTTATGGCCTGCTCAGCGACCGCCTGCCATTGACAGCAATGCTGGCACTGATACCGGCTGCACTGCTTCCCGCCGTCCTGGTCCGCACGCTGGGGAAACCCTTGCTGATGCCGCGACTCGTCCAGGCCCTGGGGATGAACGTGGCCATGACCCTGCTGCTGCCCATACTTCTGGGCGTCGGACTGTGGTGGAGTGCCGCCTGAACGCTTAGCCGTCAGCCGGCTCAGCGCTGCGCTGAACGGATTCGATATGCACCATGATCCGCCCGACCAGCTCGTCCAGGCCGCGGCGGGCCACCGCTGAAATCGCGAACCAGGGGCCCTTCCACGCCAGACGCTCGATGATGTCAGCAACAATCTCATCAAGCGCGTCCGGATCGACCTGGTCGGTCTTGGTCAGCAGCAGCCAGCGCTCGCGCTCGGCCAGCTCGGGATCAAAGCTGGCCAGCTCCTGCTCCAGGGCACGAACCTGAGAGACCGGGTCGGCACCGTCCAGTGGCGCTATATCGACCAGGTGCAGCAGCAGACGGGTGCGCTGCAGGTGTTTCAGGAACTGGATACCCAGCCCGGCGCCTTCGGCGGCGCCTTCGATCACGCCTGGAATATCGGCGATGACGAAACTGCGGCCGGGCTCCAGGCTGACCACGCCCAGGTTTGGATACAAGGTAGTGAACGGATAGTCGGCCACCTTGGGGCGGGCGGCAGAGACCGCGCTGATCAGGGTCGATTTGCCGGCATTGGGAAAGCCCAGCAGGCCGACATCGGCCAGCACCTTCAGCTCCAGGTGCAGCTTGCGCTCCTCGCCCGGCGTGCCCGGGGTGAACTGGCGCGGAGTGCGATTGACCGAGGACTTGAAATTGACGTTGCCGCGTCCACCCTTGCCACCGCGCGCCACCAGCATGCGCTGGCCGTGTTCAGTGACTTCGCCGATGCGCTCGCCGGTTTCCAGGGCAGCAACAATGGTGCCCAAGGGCACGCGAATGGTGATGTCGTCGGCCGACTTGCCCGTGCGCTCACGGCCAGCGCCGGGGTCACCGTTGCGCGCCTTGAAATGACGGGCATGGCGAAAATCGGCCAAGGTGTTGAGGCCGGAATCCCCCTCCAGCCAGACGCTGCCGCCGTCGCCACCGTCACCACCGTCCGGCCCACCCTTGGGAATGAATTTCTCCCGGCGAAAACTGACCGCGCCCGGGCCACCCTTGCCGGCGTTGACGGTGATGCTTGCTTCATCGACGAATTTCATGCTTTATTCCCAATCTTGAGCTGCGATACCAATCCAGTCGACGCTAAAGGCCTCGCCACCGCGTCGAACTGAAGCGGATGCCCTGGCCAACGCCGGTGCATGGCGCCGGCGCGTCCCCGGAACCTTGCCGGGTCAAATTCTGCAGCATCAAGACCCGCAGGCCTGAATGCAAAAGGCCCCGCAAACGCGGGGCCTTGCAAGAACCAAACGCGCCGTTAAAGCTTACTCGGCTGGCTGTACCGATACGAACTTGCGCAGCGGCTTGCCGCGCTCTTCGAACACAACCTTCCCATCGGTCAGCGCGAACAGGGTATGGTCGCGACCCACCTTGACGTTGTGACCGGCGTGAAACCGGGTACCGCGCTGGCGAACCAGGATGTTGCCGGCCAGCACCTGCTCGCCGCCAAAACGCTTGACACCCAGGTACTTCGGATTGGAGTCGCGACCATTGCGTGTTGAGCCGCCTGCTTTCTTGTGAGCCATCGTATCAGCCCTCGATTCCAGTGATTTTCAGTTCAGTGTAGTACTGACGGTGGCCCATCTGCTTCATGTGATGCTTGCGGCGACGGAACTTGATGATCCGGATCTTCTCGCCGCGGCCATGATCGACCACCTCGGCAGTCACCTTGCCGCCTTCGACGGTCGGCGTGCCGATGCGCACATCGTCGCCTTCTCCGACCATCAGAACCTGGTCCAGTTCGACCGTGGCGCCCTTGTCGACATCAAGCTTCTCGACCCGAACAACGTCGCCTTCCGAGGCCCGGTACTGCTTACCGCCGGTGGTGAATACCGCGTACATGTTGGCTTGCTCCAGAAAAGTGCTTCAGCAAAGAGCGGGAATTCTACCGGCAAAGCCGGTTCAGGTCAACACAAAGAGCGGAAACGCGGGCAACCCGGATCACCGGGCTGCCCGCCACAGACCTAGAATCCCGCCGGACGCCCCGCGTCGGGCAGACTGTAGTCGCAAACCCCCTGCGGGAAGATCTCGTTGAGCACCTGGATCTGGGCCGGGGTGAATTCCCGGTCGCCGTAAGTGCCGTCCGTCAGGGCAGTGCTCAGCGGCTTGAGCTGACACTTGAATACATCACCCGTGATCGGCCCACCGGCCTCGATACGCGAGGTGGTGAACACCGGAAAACGTTGGGTGCAGATGCCAGCCGGATCACTGTCCAGGATGCCTGCGAAAACGTCTTCACCGGCGCCAATCACGCTGCCATCGAAGTCAAAGCAGGCGTCGACTGCATCGGCTGGACGATTGGCGACCACACCGTCGGCCGGGTTTTCGAGAATGTTGAGCATCCACTCATCCATGACCTGAAGCGCAAGCAGGGTCAGATTGAACTCACCAATCCGGAACGGCGGCTGATCACCGATACCGGCAAACCAGACCACGTGATGGTCTGCGTTGCCCATCCGGTTGAGAATGCGCTGGCGGGCGGCAAAAGACTGGTGCGCGTTGTGCATGTCGAGCACAGCCTCCAGGTAATCGCGGATATCCAGCACTGGAATGCCGATTTCACCGTAGAAAACCTGGCCATGTTCATATAGTGCGGCAATGGCCTCCAGGTCGCCTTCATGGCGCGGTGCCGGCTGACTGCCGTCGCTGAGCATGATGTTGCGCCGACTCCAGGGATCGAAGTTATCCGGCGTCGGCGACCCCAGGAACGGGAAACCTTCCTGAACCAGATCACGGCTGGGTTTCCAGCCACCGACGTGGAAATTGATGTCGATGAACTGCTCGGCACTGATCTTGCCGTCGACAAAGGCCCGCAGCGCGTACTGAACGCCGACATTATCGACCGCGCGCCGCGCGAAACCGTCCTCACCGACGCCGTAAATGTTGCGCAGGTCGTCCATATGGGTCCATTCGATCGCCATGATGTCGCTCAGAGGCTCCCACATCTCGGCGTTGCGGGCCTGACCAAAGTTCGGGTTCAGGGCCAGCGGCGATAGTCCGCGCCAGGCCGGCACGCATTCGGTCATGCCCGGCGCGGCGGAAAATCCAAGCGCGAGCTGAGCATCGCGGAAGGGATTGCCAAGAAGATCGGTGGCGTTGAAGCCGACCAGCAGGCTGCGATTCAGGGTTTGCTGCCAGAACGGATTGGTTCGATCAGTCGCGTCCATGTAGTGTTCCAGCAGCTCACAGTCACCCACGTGAATGGTCTGGGTGACCATGTCCGGGTAAGTGCGCTGCGGGATGGCTGCATCAAGCAGCCCTGGATGGTTCTGGCCGTAGACGAACTGCTGGATGCCGCCTCCGGAGCCGCCTAGCCCAACGGTGTAGATCGGCAAACCAAAGCGCTTGATGAAATGCTCCTTGGTCATCAGCGCGGTTTCACCACCGACTTGCAGGTTGTAGTGCTCGCCGGTGCGGTTGCCAGTGGAATAGGCGATCGCGTGGCCCAGGCCAAGCACATCCGGGTTCATTGCCCGACTGGCATCCCAGCGCCCCTGGGTATGACCGATCCCGACGCCGCCCTGGAAATGGTAGAGCAGACGACCATTCCACTGGCTGGTATCCGGTCTGTCCGGCTCATTGCCGATCATGGACGGGTCGACCAACATGGCATAGCTGTAGATGAAGCGATTGATCGTGCCGCGCTCGACGCGAACGGCGAAATCGACTTCATCACCGTCGATGGTGGTGGTCGTGATCATATCCTCGGGCCAGCTTCCGTCCTGTGGCCAGTCGACCCAGCTTCCGCTCTCGGAACGATAGTGGTAGGTGACGAAGGAATCGATCGAGCAGTTGGTGCTGTAACCGATGGTTTCACCGTCGGCGCTGAGCACCCGGAAACCGGGCGGCGTCAGGCTATCCACCTTGGGTTGAATACCGAACACCGAAGTCACCGTGCAAACGAATGGCTGCTGCTGGGGCCCGGAAAAGACCGGCCCGGTGATCGGGTGATTGATCAAGGTCACGGCACCGCCGTTTTCCAGGAAGAAGCGCCCATCGGCGGCACGGAAATGCCAGACCCGCAAGGTGTTTTCGCCCAGCTCCAGCCCGTCCACCAGGCCTTCCACGCGCATGCCGTCACGGCGAAGCCCCTCGGTGACGAGCTCGTTGTTGCGCAGCAGCAAACTGCCCAGGTGCCCCTCTGGCAAGTCGATGGCAATGCGCACGTCGCCGCCGGTGACCTGGTCGGGCGCGCTGGACAGCACGGCGATTCCGGCCTGGGATGATGTGCTGCAAGCCATGCCAAGCAACAGGCAGGCAAGCAGCTGCGGACGGCCGAACCGGCCGAGAAATTTCTTCATGATTATTCTCCTCGTTTGACTACCCCGAACAAGGAACAGCCGCTGGGTCTTGTTTGCCCTTGACAACTGTCCGCGTTGGACAACAGTACAACTTGTGCAAGCAACGCGTCAATGCTGCCACGTTGATATCATCAATCCCCCCTCATCCAAGGTATGCGTACTTGATTGGAGCACTGAGCGGCTGCCGGGTGCTGGAACTGTCGCGAATTCTCGCCGGGCCCTGGGCCGGGCAGTTGCTGGCCGACTTTGGCGCCGAAGTGATCAAGATCGAGCGCCCCGGATCAGGCGACGACACCCGCCGCTGGGGCCCCCCTTTCCTGGCCAAATCCGATAGCGATCACCCCGGCGAGTCAGCCTATTTTCTGTCAACCAACCGCAACAAGCAGTCCGTTGCGATCGACTTTTCCAGGCCTGGCGGACAGGAGCTGGTAGCCGCTCTGGCCGACCACA
>REEQ01000137.1 GCA_007695005.1 Wenzhouxiangellaceae bacterium | reverse complement strand
TTGCGAGCGTAGCCGTTGCCCGTGTTGCGCCCCTTGTAAAGGGCTTGCCATTCACTGCGGGTCGCGCCTTGCACTGTCGACTCAGTCACACTCTGAATGTCACAGGATTAATGACGGGGTACACTAGCGACGGATGCCTCCTATGCCCCACAGTGACAAATGCCTGCAGGAAACCTGGGCGCCGCATAACGCCTGCTTCGGCTGTGGGCCGGCCAACGACAAGGGTTTGCGTATTCGTTCTTTCGTTGATGGTGACAAGGTCGTTGCCGACTGGACGCCCGAGCCGCATCACGAGGCTTTTCCCGGCGTGCTTAACGGCGGCATCATCGGGTCGCTGCTGGACTGTCACTGCAACTGGACCGCCGCCTGGCACCTGATGGAATCCGGTGGGCTGGAGCGGCCGCCCTGTACGGTGACGATGGAATACACCATCAAGCTGCGCCGGCCCACGCCTACCGACGGGCCGTTGCACCTGGAAGCCAAGGTGGTCGATTCGAATGGCAAGGTGGTGACTGTCGAAGGCTGGCTGTACGCCGGTGACAAGCTCTGCGACCACTGCATCGGCAAGTTCGTGGCGGTCGAACCTGGCCACCCCGCCTACCATCGCTGGTGAGCGATGGCCCGCAACGTTGAAATCAAGGCGCGGGTGGCTGATCTGGCCACGCTGGAAACCAGGGTGCGAGCCGTTGCCGACAGCGGACCATTCGAGATTTTCCAGGACGACTGTTTCTTCCAAAGCCCCGAAGGTCGCCTGAAGCTGCGCGACTTCGGCGACGGGCGCGGCGAGCTGATTTTCTACCAGCGTCCTGATCAGTCGGGCCCCAAACATTGCCACTATCAAATTGTCCCTACCGACCAGCCCGACCAGCTGCGCCTGGTCCTGACCTTGGCCTGGGGTGAAGCCGGACGGGTCCGAAAAAACCGCCGCCTGTATCTGTCCGGCCGCACCCGCATTCACCTGGATCGGGTCGAAGGCCTGGGCGAGTTTGTGGAGCTGGAGGTCGTATTGGCCAATGATGAATCCACGGCCAGGGGTCAGCAGGAAGCGGAAGCCTTGGTGGCTGAGCTTGGAATCTCGGCGGCGGATCTGCTTGAGTGTGCTTACGTGGATATGCTTCAGGATGGGGAAGAGGGACAAGGGAACTTGGGTCGTTCAATGCGTTGTTCTGGTTGACATGAAGGTCCGCTGTCCCTGGTGTGGTGATGATCCGCTGTATCAGGCCTATCATGATGAAGAGTGGGGCGTGCCGGTTCGGGATGATCGGCGCTGGTTCGAGTTTCTTTTGCTGGAGGGAGCCCAGGCCGGTTTGTCGTGGATCACCGTCCTTCGCAAGCGCGAGGCCTATCGCCAGGCCTTTGCGGGTTTTGATCCCGAGCAGCTGGCCCGATTCGATCAGCACAAGACCGACCAGCTGCTGGCCAATCCCGGCATCGTCCGCAATCGCCTGAAGATCGCAAGTGCGGTAAGCAACGCCCAGGCCTTTCTTGCCGTGCAGGAGCAATACGGCAGCTTCAATGACTACATCTGGCGCTGGGTCGACGGCCAGCCCATCATCAATTCGTTCCGTAGCCTCGCCGAGGTGCCGGCATCGACGCCCTTGTCCGAAAGCATCAGCAAGGATCTGAAAAAGCGCGGCTTTCGCTTTGTTGGCCCGACCATCGTCTATGCGTTAATGCAGGCCACAGGCCTGGTCAATGACCACCTGGTGACCTGCTTTCGCTGGAGGCAACTCGGAGGCAACTGACACTCCGTTTCCTTTCCCTTTCCCCTTTCCCCATTCTCTCCTCCCTATTCACAACCTCGGCGTTAGTCTATTTACATGAACCGACTGACCAGACTCATCGCTGTCGCCCTGTTGGCCCTGATACTGGCCGGCTGTGGGGTGCGCGGCGCTTACAACAACCTGGACTGGCTGATGATGCGCTGGATCAATGGCCAGGTCAGTCTGAGTTCGGAGCAGGAACTGGCGGTGCGCACGGCGCTGGACGACAAGCTTCAGTGGCACTGCAGCACCCAGCTGCCGATGTATGTCGCGTTCCTGCGCGCCGTGGAAAGCGATGTGCAGGGCGATAACATTGATCTGGACCAGCTGCGCAGCCACGGCGAACAGCTCGCTGCCTTTGGCCGCGCACTTGCCGAGCGCGCCCGGCCCGATGTCATCGATTTCCTGGCCGGGCTCAGCGATGATCAGGTCAACGGTTTGCGCGAGAGCTTTGCCGAGCGTAACGAGGAAATCATTGCTGAGAGCATCGAGGTTTCCGAGGGCGAACGCCAGGCTAATCAGGTCAGCGCCATGGAACGCGGCATGCGGCGCTTTGCCGGTCGGCCATCAGCCGTTCAGCGCGAACGCCTGGAACGCTGGGCAGCGGAGTTGCAGCCCACCGCAGAGCTCAGTCTGACGCAACGCCTGGCCTGGCAGGACAGCTTCTTCGACGCGCTCGAGATTCGCAGTGACAACGGTGCTTTCAGCGCCAGGATGGCCGATTTGCTTGAGCCGGGCGCGACCTGGTCAGACGAATTCCGGCACCGCATGGAGTACAACCGGGAACGAACGCTGGAAGCCATCGTTGATATCCACCAGCTGTCCTCGCCACGTCAGATCAATCGCCTTCGTTCCCGGCTGGACAGCCTTGCCAGTGATTTCCAGCGCTTGAGCTGCTCCTGAATCGGCTGCCGCGAGCGCCAATGGATTGGAGCGCTATCCCAGGGTATCCAGTTTTTCCTCGAGTTCGGCCACCCGCGCTTCCAGCGCTTCCAGGCGCTCGATCAGGCTGTCGTCGATCGGCGCGGCAGCCGCCGAACGGGTCGACGCTTCGCTGCGCGCCAGCATGTCCGGGGTCGCCGGGCCACACAGGCGATGCATGTAGCGATCCTCGCGCTGACCGGGAGCACGTCCCAGACAGATGACCAGCGGAGCGTCCTTGCCGGCGAGTCGATCCAGGTTGTAGCGCACATCGTCCAGATCATCAAAGCGGTGGATGCGCTCGCTACGGCTGTAAAGTTCGGCCAGGGTTTGCGGTCCGCGCAGCAGCAGCAGCCCGATCAGGGCGCGCTGGCCGGGCGTCAGTTCCAGTGCGGCATTGACCTTGTGTGCATAGCGGGTGGCGCGGGCGCCGAAATCGCTGCGAACCAGCCCACGCTGCTCCAGCTTGCGCAGCGCCTGGCCGACCCTGCCCGGGTCCAGCTTCATGATCGGGAAGCGACTGGTTTTCTGGTTGCAGGCAGTCACCGTGGCGTTCTGGGTCAGCGGATAGCTTTCCGGCGTGGTCGCTTCCTTTTCGATAAGGCAGCCGAGGACACGGGCTTCTTCAGCGTCCAGCGGCGGATCCAGCGGCAGGGAAGCAGTGTCGGACAGAGCATCGGTCATGGCGGGGTAGTCGCAGCTGATGAAGGGACGATTCAATTATGCCTCAGGCATAACGAAAAAGCCCCGCGCGTGGCGGGGCTTTCAGGACGCATCCTTGATGCAGGATGTTCAGGCGGCGGCCACGTTGGCAGCCTGCGGACCCTTGGGTCCATCCTGAATGTCGAAGGAGACCTTCTGACCTTCAGCCAGGGTCTTGAAACCCGAGCCCTGGATGGCGCTGAAATGGACGAAAACGTCCTTGCCGCCATCATCCTGACTGATGAAGCCGAAACCCTTTGCCTCGTTGAACCACTTGACGGAACCTGTTGCCATGTTACTTCTTACCTTTTGAAATGCAAAAAACGAATGATGCTTGCAGCTTGGAAATGGGGGTGTCGGCGGTAAATCTGCAGGGAAAAACGACCTTGACTCTCACTGCCTAGACTACAGGCATCTTCGATTCTACCGTGACCTGCTCCACATTTCCAGCTTTATCTGCAAGTTGCTACAGCGTTGCAGGTACACATGTCAGGGTGATGACGGTGCCTGCTCCAGGGCCTCTGCCAGATCGGCGGCCAGCCGCGCGCGCGCGCGCTCGCGCCCAGGCTCGCGCTCTGGCAACTCGTTGAGCGCCGACCAGCCGGGACGCAGTCGGGCGCGGAGCAGGGACGAAGGCAGGCGGTCGCGTTTCCAGCGCTCTTCGGCGGTTGCCTGCAGCGGTTCGGGGTTGCCGTGTCCGCGCCGGATCAGCGCGCCCAGCAGGTGCAGCTGGCGCCAGGCCAGCAGTCGCAGAACGGCGTCTTCCACGCCCAGGCGACGAAGGCCGCGGGCCCGCTCCAGCAGGCCTTCGCCGGCGCTGCGCAGCAGGCCGGTGCCGGCGCCGACCGCGCCGCCCACCAGGGTGCCGGTGCCCAGCGACAGGCCGCCGGAGGCGATGTCGAATACGGCACCAATGCCAGCACCGGCACCGAGATGGCTGCCGGTGCGAATGCCATGGTCGGCGAGGGTGGCCGGGTCTAGCGGCGGGTCCGGCCAGCGGCCTTGGACCAGCGGCAAACCGTTGTCGCTGTAATCGTCGCGACCGAAGCGATAAAGGGCCAGCAGGGTTTCGACACAGGCCTGCTCGCGGTGATGGGTCCGATCCTGAATCTCTTGCAACAGGGGCTCGCGCAGCCCTATATCGTCGCTTCGGTGGGTTCTGCGCAGGGCGGCGATGTCGATCAGCAGGTCGGCAATCGCGGCCAGTGCTGCCTGCCGACGCTCCTTTTCCTCTTGCTCGCGGTGCGCCAGCCAGCGGGCGATGGTAGGCTGGAAGCCGTCGAGCAGGGTCGCCAGCTTGTCGAACAGGCGCTTTTCCGTGGCGGGCTCGCGGATGGCGGCATCAAAGCTCAGTACGGTGTGCAGCGACACCCGCGCCAGGGCATCGCGCCAGGCCTGCTCACGACTGAGCGGGCTGGCGGTGAAGTTCAGCACGGCCAGCAGCGGTCGCGCGCCCAGCCCGAGAATGGCCAGCTCGTCTAGGTATTTCTCCAGCACCGGCTCGCGCACATCGATCACGTACAGTGCCGCATCGACGGCGCGCATCAGCTCCAGCACGCGTGCTTCCTGGTCAAAGCGCTCGACCAGCGCCGGCTCATCGAGAAAGCGGTCAATTCGATCAGGCCCATCGTGGCGCTCGCCGGGCAGCGCTTCCAGTGCCTCGATCAGATGCGGTGCATTCTCCAGCCCGGGCGAATCGAACAGTTCGATCAGGGTGTCGGCATCGAAGCCCAGTCGCACGGCCGATACCTGGCGGGTGGTGCCGGCGCGATCCGCGACCTCGCCGAACTTGCGGTTATGGCAAAGCGTGCGCACCAGAGAGGTCTTGCCGGTGTTGGTGTGGCCAACGATGGCCAGGCGCAGGGTGCTGGTGCTCATGCCGGTGCGGCCAGCCATTGCGCCAGTTTGCCGGCGCCGTCCGCGGGATTCGACAGCTCGTCGATCAGCCCGGCGCGGCCACCGCAGCGCCTTGCCAGCTCAGTCCAGTCGGCCAGCCGGGCCTCGATCTCGGCACCGCGCTCGACCAGGCGCTCGCGGTCTACCAGCAAGACGATCAGCGCGCCGCCGCCGGCATCGGCCAGGCGTTGAAGTCGCTCGGCCGTGCCGCTGTCGGGGGTGCGCTCCAGCGAGCAGGCGACCAGCAGGGCGCGAGGCCGCGGCGTCAGGCTTTGCAGTGCTGCCGCCATTGCCTGCATGCTGCTGCGATCCTTGACCAGGCCCAGATCCTGCGCGCTCAGGCCGGGCAGCTCAGGTGGCCAGCGATCGCTGCCATCGGCCAGCTCGATGCCGACAAGCACCAGCGGACCGGCGCTGGGTCCGGGCGGGCGCCAGGGATGGTCGGGGCTGGCGGGCACCGACGGCCCCAGCGGTGATGAGTGCTCGCTGCTGGGTCGAATCAGCGGTAACAGGCGCAAGTAGCCCGCTTGCTTCAAATCCAGCTCCAGCCTGGCTGCAGCCTGCCTGGCCAGGATCGCGCATACGGCCAGCAACACGGCCCTGGGAGCGGCTGTGAAGACCAGCACCGATCCCAGCAGGAAGCGGGCCCAATCAGCGCGCATCGAGTCCAGGGCCACGCCTTCGCGCCCGGCTGCAATCCAGTCCGGACCCAGCGCGGGCATCAGCCCCAGGGCCTGGATCGGAGCTGCCATCGTGCCGATCAGCGCGACCATCTGCGCATCGCTGAGCAGTGTCGTGCCCCAGCTGATCTCGTACTGGGCAAAACTGAACAGGATGACCAGGGTCAGCCATGCGCCGAGGCCATAGGCAAGCCAGAAGGCATGGGACAGACTGCTCATGTACCAGCGCCCGGCGGGTTTGCGCAGCAGCGCCGAGCCGGCGCGCAGCAACTCCGCGGACAGAGCCGAGTTCAGGAGACGGGGCCCCAGGCGTGAAGTGATGACCGCCGCCAGCCTGCCGCCGGCACCCGGGATGCGGCGGCTGGCCAGCAGCATGAACAGCCACAAGGCCAGCATCAGGCCTGGCAGGCCGGCCAGGGTCAGGCTGGCAAGCAGAAAATCGATGTCGCGGCCGCTGCCGATGGCGCGTGCCGCGACCAGGCCGCCCAGGGCGCCGAGCAGCACCAGGCTGACCAGGCAGTAGCGCAGCATTCGACGCAGCCGAGCGAGATCCTCCCCCGCCTTCGCAGCGCCCGGCAGTGCGCGGGCCCGTGCCAGCAGGCGGGCAGTTGAGTCCGGCCCGGCAGCAATTGCTACCCGGTTGGCCGCCTCGTCGTCCTTGCGCCGACCTGCGGTTTCTTCGTGCAGGCGGGTGGCTTCGGTCAGCAGCCAGTCATCGGCTGTCAGGCGGATGGATTTCAAGCCGTGTTCCAGAACGGGCGAGCTTCGATGATAGCCTTTCGACAGCGCCGATTGCGCGGCTTGTGCTTACCAATCCAGACGGTAAAATTTGCTGTGCAGGCGTCAACATTTGATCAAGATCAAGTCGTCGTCGGCGCCAATTGGCGATGATCGCTCTGGCAAACATGTGCACCTCTGAAGGGACCCTCATGAGTCAATCCACTACATATAACGACAAGGTCGTGAAGCAGTTCGCGTTCATGACCGTGATCTGGGGCATCGTCGGCATGGTTGTCGGCGTAT
>REEQ01000062.1 GCA_007695005.1 Wenzhouxiangellaceae bacterium | reverse complement strand
CACCGAGGAGAATCGTCATTGCTTCCGCCCCGTCGCGTTCCCGGCCGACCAGCTGCGCCAGCAAGGCCCGGCTCAAGTGGACCGTGGATGACTCCAATCCCATCTGGCGCACCGCCCTGGCATGAGTCTCGTGCAGCAGCCTCTCGGCTTGCTCGGCACCGCCTTCCGATTTAATCAGCAAGTCACCGAGATTCAGGCCGAGACGGATGTGGTTCAGGTGATCCGGCCCGAGGGCCTGCAGCCAGATACCGCGAGCCTCCTGGTAGTGTTTGATCGCCAAGTCAGGATTTCTCTGTTGCACGGCCAGCGACGCCAGCAGCACGTGCGCGCGGCCAGCCCCAGCGCTGCGCTCACCATACAGCTCAACAATCCTGGCATGAACGGCACTGGCATCGGCACTCGCCTCCTCCAGGCGACCGGCCCGCCGGAGATTGTCGACGTGGCGCATTCGCCCCAGCACCAGCATCGGGTGTTCCGGGCCAAAGGCTTCCTGCAGCCATGCCAAGGTGCTCGACGAGGTTTCGAGCGCGGACTCAGGCTGTCCGGCATGGATCTGGGCCACGGCGAGATCGGTACGTGTATCCAGCGTCAGGCGCGGCTCCAGCGCTTCGTTACCCTCGGCAGCCAAGGCAAGCTCAAGGACCTCGGCCGCCTCGACATGCCTGTCACGCAACAGCAACCAGCGGCCGCGCGCATACAGCCAGTCCGCGCGGCGCTGGCCGTCAATCTGTTCCAGCTCGGCCAGCGCCGCCATCAGCAATGACTCATCGACTTGATCGGTCAGGCTGCGCGCACGCAGCGACCAGAGCTGGCGCTGAACACTGACCGGCACTTCGCTCCCCATAGCAGCACGAATACCGCGCTCGGCCATCTCTCCAGCGGCATCGGCCATCATCAGGTCCAGCTCGACCTCACCGATCACCGCGGCCAGGCTCGCAAACAATGCCGGCTGGGACGCTTCAAGCGCATTCAGCGGTACTCGCGCCGACTCCAGAATCTGGCGAGCAGTCACCTCCGCACCAAGCGTGCGCGCGGGATCGGCAGCGGAAAAAGCCTGCTGCAGCAGGCCGACGGCGTACTGCGCTCGATCTCGCTCCAGCAGCGCGGCAGCGCGCTCACTGTCCAGGCGGGATGAGTGGATCAGACTCATGGCCAGCGATGCCACCAGGCTGAGACTGAGCAGCAGGCCCAGGGCGACTGGCACCGGGTTGCGGACAATGAATTTTTGCAGTCTGTACCAGCGCTCCTGCCGGCGCGCCCGAATCGGCCGCCTGTCCAGGACGCAGCGCAGTTCGGACTGCAGCTGCTCAACGCTGGCATAGCGTTCATCCGGCCGCTTGCGCAGGCACTTGAGCACGATGGTATCGAGGTCACCCTTGAGCGCTCGACGCAGCGCCTTCAGTGAAGCCTGGCCGCGCACATGGGCCAGTCCTTCTTCCTGGCCTTGCAGGCGCGAAAGCATCGACGGTGCCGGCACCTGCAGCAGCAGGCGCTCGACCTCGGCGGCGCGCAGGTTCGCAAACTCGAACGGCCGCAGGCCGCAGAGCAGCTCATAGAGCAGCTGGCCCAGTGCGTAAAGGTCACAGCCGATCCCGACCGGCTCGCCGAGAAATTGCTCGGGCGCCGATGCCGAGGGGGTGAAGAATCGTTCCACCGTCCCGGTCAACTCCGGACTTCCGGTGCCGAGCTGCTTGGCGATGCCGAAGTCCAGCAGCCTGGGGCTTCCGTCGGCACCAACCAGCACATTGCTGGGCTTGATGTCGCGATGCACAACTAGACGACGGTGAGCATAGGCAACCGCGTCAAGCACCTCCAGAAAGAGCATGATGCGCTGCCGGATGGTCAGGCCAGCCCGGTCACACCAGGTTGTCAGGGGAACGCCCTCGACAAGCTCCATCAACACGTAGGGTTGGCCGTCCGGCAGATTGCCGGCATCCAGAAAGCGGCAGATCCCTGGATGATTGAGGCTGGCCAGCAGCCGTCGCTCGTTCGAAAAGCGCTTGAACAGGCCGATCTCGGCGACCATGGGCTTGAGAATCTTCAGCGCCGCCTGCTGCTGGACTTCGCCATCGATACGGGTGACCCGATAGACACTGCCCATGCCACCGGTACCGATACACTCCTCGATCTCGAATGGCCCGACCCGACGGCCCTTCATCAAGCGCTCGGACAGGGCGACCCCGGCAAGACCGGTCAGACTCGAGCCCTTGGCATGGTCGGCCGTCTCCAGCGCCTGGTCCCGGTCCAGCAGCGCCAGCAAGGCAGCCTGCAGCTCAGCGTCGTCACCACAAAGCTTGCGTGCATGAGATTCGCGCTCATGTTCAGGCAGCTGCAGGCACGCATCAAACATGTCGGACAGCCGACCGAGCTCGCTCACGACGGCGATCCGCTGCGACCGAGTTGATTCGACAGCCAGGCCCTGGCAAAACGCCAGCGGCGGCCGACCGTGGCCGTGGAAACCCCGCAGACGGCGGCGATCTGGTCGACACCCAGACCGGAAAAGATACGCAGCTCAACGACCCTCAGCAGCTCGGGATCGGTTTCGCCGAGCTTGTCCATGATCTGATCAAGCTCAAGCAAATCAACCAGGTCGTCGGTTTCGGGAATCTGGCATCGGCTCAGGTCCTCCAGCGACAGGGCCGCCTGACCGCTGCCGCGCTTGTCGGCATGGCGCTGCCGAACATAGTCAACGATCACCCGTCGGATCACGGTGGCGGCAATGGCAAAGAAGTGGTTGCGATTCTTCCAGTCGATGGCACGCTGCCGATCCAGCCTTTCATAGGCTTCGTGGGCCAGCTCGGTGGCGCACAGGGTCAGATCGCGCCCGCCCAGACGGCCGATCTGGGCCTGGGCCTGGGCACAGAGAATGGGATATACCTGGGCCATCAGGTCGTTTTCCGCACCGCGATCACCCTCACTCCAGCGTTCCAGCAATACGGTGAGGCTGTTGTCTTGGTCAGGCATGTTCACGATCAAGAGGGTCTGCAGTCATGACCTGTCTTCAAGGCTGTCTCGAGCCATTTCGATGCAAGACCTCCCCCACACTCTGCCGTTCCGGAACCGGAGGTGATAACCGAACGATGTCGGACCCAGTATAGCGCCTGAACCCGTTCTGGTTGATAACGCTGCAAGCCTGCAGGCAGGCGCGGCTGCATGTGATCAGGTAAAGCCGCAATGCCGCTGGCCCTTGCTGGCTTTATCGACTCGCCGGCTTTCCGTTTCATGACCCGGAAGCCATTCGTCGTTTTCGGTGTGAAGGTCGGAAACGGCGGATAGTGAGATCTGAAAATTCCATTGCTATCGGGCGCTTGCATGCGATTTCTGGTGCAATTTGCAATTCCCTCTGCTACTATCGAACCCACGAGGGGTAAACTTTTCGTTAGCTGGCGACTCATAGTCAGTCATCAGGATCGGATTTGGTCGGATTGCATGAAGTCTTTGGCAACAGCGCTACTGTCGATCAGCCTCCTCGGGGGGGGCGGCTTGGCGTGGGCCAATACTGACCCTGGCGAGCTGATGATCTGGCGCTCCACCGATGTCCAGGGCTCATCACCTTCTCCGCTGCTGCTGGGCAACCGCGACAGCCTGGGCCTGCCAGGCCTGCGACCCCGCCTGACTCTGAACCTGGCCGGCGATAACGATGGCTGGTCGAATGAAACAGCACAGACTTCACGCAGCGCTTTTTCCTGGTCGCTGGAAACCTGGCAGCTGAATACCGCCAGCCTGGCTCATATTCAGTGCAATCAGCACAGCATGACGGTCGACGCCTTTCTGGCCGAAGACTGTCGTTTTGTCGACCAGCCATTGCCGGAGGACTCGGTCAATCTGGTTCAGGTGCGCGGCGAATGGACGGCTCGCCCGGGCATCAGCATGGGCGTGGGGGCCTTCCATGGCGTCAGCGATCGCAGTCCGCTATCACCCCTTCTGGGCAACGCGGCCTTGCCGAGCGGCGGCTTGACTGTTGCCGGGCTGCCCGGAGCACCGACCCAGGCCATGGACGGGCTTGACGTCAATTTGAGCTTCGGCATCAGCACCGAGCGAGTAGGCGATTTTCTGGTTGGCCTTCAACTCGCCCGCTACCGCCAGCGCATGAGCCTGGCAGACCTCGGGCTGGCGGACAGCAATTACGGCCTGCCCTACGATTACAACCATTACGCCAACAGCGCGCAGCTGGCACTGGGCTGGCGACGCGGCAACTTCAGTGGTGACCTGCTCGGCCAGCATCACCGTGACGTACCGCTGTTCATGGGTGGCCAACCGGGGTCTCTGGCACCGTACAACTCGTTCGACCTGGAGTTCTCCTGGCGGCCGCGCAACGCCTCGATCAGCATTGGCATCAGTAACCTGCTCGACGCCAGTCCGCGTGCAGATGAAGTCGATGGCGTGATGGAAGAGCCGCTGGAACAGGTCTTCGGGCGCATTCCTTACGTTCGTTACAAGCACGACCTCTGAGCGCCCGGCGCCACACCGGCCCGCAGCACACCCTTGGCTCTTCGATCGCCGACGGCGCGATGCGCTCGACGGCTGCCCATCCGCCGGATCAATACCATCACTGCGGCGCAAAGCGTTAAACTGTTCAATTGATTCTGCCAGTGCAACCTCCGCGATCCTGCCGACCAAACATGAACAACCTATTCAGCTTCAAACCGCTCTTCATCCTGCTCATGCTCGCGGCCCTGGCCGCCCCAGCCCTGGCCGACCGCAGCTTTTCATCCCTGGAAGAAAGGATGACCGGCCGGGAGTTTCGCGAAACCGGTCTTTACAAACTCAGCGACGAAGAGCTGGCGGCGCTGAACCAATGGATTCGCCAACGCTCCCTGGCCGAACTGGACCCCAGCGACACGGCAAGCGGCGCAGCAGCGAGCATTCCTGAAGACACGCGCGGACTCCGCCAGATCAGCACACCGCGCAACGCCATCGAAAGTCGCATCGTCGGCTCGTTTACTGGCTGGCGCGGCACAACCGAGTTCGAACTGGAAAACGGCATGGTCTGGCGCCAGGCCGAGCCCGGCACCTTCGTCATTCCCGCCGTGGACAACCCCGAGGTAAGAATCCGCCCCACTCTGGGTGGTACCTGGCGCATGCGGGTCGAAGGCTACAACAGTCAGGTCAGGGTCGAACGCATCCGCTGAGTACCGGACCGCCTGGGAACCACAACAACCTGATACCAGGCCCCGTCCTCAAGCCGGGTCAACGGCCGGAACGTGGCCGTTTCTGACTCACCTGCAACCAGATCATGTAGCCGCGAGCCAGGATGTACAGGGCCATGCCAAGCAGCAGGAAGGTACTGGCGCCGACCGGAGGTGGAATCATCCAGCCAGCATCGCCGTCAAACCACCACCACAGCGAGCCCACGACCAGCATCACCAGCCCCAGGTAAGAAAGGTTTCCGGCGCGATAGCTTCGCTCTCGGCGTTGCCTGGCGGCAATTCGCTCTGCATCTTCGCGACTCAACGGAGCAGCTACCGGCGCTTCGCAGTGCGGGCATATCTCCTTGAGCGACGAAATGCGCTGATTGCAGTGCGGACAATTGATGATCGCCATGGTCCAGAAGGGTACCGCAAAGCGCCTGCCCATGCAGGGCCTTGGCTCAAGAACGGGCTCCGTCCCGATCCGGGAAAAAGCGCAGCGACACGGACAGGCCGCCCTCGGCACGATTGGCGAAGCGAATTTCCCAGCCGTAGAGCGTGCACAGCCGCCGGACGATTGACAAGCCCAGACCCGAGCCCTTGCTGCCGCCAGTCTGTCGCCCTCGGAAGTGGCGATCAAAGACCTGCGGCAATTCATCTTCGGGGATGCCCGGACCGGTATCGAGGATGCGCACCTCACCGGTGCGAACCTGGACCCGCACCTCGCCCTGGCTGGTGTAGCGGATCGCGTTGCCGATCAGATTTCCCAGCACCACGGCCAGCACCGAGTCCGGCGCGATGACGCTGATACTGTCGATGTGCTCAAGCAGCAGCTCAACCTCGCTGTCGCCGACCAGCGGCCGGTAGTTTTCCGTGACCTGCTCTGCAATCCGCCCCACATCCTGAGCCGGCTGATCGCCGTTGGTGCCCTTCTCGGCCCGCACCAGATGCAGCAAGGCGGCCGTGATATCGGTGGATTGGCGCGCCGCCCGGGCAATTCTGAGCAGACGATCCCGATTGCGCTCCGACAGGTCGGGCTGGCTGAGCATCAGCTCGGTAGCACCCGATATCACCGCCAGTGGTGTTCTGAGCTCGTGCGAGACATCGGCATTGAACGCCTTGTCGCGCTCAACAAGCTCACGCAGGCGGCCGGCGTAATCGTCCAGGGCCGCCGCCAGCTGGCCGACTTCATCGTCGGGGAAGTGGCGCTCCAGCTGGCCGGTATCAGTCTCCTCGTCCAGCATTTCCAGCCGGCGGGCCAGCGCCGTGACCGGCGCCATCACGCGTCCGGCAGACCACATGCCCAGCGCCAGGGACAACAGCGAAAAGAACACCACCGTGGCAATCAGCCCGACCAACAGCCGTCGCGCCAGCTCGCGGTTCTCGGACACATCGTAGGTCAGGAACACCCAGAAGTCGTCCTCCTTGGCCACGGCCGCCTTGAAGTAGCCATCACTGGTGCGAACTGAATGCACCCCGCTCGGCAGGTCGCGAAACGGCGCCGGCACGATTTCAGCTCTCTCCGGCCGGGTGACGTAGCCCTGAATGCGCGAGTAAAAGGGCTCAACCAACGTGGGGTCGAGCCGCAGATCACTGATGTACTGATCAACTTCGTCTGCCAGTGTGCGTGCGATCAGTGCGTCCTCCAGCCAGCTTTGCAGCAGAATGGCAGCGACCGCGAACAGCACGCTCAACAGCGTGCCGAACAGAACAAACGACAGTACCAGTCGACTTCTAAGGCGACGCCGATATTTCATCCGGCTCTACGAGGCAGTAGCCGATTCCGTGACGCGTATTGATCAAGGGTTGCTTGAACGGCTTGTCGATCAGCGTGCGCAAGGTGTGGATATGCACTCTGAGACTGTCGCTGTCCGGCAGCTCTTCCCCCCAGACGTGGTGCTCGAGATCGCGCCGCGTAACCACCGCCGGCGAGGCGCTCATGAGTTTTTCGAGCAGCTTGAGACCAATCGGATTGAGATCGATACGCTTGCCGGCGCGGCGCACAGTCAGGGTCTCGAGGTTGTATTCGAGGTCGGCCACCTTGAGCTCACGCGGCCGAATGCGCTGGCCACGGCGTGCCAGCACGGCCAGGCGCGCATCTACCTCTTTAAGCTCAAAGGGTTTGACCAGGTAGTCGTCGGCACCTGAATTGAATCCGGCCAGCTTGTCTTCCAGCTGGTCCCGGGCGGTGAGCATCAGCACCGGCGTTTCCTTGCGCACTTCCTCGCGCAGCTTGCGGCAGACCTCGAGCCCATCCATACCCGGCAAGGCCAGATCCAGCACGATGGCGTCAAAATCATTGACGATGGCCAGGTGCAGGCCGGTCACGCCATCGTAGGCGTAGTCGACTTCGTGACCGCGGTCGGACAGGAAATCACCAAGGTTGGCGGCGATGTCGCGATTGTCTTCGATGATCAGTATGCGCATGCTCGATACCGAATGGGAGGCAGGAGGCCTGACAAAAAAACGCCCAGGCGGGGGAAACCCGCCCAGGCTCACATTGCCCCGTAACCGTCGGTGCAACCGCTTGCGAAGCCCTGAGGCAGCACCAACAGCCTTAATCCTATACCGATCGCGGTTAATTGGACGTTAACCCGATGATCAACAGGTGTGATCATTCGCGCACGACTGTCATCAGCCAGTATCAGCGATCGTCAACCAGGTTCAGGTCCTGCAGACGACCGCTGAGCGCAGTGGTATCAGCACCTTCGCTGAGCTTGACGGCCAGACGGACATCGTTGGCCGAATCAGCATGGCGCAGGGCCTCTTCATAGGAAATACAGCCTTCCTGGTACAGCGCCAGCAGGCTCTGGTCGAAAGTCACCATGCCGTGGTGGGTTGAATCTTTCATGATCGACTTGATTTCTTCGATCTTGCCCTTGCGAATCTTTTCCTGGACCAGCGGGGTGTTGACCAGAATTTCCAGAGCGACATGACGGCGGTTGCCATCGACCGAGGGAATCAGCTGCTGGGCGATCACTGCCTTCAGGTTGAACGACAGATCCAGCAGAACCTGGGCGTGCCGGTCCTCCGGGAAGAAGTGAAGAATGCGGTCCATCGCCTGGTTGGCGTTGTTGGCGTGCAGGGTAGTCAGGCAAAGGTGTCCGGTTTCGGCGAAGGTGATGGCGTGCTCCATGGATTCTCGGGTACGGATCTCGCCGATCATGATCACGTCAGGAGCCTGACGCAGTGTGTTCTTCAGTGCAACATCGAAGGAATCGGTATCGATGCCTACCTCTCGCTGCGTGACCAGACTCTTGCGATGCTTGTGGACGAACTCGATCGGATCCTCGATGCTGATGATGTGCCCGGAAGCGTTGCAGTTGCGATGACCGACCATGGCTGCCAGCGTCGTCGACTTGCCGGTACCGGTCGCGCCAACCAGGATGATGATGCCGCGCTTGGTCATCGAGAGATCGGACAGGGCCGTTGGCAGGTCCAGTTCCTCGAAGGTTGGAATCTTGGTCTCGATCCGCCGACAGACCATGCCTACGCTGTTGCGCTGGTAGAAAGCACTGACCCGAAAGCGGGCAACACCTTCCAGCGAAATGGCAAACTGACATTCCTTGGTGTTGTGAAACTCCTCGCGCTGGGCATTGGTCATGATGCCGTTGATGATATCGACGACAGCATCATGGCCCAGCGCCTCACGGGTCAGCGGCTTGATTCGACCATGCACCTTGATGCACGGCGGCGCACCCACGGTAACAAAAAGGTCAGAACCCTTCTTGTCGTGCAGCTGCCGCAGCCAGTCCTGAATATTGGTGGTCATCAATCGTCTCCCTGATTGCCATTCATCGTCGGCCCTGAACGAGCCATCATCAAGCCAGCGCCGACTTGTTCTGCGCCTTGCGCATCGCTTCCGGCTTGGTCACCATGCCGCGCCTCACCAGCTCTATCAGCGACTGGTCCAGGGTCGACATGCCGACATTCTGACCGGTCTGAATGGCCGAGTACATCTGCGCCACCTTGTCCTCGCGAATCAGGTTGCGAATGGCCGGGGTGGCGACCATGATCTCGTGGGCGGCAACCCGACCGCCGGCCACCCGCTTCAGCAGGGTCTGGGAAATCACTGCGCGCAGCGATTCCGACAGCATCGAGCGAACAATCGGCTTTTCCTCGCCCGGGAAAACGTCGATGATGCGGTCTACCGTTTTTGGCGCTGACGAAGTATGCAGGGTAGCAAACACCACGTGTCCGGTTTCGGCCGCGGTCAAGGCCAGGCGCACGGTTTCAATATCACGCAGCTCGCCGACCAGAATGATATCCGGATCCTCACGCAGGGCCGAACGCAGCGCCTGGTTGAAACCGTGAGTGTCGCGCTTGACCTCGCGCTGGTTGATCAGACAACGCTGCGGGGTGTGGACGAATTCGATCGGATCCTCGATGGTCAGGATATGCCCGGCAACGGTCTTGTTGAGGTGGTCGATCATCGCCGCCAGCGTGGTTGACTTGCCCGAGCCGGTCGGGCCAGTGACCAGGATCAGTCCGCGAGGCACTTCGATGATGTCCTTGAAAACAGCCGGGGCGTTGATGTCTTCCAGGGTCCAGATTTCGTTCGGAATGACACGGAAAGCAGCGCCGATGCCGCGATGATGGTGATAGGCATTGACACGGAATCGGGCCAGGCCGGGCACGTTGTAGGAAAAGTCGACCTCCAGATTGGCCTCGTAATCGCGCCGCTGGTGATCGTTCATGGTCGAGTACACCAGCTCAGCCATTTCCTTGTTCTGGATCGCCGGTGTGTTGATTCGATGAATGTCGCCGTCGACTCGAATCATGGGCGGCAGGCCTGCCGAAATGTGCAGGTCGGAGGCCTTGTTTTTGACGGTGAATGCCAGTAATTCGGTAATGTCCATGTGCTGTTTCCGCAGATCGTGAACCGCGTCAGTCGAAAAACTCGACCCCGGACGCGAAAATGTCACCTGGCTTGCGCCAGCGTGTACCTTGCCAATCTCCCGATATTAGCCTATGTCCATGACGAAACAAAATCCCGCCGATCGCCTGGCCGCGATCAAGGCCCGTGTCCGCCGTGCCTGCGAAGGCTGTCAGCGTGATCCCGCCGATGTACGACTGCTGGCCGTGGGCAAGTCTCAGGCGGCGCCCGCGCTGGCCGCGCTGGCTGACTGCGGCCAGCTCAGCTTTGGCGAAAACTACGTCGATGAAGCACTGGGCAAGATCGAAGCCTTGTCCGGACGCAGCCTGGAATGGCACTTCATCGGCCCCTTGCAATCCAACAAGACGCGCCCGGTGGCCACGCATTTCGACTGGGTGCAGAGCATTGATCGTCCCAGGATCGTTCGCCGCCTGGCCGCGCAAAGGCCGGCTGAGCGCCCGGCCTTGAACGTTCTGATACAGGTCAACCTGGATCGCGAGCCGCAAAAGGCAGGCTGTGATCCGGACCAGGTTGCCGAGCTGGCTGCCGAGATTGGGCAGCACCCACAGCTGAAGCTGCGCGGCCTGATGGCCATCCCGGCACCGCGAACAGACCGCGAACAGCAGATGCAGGCCTTTGCCAGGCTGTTCCAGCTGTTCCAGGCGCTGGCGACCGAACAGCCGGATATCGACACCCTCTCGGCTGGCATGTCCGACGACCTCGAAGCGGCCATCGCCAGCGGCAGCACTATGATACGCGTCGGCACCGCCCTGTTCGGCCCCAGGCCCAAAGCCTCGCAGGCAGACTGACTCCGGAAGCCAATGTCGCGTTGAGGGAATCGCGTCTCTGATCAGGAGCGCTAGAATATGGTCCATGGCTAAGCAAACCTCTTCCCAGGCCATCGCCTTCATCGGCGGCGGCAACATGGCCCGCGCCCTGATCGGCGGCCTGATCCATGCCGGCCAGGCGGCCGACAGACTGACCGTCGCTGATCCGGCAGCCGAGCAGCGCCAGCGCCTGCAGGATGACTTCGGCATTGCTGGAGCCGGCAGCAACGCGGCGGCCTGCAGCGACAAGCAGGCGGTTGTGCTTGCCGTCAAACCCCAGGTCATGGACAGCGTCCTGGCCGAGATCGCGAGCGCGCTGGACGACGATACGGTGGTAATCAGCGTTGCCGCCGGCGTCAGCCTGGACCAGCTTGCAGCCAGCCTGGGCAGACGGCGCGCACTGGTCCGGGCCATGCCCAACACCCCGGCCCTGTATGGTGCCGGCATTACCGGACTGGCCGCCAGCGGGCACCTGAGTGACGCACAGCGGCTGCTGGTCGAACAGATTTTCACCAGCGCCGGCGAAGTCACGTGGATCAGCGACGAATCCTGGATGGACGCGGTCACCGCCGTCTCCGGATCCGGTCCGGCCTACTTCTTTGCCCTGACCGAACATCTGGCCAAAGCCGGAGCCGCGGCGGGGCTGCCCGCAGAGCTGGCTGCCCTTCTGGCCCGCCAGACCGCCATTGGCGCCGGCGTCATGCTGGCCCGCTCCGATGTTGACGCCGGCGAGCTACGTCGTCGGGTAACGTCACCGGGCGGTACGACGGCGGCGGCCCTGGCCCGATTCGACGAAGATGGCCTGGCCTTGTTGGTCGAGCGTGCTGTCGATGCTGCCGTGCAGCGTGGCCGAAAACTGGGAGCATCATGATGGGATCGCCAACCGCCGCTTTCGCCTTTCTGGTCGAGACTGTCTTTCATCTCTACCTGGTGGTGCTGTTGCTGCGCCTGCTGCTCGAGGCTCAGCGCGCCGATTTTTACAACCCGGTGGTGCAACTGCTGCTGAAAGTGACCGATCCACTGGTCAAGCCCCTCGGCAAGCTGATTCCACCGCTGGGTCGGGTCAACCTGGCCGGCCTGCTGGTGCTTTATTTGCTGCAGCTGACCAGTCTGATCTTGCTGGCCCTGATCATCGGGGCGGCCATCGACCCGCTGCTGCTGGCGCTGATGGCGGTGCTGCGACTGGTCCGGATGCTGCTGGTGCTGTACCTGGTTCTGATCATTGCCGGCGTCATCCTGTCGTGGGTGGGTCAGAACTTTCGCCACCCGATCGTGCCGCTGATCTTCCAGCTGACCGATCCGGTACTGGCACCGATCCGGCGCTTACTGCCCAGCCTGGGCGGATTCGACCTCTCGCCACTGGTCGCCCTGATCGGCATCCAGTTCCTGATTATCCTGCTGGGCGTATGAGCTTCCTTGTCCTGCCGCCGGGGCCGCAGTAGGATGAAGACCGGCCCATTGTTCGCGCCAGGAGTTGACCATGCGGTTAAAATTGCGCCCTGAGTTGATATTGCCCGGCCTGCTGCTACTGGCTTTTGCCATGACCAGCCCACCTGCACTGTCTGGCCAGTATGAGCGCTTCGGCCCGTACGCGATCCACTACAACACCTTCAACACCAACCAGTTGACCCCGGATGTCGCTCGCAGCTACGGCATCCAGCGCTCGGCCAACCGGGCCTTGCTCAATATCGCAGTCCTGCGAACCGTTGAAGATGGGCTGGATATCCCGGTCACGGCACGGGTAACGGCAACAACGACCAACCTGGCCGGACAGCGTCGCGAGCTGGAGATGGTCGAGGTACGTGATCAGGATGCCATCTACTACATTGGCAGCTTTCGCATCCACGGCGAAGAAACCCTGACCTTTCGCCTGAGCGTGCAGCCCGAAGAGCAAGGCCGCAGTCACGAGTTCAGTTTCCGGCAGCAGCTCTACGCGCAGTAGCCAGTCGCACAGCTGGGCAGCTCACGGCACGGCAACGACTTCGAAGCTGCGCAATGCCCAGCTCGCATTTTCATCGACACCGCCATCGTTGATCCAGCGGGCCTGGTACCAGAAGCCACCCAGACTGAAGCGCCGCCCGCGCAGCTCTCCCGGCAACGCCGGCAGGTAGTCGGGGGGCGGCACCTCGAACAGCTCGGGCAGCTTGAGGTCAGCGACTCGATCCCGATCGATACCGGCCAGCAGGCGACGATAGCGAGCATGAAACTCACCGTCATCTTCCGCGATCCGCTGAGGATGATGGAGACGCAGGGCGAGCAGGTGCCAGCCGGTCTCGCTCCAGACAGCCATCAGCTGCAGCTCCCAGCCATCGGCGCTGTAGCGATACAGTTCGGAGCGATCGCCGATGTGGATGCCCGGCCCGGTGTCGCGCAGGGTCGCTTCGATCAGCGCGGTGAACTCCTCGAAATCCGGCTCGCCCGCACGGACTGCCAGCACGCAGGCCAGCAGCGGCAGGAGGATCATGGTGCGAATCGAAGACGCCATTGGCAGTACCATAACCGGATGACGCCCGAACGAAAAGCACGTATCCAGGCGGTGGCCGCGCGCCGCCAGCCCGACCTGACCGTTTTCATGGAGCGGGTGCACAAGCCCCACAATGTTGCCGCCATCCTTCGGACCTGCGATGCCGTTGGCGTGATGCGCGCCCATGCCGTGCCGCCCAGCCACGGCATTCCGGCCCTGAACCACACTGCCCAGGGCGCCCAGCGCTGGGTAGAGCTGATTCGCCACCGCGATGCAACTGATGGCTTGAAGGAGCTGCGCCAGGCCGGCTTTCGCCTTTATGCTGCCCACTTTTCGGACCAGGCCATCGATTTCCGCGAGCCGGATTACACCATCCCCTGCGCAATCGTCATGGGCACGGAAAAGTTCGGCGTCAGCCCTGAGGCCCTTGCCGAGGTCGACCAGGAGGTCATCATCCCCATGCTGGGCATGACCCAGTCACTGAATGTATCGGTGGCAACCGCATTGATCCTGTTCGAAGCGCAGCGCCAGCGCCAGGCCGCCGGCATGTACGAGCCGCGCTCTCTGGATCAGTCGCCCCACAAGGAGCTCAGCGAGAACTGGATTGCCCGCGACCTGGCCCGGCGCAAGACACCTGCCGGGCAAGCTCCTGGCCCCAAGGTCTAAGGAAAAAGCAGACGCTCTTGCCAGCGATCGTCTTCAAGCTCGAAGCAGACGCGCTCATGCAAGCGGTATTCGCGACCGTACCAGAACTCGACGCGGTGCGGGCGCACACGAAAGCCTGACCAGTGCTCAGGGCGCGGGATTTCACGTCCTTCATAGCGGGCCTCGATCTCCGCCACTCGTGCGACCAGCTCCTCGCGACTGCTCAGCTGCTGAGATTGTCTCGAGGCCCAGGCGCCGACCTGGCTGCCGCGCGGGCGGCTGGCGAAGTAAGCATCTGCCTCGACCGCGCTGACCGGCTCGGCGATGCCATCAACCAGCACCTGCTCAGCCGTCTCCCGCCACCAGAACACCAGGCTGGCGGCCGGGTTGCTGGCCAGCTGACGTCCCTTGCGCGACTGCAGATTGGTGTAGAACACGAAACCACCCGGATCGGCATCTTTCAGCAGCACCGTGCGCGCGCAGGGCCGACCCTGGCCATCCACCGTCGCCAGGGTCATGGCCGTAGGCTCGGGCACGGCGGCGGCGCGGGCGCGCTCGAAGCCTTCCTGGAAGCGGGTCAGCATGGGTTCAGTCATCGCGGTATTCATGTCAGCATGGCTCCGTAGCCGTGGCGAAAATCAGGGTACTGAAAACGAAAGCCGCTGTCGCGCAGGCGCCGGTTGCAGACGCGCTTGCCTTGCCCCCCTTCAAGGGCTGCGCGCTCCGGGCGCGGCTGATCGAGTTGCTCAGCCAGCCAGTCCAGCACTTCACAGCGCGGGGTCGGGGCGTCATCGCTGGCGCAGTAAAGATCGGCTGGTGCCGGCAAGGACAACACATGAGCGAGGACCGCGGCACAGTCATCGGCATGGATGCGGTTGGTCCACTGTGGCGGCTCGGGACGGCACCGGGCCTGGCCGGATCGGATCTGGCGCAGCAGCCAGTCTCGCCCCGGTCCGTAGATGCCGGAAAATCGAACCACCAGGCCGCCGACTGCACGCGCCAGCGCTTCAGACTCCAGCAACAGCTGGCCGGCAAAGGCCGCCGGTTCGGTTGCCGACTCCTCGTCCACCCACTCGCCCTGGTCCTGCCCATACACCGAGCTCGATGACACCAGGATCAGACGTTCTGTCTCAACGCGCGCCAGCAAGGCAGTCAGGCCGTTCACGTAAGCCTGGCGATAGGCATCGGGTGTGCGCTGGTCGGGCGTTGCCTGGTAGACCACGGCATCCCAACTCGACTCGACGGCCTTCAGGCTGGCCGGAGCCAGCAGATCTGCGCTGATTCGGCCGATCGTTGCCGGCAGGCGCTCGGCGCGGCGGCGCAGCCCGCTGACCGCCCAGGCAGTCGGATCCAGGCAGGCGGCCAGGCGAATACCGATATCACCGCAGCCGGCGATCAGCAGTCGCTTCACGAAGACGCCGTGGCCGCATCGTCCGCATCGGGTAGCGGCGGACGCGGCGGCAACATCCGCAGCCAGATCAACCAGACCACCAGAGCATCCAGAATGATCAGGGCCTGCCAGAGATAGAGATGAAACCAGTTGAACCAGGTCATGTTCCACTGACCCATGTAGAACAGGCTGATGATGCGTACCAGGTTCAGCCCCTGGATGGCACAGAAACCGATGGCGAAGCCAATCAGCTTGTGCTTGAGGGGGGCCGGAAAGGCGAAGATGGCAGCGAACAGGATGATCAATGCCTCGACCCCATTGCAGCCCGGCTCGATGCTGATCGCAAAACCGGTTTCCAGATCACGGATGATCTTGCCGGCCGACTCCACGCCATCGTCGAACAGCTCGATGATGAACACGCTGACCGCGGCAATACCGGAAGTAAAGGGCAGGATAACGGCATCCTGCACCGGCTGCAGGACCTCAAGGGTAAACAGGCCCAGCAACAGAACCACGAAAATAATTGCAAAACGCAGCATTGGACAGGATCAGGCGTCGAATTCGGGGACGCCAATAGTAGCAAAACCCGGTGCACGACTCCGGCCCGGCAGCGCCTTGGTCGTGATAGCATGCGATCTGGACTGGCCAGTCACGCATCCATCTTGAGCGCGTATCGATCAATCCGGGCTTTGCGATCATCGTTCGCTCGGCAGCCAGGTCCCGCCAGCCCGCCATGAACCGCCTCTTTCTGATCGGCCCCATGGGTTCGGGCAAGACCACGGTTGGGCGCCACCTGGCCGAGCGCCTGGGCCTCAGCTTCCTTGACCTTGACCAGGAAATCGAGCGGCGCTGCGGTGTCGACGTGAGCGTGATCTTCGAAATCGAAGGCGAGGCCGGCTTTCGGCAGCGTGAATCTGCCGCGCTGGACGATGTCAGTCGGCGCGACGGCATTCTGCTCGCTACCGGCGGCGGCAGTATTCTGAGCGAAGCCAACCGACGCATGCTCAGGGAGCGGGGGCTGGTGGTGTGGCTGAAAACCAGCGTCGAGCAGCAGATCCGCCGCCTGGCCCGTGACCAGCGCCGACCGCTGTTGCAAACGCCTGACCGGCGCCAGCGCCTGGAAGGGCTGGCCAGGCAGCGTGATCCGCTGTACCAGGCCTGCGCCCACCTGGTCGTGCAGTCTGCCAACATCAGCCCCGTGCGCATGGCCGCGCGGGCAGAGCGAGAAATACGAGCCCATCTGGATGCTGTGGAATGAAAGTCATTGAAGTCAGTCATGCCCGGGGCAGCTACCCGGTCTACGTCGGCCAGGGTCTGCTGGGAATGGCCAGTATCCTTGAGCGGCACCTGCATGGACGCATTCTTGCCGTCAGCGACGAACATGTCGCCAAACTGTACCTGGACCGGCTGCGGCCAACCCTGGCCCGCCGCGCCCACCAGCGGCACCTGGTGCTTCCGGCCGGCGAAGAACACAAGACCGTAGCCAGCTGGCAACGCATTGTCGACGAACTGGTCAAGCTCCGAGCCCAGCGCGACGCCACCGTGCTGGCCCTGGGCGGCGGCGTGATCGGCGACATGGCCGGCTTTGCCGCCGCCTGCTACATGCGCGGCATCGAGGTGGTCCAGCTGCCGACCACCCTGCTCGCCCAGGTCGATGCCTCCGTGGGCGGCAAGACCGGCGTCAATCATGTCGAAGGCAAGAATCTGATCGGTGCCTTTCACCAGCCCAGCGCGGTGATCGCCGACACCGACACCCTGACCACACTGGATCCGCGCGACTACCGGGCCGGCCTTGCCGAGGTCGTCAAGTACGGGGCGATCCGTGACCCGGACTTTTTCACCTGGCTGGAGAGCCATGCCGAAGCGCTCAACGCCCGCGTCCCGTCCAGCCTGATGGAAGCGGTGTTCCAGTCGGTGCGCAACAAGGCCGAGGTCGTGGCTGCCGACGAACTCGAGGCCGGCCAGCGCGCCATGCTGAACTTCGGCCATACCTTTGGTCATGCTCTGGAAACGGCCACCGCCTATCGCGAGTACCGCCACGGAGAAGCGGTCGCCATCGGCATGAACCTGGCCACCCGTCTGAGCGAATTACTGGGCCTGTGCGAGTCCGGCACGGCCAGTCGCATGTCCGTCCTGCTCGAGCGCCTGGGCCTGCCAACCCGGCTACCGGCCGGCACCGACCCCGACCGCCTGCTTAACTTGATGCGCCTGGACAAGAAAAACCGGGCTGATCAGATTCGACTGATTCTGCTTGACGGCATCGGCCAGGCTCGCATCCTGCCCTGTCCGGCCGACGATATCCGCGAGGTATTGAACTCATGAATGACCGAAGCCAATCCCTGTTCATGCGCGCACTGCGGCGCGAGCCGACGCCGCGCCGCCCGATCTGGATGATGCGCCAGGCCGGACGTTACCTGCCCGAATACCGGGCCACGCGCAAGCGGGCCGGCAGTTTCATGGGACTGGCCGGCAACCCGGAACTGGCCTGCGAGGTGACCCTGCAGCCGATCGAACGCTACGGCTTCGACGCCTCCATCCTGTTTTCCGACATCCTGATTCTGCCGCACGCCATGGGTTTGGGTCTGGGCTTCGCCGAGGGAGAAGGCCCGTACTTCGAGCGCCCGCTGCGCAGCGTGGACGACATCGAGGCCCTGCCCATGCCCGACCCGAACCAGGAAACCGGCTACGTGATGGATGCGGTGCGCCTGATCCGCGCCAGCCTGCCTGCCGGCACTCCACTGATCGGCTTCGCCGGCAGCCCCTGGACGGTAGCGACGTACATGATCGAAGGTCGCGGCAGCAAGGACTTTGCCCGGGCCAAGAAACTGCTGCTGGCCGAACCCGTTGCCGCACAGCAGCTGATGAACCACCTGGCCGATGCCACGGCAGCCTACCTGGCCGCCCAGGTCGAGGCCGGTGCCGACGCCCTGATGGTCTTCGACTCCTGGGGTGGCGCACTGTCACCAACGCTGTACCGCGAGTTCTCCCTGGCCTCACAGCAGCGCATCGTTGAGTATTTGCAGAAGCACTGCCCGGACACGCCGATCATCCTGTTCGGCAAGGGCTGCGGCCAGCATCTGACCAGCCTTGCCGCCACCGGCTGCAGCGGGCTGGGTGTGGACTGGACCATGGACATGAGTGAAGCGCGCCAGCGGGTGGGTGACCAGGTCGCCCTGCAAGGCAATCTCGACCCGGCCGTACTATTGACCACCCCGGAAGTCATCGCCAGTGAAACCCGGCGCGTGCTGACCAGCTTTGGCGACGGGCCGGGGCACATTTTCAACCTGGGCCACGGCATTACCCCCGGCGTTGATCCGGAGCATGTCACCGTTCTGGTAGAAACCGTCAAGAACTGGAAAGTCGAGTAGCAGGGGAACAGGAAAAACCGTTCCTCTTCGCTTGACCCTCTGATCTCTTGCCTGTCACGACGGGCGCCAGGCGCTCGTCACTCAATATCCAGAAAACTGCGAAGCTGTTCAGAGCGCGTCGGGTGACGCAGCTTGCGCAGCGCCTTGGCTTCTATTTGCCGGATCCGCTCACGGGTCACGTCAAACTGCTTGCCGACTTCCTCGAGGGTGTGGTCGGTGTTCATGTCAATACCGAAACGCATCCGCAGCACCTTGGCCTCGCGCGGGGTCAGTCCGCCGAGCACCTTCTGCACGGTATCGGTCAAGCCGGTGGTGGTGGCTGTTTCAATCGGTGAGAGGATGTTGATGTCCTCGATGAAGTCACCCAGATGCGAATCTTCATCGTCGCCGATGGGAGTTTCCATCGAGATCGGCTCCTTGGCGATCTTGAGCACCTTGCGCACCTTGTCTTCCGGCATCTCCATCTTCACCGCCAGCTCTTCAGGTGTGGGCTCGCGGCCCATTTCCTGCAGCATCTGACGCGAAACCCGGTTGAGCTTGTTGATCGTCTCGATCATGTGCACCGGAATGCGGATGGTGCGGGCCTGGTCGGCAATCGACCGGGTGATGGCCTGGCGTATCCACCAGGTCGCATAAGTGGAGAATTTGTAGCCGCGACGATATTCGAACTTGTCGACCGCCTTCATCAGGCCGATGTTGCCCTCCTGGATCAGATCCAGAAACTGCAGGCCGCGGTTGGTGTACTTCTTGGCAATCGAGATCACCAGGCGCAGGTTGGCCTCGACCATTTCCTTCTTGGCTCGGCGGGCCATGGCCTCGCCGATCGACATCGCCCGATTCAACTCTCGCAGTTCGGACACCGACACACGCTGAGCCTTTTCAAAGCGGGCCAGCCGCTGCTGCAGCTCGGTGATTTCGTCGGCATGCTCCTTCATCGCCCGACCCCATTTGGTCTGGCGCTTGAGCAAGCCGGCCAGCCATTCCGGGTCGGCCTCGTTGTCCTGGAAGGACTTGATGAATTCCTTGCGCGGCATGCCGGCTCGCTCGACGCAAAGCTGCATGATCTTGCGCTCGATGTCGCGGATCAGGGCGACGTGGAAGCGCATCCGGTCAATCAGGTGATCAAACATGCGCGGCGGCAGCTTCAGGCGCATGAACTGCTCGGAAATCTGGTCCTTGAGCTCGTTGGTCTTCTTGCCGCCGGCACCATAGCGATCGTAGAGCTTGATGAAATGCTCATGCAGGCGCTGAAGCTCATCAAAGTACTGGGTCACCTGCTCTGGATCAGGGCCGGTGTTGACCGTCGGCGCCGGCTTGTCGTCGTCTTCGTCTTCCTCGTCCTGAAACTCGGCCTCCTCGGCGACGGCAGCTTCCATGGTGTCTTCGGAAATCAGATCCATCTCGGCCAGCAGTGTCGGATCGATGAAGCCGCTGACCAGCTCATTCAGACGCTGGTTGCCGGCCTTCCAGGACTCGGCCTCTTCGAGCAGCTCCGCGACTGTGCCCGGAAAGCGCGACAAGGCCATGTTGACCTGATTGAGACCGTCTTCGATGCGCTTGGCGATCGAGATTTCGCCTTCGCGGGTCAGCAGATCCACCGAGCCCATTTCGCGCATGTACATGCGCACCGGGTCCGTGGTTCTGCCAAGCTCAGACTCGACCGCCGCCAGGGCCGCTTCGGCTTCCTGCTGGGCGGTTTCATCGTCGGTATCGGTACTGGCCGCATCGTTCAGGATCAGGGCATCGGCGTCCTCGGGCGCTTCCTCGAAGACTTTGATCCCCATATCGTTGATCATGTTGATGATGTCTTCGATCTGTTCGGGATCGACGATGTCATCGGGCAGGTGGTCGTTGACCTGGGCGTAGGTCAGCCACTGGCCTTGCTCACGGCCTTTTTCGATCAGTTGCTTGAGCTGGGAGGGTCGAGGTGCGTTTTCCATGGAATATCGCTGGTGTCTACTGGTCTTTGTGTTCATGGCGCTGGCTCAGCAGCCGACGCAATTCATCGGCCCGTTCATGATCCAGCCCCCCTTGATTCATCTGGGCCTGTTGCAATTCACGAACCCTGGCCTGTATCTGCAAACCACGTATTCTGGCCAGAGTTTGCGCCAGCGCCTGCGGCATTGCCTCACGATCGGCGATGATCTGCCGGCTCGCCAGCTGGCCCAGCCAGGGCGCTTCCGGGCGGTCTCGCCAAAGTTCGAGGAGCTTAGCCGTCGAGAGATGGGGCCTGGCACGGCAAAATTCAATCAGCTCCCGGAGGAAGGCCAGGCCCTTGATCTGTCCGGGCACCTCCGATACACAGACCGCTGGATCGGCGACCAGTTCAGGACGCTGCACCAGCAAGGCGACCGCGTATTGTACAGGCGTCAGGGGTCGGTCGACCAGCCCCGGCGCCTGTTCATCGCGCAGCGGCGGTGCGGACCGGGCGCGGGCTCGACCGGAGTGACCGGCACGGCGCTTCAATTCTGCTCGCATCAGGTCGGCAAAAGGGCCTGCCGGCAGGCGCTCCAGGTACGGCTCGGCCAGTGCCACCAGGCGCGCGCGGCCATCAATGGTCTCCATATCCACGCGCCGGCTCAGCTGGTCAAAGAAAAAGCTCGACAGGCTTGGCGCTGACGCCATCATTGCCTCCAGCGCGGCCTTCCCCTGGCTGCGGACCAGGCTGTCGGGATCCTCGCCTTCCGGCAGAAACAAAAAACGCAGCTCGCGGTTGTCCTTCATCATCGGCAGCGCTGCTTCCAGACCGCGCCAGGCCGCCTGACGGCCGGCGCGATCGCCGTCGAAACAGAACAATACCAGCGGAGTTGCCTTGAACAGGGCATCAAGGTGATCCGGGGTCACCGCGGTCCCCAGGGTTGCCACGGAATCAGTCAGTCCATGCTGATACAGGGCAGCGGCGTCCATGTAGCCTTCAACGACCAGAATTCGCTCGGGCAAACCGCCCCGGCGTACCTGGTAGAGCCGATACAGCTCGCGCCCCTTGTGAAACACCGGCGTTTCCGGCGAGTTCATGTACTTCGGCTGACCATCACCGATGACCCGCCCGCCGAAGGCGATGACCCGGCCACGGCGATCATGAATCGGAAACATGACCCGGTCGCGAAACTTGTCGCTGACCCGGCCATCGCGCAGGCTGACCAGGCCGGCCTGCTCCAGTTCGCTGTGGGTATAGCCTTCGCGGCCAAGGTGATCGGCCAGCGCCTGCCAGGCGCGCGGCGCATAACCGATACCGAATGCCTCGACGGTATCGCGGTCGAAACCGCGGCCCTTGAGATAGGCGCGCGCCGCCTCGCTGGCACCAAGCTGGCGCCGGAACCAGTCCTGGGCCGAGGACAGAGCCTGATACAGCCGATCATGCTTGCGCGCAATAGGGGCCCCTGCTTCGCGCGGCACTTCCAGGCCGGCCGCTCTGGCCAGCTCTTCAATGGCAGCTGGAAACTCCAGGCCGTCATACTGCATCAGAAAGCCGACCGCCGTGCCATGCGCCTGGCAGCCGAAGCAGTGGTAGAACTGCTTGTCGGCGCTAACCGTGAAGGACGGGGACTTTTCGGTATGGAAGGGGCACAGGGCCTTGAACTCGCCGCGGCCGGCCGGCTTCAGATCCAGCCGCGCGCCGATGACATCGACAATATCAACGCGTTCGAGCAGGCTTTCGATAAAGTCATCGGGTATGCGACCGGGCAAGGGTATTCAACCCCGCATCCGCGCGGTCAGGCAGACAACCGGGCCCGCACCCGGGCTGAAACCTCGCGCATGTCGGCCCGACCCTGCACGCGCTCCTTCAGCAAGCCCATGACCGCACCCATGCCTGCCATGCCGGTCGCGCCGGACTCGGCCACGGCGCCATCGATCAATTGATCAAGCTCGCTGTCGGCCAGCGGCTCGGGCAGGTACACCTTGAGCATGGCGATCTCAGCCTCTTCAGCATCGGCCAGCTCCGGTCGTTGCCCGGCGCGATACTGCTCGGCAGACTCACGCCGCTGCTTGATCATCTTTTCGATGATCGCGAGCACATCGCTGTCGGCCAGCTCGATACGCTCGTCAACTTCTCGCTGCTTGATCGCGGCAGTCACCATGCGCAAGGTAGTCAGGCGCGGCTTGTCAGCAGCGCGCATGGCCTGCTTGACGTCCTCGCCGATCCTTTGCTTGAGAGACATGGGATACTGCTTTGCATGGATCGGACGGGAGAGCCCCGCCCGAACAGGGGAACTAGTACAATCTGCGGCGGTTGACCCGTTCGCGCGACAGCTTGCGCAGGTGACGTTTCACCGCGGCCGCCTTCTTGCGCTTGCGCTCCTGGGTGGGCTTCTCGAAGAACTCGCGACGACGGGCTTCGGCGACGACGCCAGCCTTTTCGCAAGAACGCTTGAAGCGACGCAGGGCGTATTCAAACGGTTCGTTTTCCTTGACCTTGACGCTGGGCATTATTTCCCGTTCCGATATTAAGTGGAAAGTCGCCCATTATAACTCGCAAACTTCGGCACATGCAAAACATAATCGGCATCGAGACCTCTTGCGACGAAACCGGCGTAGCCGTATACCGGCCTGACGCAGGCATTGTTGCCGAACTGGTCTACACCCAGGCCGACCACGCGGCCTTTGGCGGCGTGGTGCCGGAGCTGGCCTCACGCGACCACGTGCGCAAGCTCCCGGCGATGATCCGCGAGGTACTGACGCTGGCCGAGCTGACCGCCGCCGAGCTCGATGCGGTTGCCTATACCGCCGGCCCCGGCCTGGCCGGAGCACTGCTGGTCGGGGCTGCCGTAGGCGTTGGCCTGGCCCACGCAGCCGGCCTACCGGCCATTGCCGTGCATCACATGGAAGGCCATCTGCTCTCGCCCCTGCTGGAAGCGCAGCCACCCGCTTTTCCCTTTGTCGCCCTGCTGGTCTCCGGCGGCCACACCATGCTGGTGGATGTTGCCGACATTGGCCGCTATCGCCTGCTTGGCGAAACCCTGGACGACGCCGCCGGCGAGGCCTTCGACAAGACCGCGCGGCTGCTCGGCCTGGGCTTTCCCGGCGGACCGGAGGTCGCGCGCCTGGCCGAGCAGGGTGACCCTGAACGCTTCGATTTCCCGCGCCCCATGGTCAATCGCCCGGGCCTGGACTTCAGTTTTTCCGGCCTCAAGACCCATACCCGTCAGCTGATCAACAACAGCGAACCTGCCGATCATGCCGACATCGCCGCCGGTTTCGAGAAGGCGGTCGTCGATACCCTGGTAATCAAATGTCGACGCGCACTGCACGAAACGCGCCATCGCAGCCTGGTAATTGCCGGTGGGGTCAGCGCCAATGCCCGCCTGCGCCAGGCCCTGGACAGCGCCCTGCCGGGGCAGGTCTACTATCCGCGCCCGTCGCTGTGCACGGACAATGGCGCGATGATTGCCCATGCCGGCTGGCACCGGAGAAAGGAAGGACGAATCGATGGCCAGATCGCGGTGCGCCCGCGCTGGCCGCTGGAGGAGTTGACAGCGGTTTGAGCCAGCCGCAGCCCCGCTGCCTTGCCACTCACGCTAAACTCTTCCGGCCGCGGCTATGCTCAGCTGCTTTCCCCTGCCCCGACCGACATGGACATAGTTTTCATCTCCGATCTCGACATCGACACCGTCATCGGCATTTACGACTGGGAGCGCGAGATTCGGCAGACCGTGCGCTTGAATATCGAAATGAACACCGATGTCAGGCGCGCTGCGGCCACCGATCAGATCGAGGATGCGCTCGACTACAAGGCGGTTGCAAAGCGCCTGATCGCCTTTGTCGAAAAGAGCGAGTTCGGTCTCGTCGAAACGCTGGCCGAACGCTGCGCAGAAATCATCCTGAATGAATTTCCTGTACAGTGGCTGCGCCTAAAACTGGACAAGCCGGGTGCCGTGCGCGGATCCCGTTCCGTTGGGATCCTGATCGAACGCGGCCAGCGCATTGATTGATCAGATTGGCAAACCCGATGTGGAGCAAAGCATGATTGACGCCTACCTGGGCCTGGGCAGCAATCAGAATGCCGAACACAACATGCGCTCCGGCGTCACGGCGCTGCGCGCTCGCTTCGGCCAGATCGACTTGTCGCCGATCTACCGCTCGCCGGCCGTGGGTTTTTCCGGCGAGGACTTCCTCAATGCCGCTGCCCGAATCCGGACCGACATGAGCGTCGGTGAACTGAAACGCTGGCTGACGGAGCTTGAAAACCAGCACGGTCGCGACCGCAGTCAACCGCGCTTTTCCGACCGCTCGCTGGACATCGACATCCTGCTGCACGGCGACAAGGTCGGCGAATTCGACGGCCTCGAACTACCGCGCGACGAAGTGCTGAAGTACGCCCATGTGCTCAAGCCCCTGGCCGACATCGCCCCCGACCTGAAACACCCCGTCAGCGGCCAGACCTTCGCCGACCACTGGCTCAATTTTCAGGGTGACCGGAGCCTGGAAGCCCTGGCCTAAGCTGGCGGCGAAAGAACCATGGACGACGGAAAGCACGGCAGACTCGTCAACGCGGGGCTTACAAGGGTTTCCCTGATCACCGGATGACGGCTACTCTTCACGCAGTATCTGGGCCGGGTTCATGCGCAATGCCTGACGCGCCGGGCCCAGGCAGGCGGCGAGGATCAGCGCGGTCGTGCCAACGACCACAAGCAGGCTGACCACCCAGGGGTTAACCGCCTGTTCCAGGAACCCATCACGGAGCCAGACGATGGCGATAAACGCCAGCAGCGAGCCCAACACCAGGCCGGGCAGCCCCATGGCAAGGCCACGGAGCAGGACCACGCGTCGCAGCGCCCTGGGGCCGGCGCCCAGCGCGGCCTGGATGGCGTATTCGCGGCGTCCGGCAGCGACCAGGTAGCGTTGTGTACCGTAAAAGCCGAAAGCTGCCAGGAACACCGCCACCAGAGCGGCGGTTATGGACAGCCGCGCCCTTGAGCGATCTGCCGCCAGCAGCTCGTGCCAGACATCTTCGAGGCGCACCACATCGCCGATCTCGATGTCGATCAGGCCGCGGTCGATCAGGTCCTCGACCGCTGACCGTATCTCTGTCGGTGTTGCCGAAGTTTTCAGCAACAGGCTATCGACCCCGGAGAAGAAGGCTGCGGTGGTGAAAACCATCGGTCGAATCGGCTCCTGCGGATGAGAATAGGCAACATCGGCGACCACGCCAACCACCCTCGCCTCGCCGTCGACGCCCGATGGCATCGGTGAGGTCAGGGGCACCGGTTCACCAAGCACATCCAAATGCCCCCAGGCCTCCTGGGCGAAGCGCTCGTTGATCAACACACCGAGCGGATCATCGGGTTGTGGCATCGCCCCGTTCAGCAAGCGCATGCCCAGCAGGCGGGGGAACGCAGGGTCGATGGAGATGACATTGACACTGAAGCGCTGCTCTGGCTGATCCGGCACGCTGGCGTTGAGATGCATCGAAAAACCGGGTACCGCCGGTGCTGGCACGCCGAAGGCCACTGCCTCGACCCTCGGCAGGGCCGACAGCAGCTCGCGTCGTTCAGTGCGCCGGGCCAGCACTTCCTCCCAGCTGCCGCCAAAAAAGACGCTCTGGTTGAATTCGGCGCTGACGACCACGATCCCGGCCGGCTCGAAGCCGTAGTCAGCCCGGGCCAGGTAGGCCAGCTGCCAGGCAAAGCCCAGCGCCGCACCCCCGAGCAGCCCAGCCAGCGCGATCTGGGCAATACCGCTGGCACGCTGGGCAAGGCCGGCGCGGGCGCTGACCTGGCGCAGGGCATGGGCGATCCCGGTCTGGCGCAAGCCGAACGCTGGCGCCAGGGCCGCCATTGCAGTCAGCAGTGCGACGCCAGCGCACAACATCAGCAACACACGCCAATCCAGCGGGTTGACCTCACGCCAGCCGGCACCGTCGAGAAAGGCGAGTTCCTGCAGCATGGCACTCAGCCACAGGCTGGCAACCAGGCCCAGGACAGCAGCGCCAATCACCAGCACGCCAGCCTCGGTGACGAGCTGGCGAATGATCCGCCGCCGCGAGGCACCCAGGGCAAAGCGCAGGTTGACCTCGCGCCGGCGCCCGGGCGCCTGGGCCAGCATGAACAGGCCAATATTGACTGCAGCGACCACGGCAACCAGCACGCTGGCAACCAGGAACAGGCGCACCTGGCCGAGCACTTCTTCATCGGCCTGCGGGTTGCTCGTGATCCTGGGATGGACCAGCCAGCGCGCCTGGTCGCCAGAGAGTCTGGCCTGCCCGGCCAGATCAGCGAAACGGGTATTGAGCTCGTCGGCCGCAGCCTGCGCGCTGCTGCCCGGACTCAGCCGGCCCAGCGCCGAGTAACTGCGAAACACCCTGGCTTCCCCCTCGCGGCGCTGGCGGACGACATCGGGTTCCAGGGCCAGCCACAGATCCGTGCCCTGTGCACCGCCGAAAGTAGCGTTCATGGCCCGGCTCATTATCCCGACAATGCGGACCCGAACCTCCTGATCCGACGAGGTCGAGCTACTGCCGTCGGCAGCAATGAAGGTAATGGGATTGTCGGCGATCTCCAGGGTTTCACCAAGCACATCACTGCGGCCACCGAGGTGCTGGCGCCAGAAACCGTAGGAGACCACCGCAACCTGCTCGGCATCGCCGGCATGATCCGCCTCGTTCAGCGCCCTGCCCAGGTGCAGGCGCGGCCGAAGCACCGGGAAATAGTTGCGACTGACCAATTCGATTCTGGCGTGGAGTTGTTCGCCATCGACCCGCAGGCTGCGCGGCTGGTCGTCAATGCCAACCACGCCGTCGAGGGTAACGGCCTGCTCGTCAAGTTCATGAATGGTCTCGCCAGCCAGCCCGCGGGCAAGCTCCGGGGTTTCGATCTGCAGGGTAATGATGCGCTCACTGCCAGCAAGGCCGGGATGTGGCCGCAGGGCCAGATCATTCCACATCGACGCAAACACGGTCACGAAAGCCAGGGCCGCGGCCAGGGCGCCGATCGCCAGGGCTGTGCTCAGCGGCGTGACTGCGTAGAGCTTGATGGCATGACGCAGGTCGGACAGCAAGCCCCTCATGCCAGGCGACCATCCAGCATGTTCAGGCGCCGAGCGGCCCGCTGGCAGTAGGCCGGATTATGACTCACCATGACGATGGTGGTGCCACCGGCATGCAGCGTGTCCAGCAGGTCCATGACCTGGTCGCCGTTGGCCTGGTCAAGGTTGCCAGTAGGCTCATCGGCCAGCACCAGCGAAGGTTCGCCGACCAGGGCGCGCGCAATCGCCACGCGCTGTTGCTGGCCGCCGGAAAGCTGGGCCGGATGATGTGCTGCGCGGTCAGTCAAGCTGACCTGGGCCAGGGCGGCGTCCACGCGCTCGCGGATCTCGGCTGCTCTCAGTCCGCGACGATAAACCAGCGGCAGGCCTACATTGTCGGCCACGCTCATTTCCGGGATCAGGTTACTAACACCGTCGTTAATCGTGCCACATTCAGGGCTCCGGACGGATTCGCCTGCAAGGCAAAGTGGCGAAGGCATAGTTGTTCTACGTCGAGCCACTTTAACGCCGCAGGCGGATTCGTCCGGAGCCCCCGTAGGGCTTGCCTCTCGGCGTCCGTGGACTGCGTTCTCGACGCTTGATGTAGGAGTGGCTACACTGGCGCGCCGACGCCTTGCCACGAACGCCGAGAGACAAGCTGAATGAGGCAGGATTAACGACGGTGTTAGTAAAGCTTTGAAACACGAACCCGATCTCGCGATTGCGCAAGCGGGCCCGTTCCTCGGCATCGATCTCGGTTATTGGCACTCCGGCCAGCCGGTACTCCCCGGCGCTGGGCTCGTCAAGCAGACCCAGCAAGTGCAGCAGGGTGGACTTGCCGCAGCCCGACGGGCCTTCGATCGACACATACTCACCGCGCCCAATCTCCAGGTCGATACCGGCGACGGCGTGAGTTTCCAGGGTATCGGTGGTAAAGATGCGGCTGAGTTGGCTGAGTTGAATCAGCGCAGCGTTTTCATTCATGGGGAATCGGCTCTCGGAACGGCCACGGCCACAAAGGTTCAGCGGATTCTCAAGACAGGTTCGTCGGCCCAGTCGTGCAGATCGGCCAGTATCACCCGGTCACCCGGTGCCAGGCCGGACAGAATTTCGACTTGCCGGGTCGACAATCTGCCAATCTCGACCTCGGTGCGCTCGGCCCGGTCGCCGGCGCCGTTGAGTCGAAACAGCGCCAGGCGCTCGAACTCACCCCGGACCCCAGCCGGCCGGCCCAGGGTCAGCGTATCGGGCACGCGTTCCAGCTCGATCCTGGCCGTCACGCTCAGATCAGGCCGCAGGCCTTCGAGCTGGTCACCGGTCAGGGCCACATCCACGCTGACGGTGCGCTCGCGCGCGGTCGGATCGATCCTTGCAACCTCGCCGGTCTCAATCCGTTGACCCAGTTCCAGGCGCACCGGCATGCCTGGCATCACATTGGCCGCGTCGCGCTCGGCCACTCGCACCCGAGCGATCAGGTGATCCAGATTGACTACCCGCGCCACCGCCTGCCCGGTCGGCAATCGCTCGCCTTCCTGAACATTGATTTCCTGGACCACGCCCTCGACCCCGGCGGTTACATCGAGATCATTGACCCGGGCCTCCAGGCGCTGGACCTGCTCGCGCAGCCGCGACAGGCGCGCATTGGAAGCCTGTGCCTCGGCCTCTCGATTCTCGGCATAGCGGGCGAGGCGGGCCCGCTCGGCCTCGAGCCTGCGGTTCAACTGTTCAGCCCTAAGCCTTGTCCGTTCGACCTCGATTGCCGAAAACACCTGGCGCTCGCCCAGTGCCTCCTGGGCCTCAAGCTCAAGGCGAACGCTCAGATATTCCGACTCCGCTGCCGCGACCTGGGCGACCAGGTCAAGCTGGCGATTTTCGGTTTCCACGGCTCGCAAGGCCTCCTCGGCTTCGGCCTGGGCCAGATCCCAGCGCATCGTCGCCAGCTCGTCTTCCAGCGATGGACTGGACATGCGCAGCAAAACGGTGTCCGGCAGTACCGGCTCGCCGGGCAGAACCAGGATGCGCTCGATCACGCCCTCATTGCGGTTGGTCACCGCACGCAGCTCCGGTGCCACCAGGCTGCCGGCCGCTGTGACCTCGCGCAGCAGCTCACCGCGGGTCACGGTACCACTCCAGATTCGATCAGAATCAATGGCCGGCGGGCGCGACTGCAGGCTCCAGGCCGCCAGGCTCAGCGCCACGAGCAGGATCACTGCCAAACTTGGGTAGGCGAAACGAAAAAGCTTGCGCTGACGCGCGCCCTTGCGCTGGATATCCATCAAATCAAATCGCGTGACTCGGAAACTGTGACCCATGCAAGGCCGAGCGGTTCATGCCGAAGCCGGACCGGATAGCATGTCAAAAAACGCATAATCAAGGGTTACCGCTGAATCGAACAGTCGAGACTTGGGCCTGCTGCTTGCACGCTACAGCCTCGTCATTCCGGAAAGAAAACGCGTGAAATCGTCAGGCTGAACTGATCCGGGTTTTCCTCCAGCAGTGAGCGCAGCTGGGTCTCGGCATGCTCGCACACCGGACAACTGTCGATGTCCAATGTCCATAGATGAATGTGCCAGCGCGACTGGCTGGTCAGCCCTTGAGTGCCGGGCCCATCGCTCCTGAATATCCTGCATTCGGGATCAGGAACCAGTGTCTCCGGACTCGCCAGCCTGGTCGCCGTCCAGTCCAGGTCAAGCTCCTGTTGCAATACGCACCGGCCGTCCTTGGCAAAGAAAGTAACGAAAGGTAGCTCGTCAGGGTAGCTGAACCAGGAAGCCATCTGCTGATAGCGTTCGAACTTGATGCGATACTCGCTGGCCAGGGCAGACGATGCCACGAGAAGCAGCAGCCAGACCGCAGTCAGAGGGTACAAAATAATCCCGGGATGCACCAATAATCTCCTGCCCAGAAAAATCCAAGAGCAGCTGTCGCCTGAGCCAACCGCATACCAGCCAAAAACCAAAGATAACATTTAATCTGGCTAGGAAAACCCGCCTGAACCCGCTCAAGCAACCGCCAGACCACCCCCACCGACCACCGACCACCGACCACCGACCACCGACCACCGACCCCCAACCCCCGAC
>REEQ01000069.1 GCA_007695005.1 Wenzhouxiangellaceae bacterium | reverse complement strand
CTGCATATCTGGCCGCGCGGCGGCTTCATGATGATTGCCCTGCCCAACCCCGACGGCAGCTTTACCTGCACCCTGTTTCTCGACAATGACGGCGACCCGGGCTTCAAACAGCTGCAGGATCCGGCCACTATGCGCGCTTTCCTGGAGAACGAATTTCCCGATGCCGTTGCCCAGATGCCCGAGCTGGATCGCGAGCTGGCCGAACACCCGGTCGGATTTCTCGGCACCTTGTACGTCGACCGCTGGCTTTTGGGCGACAAGGCCGTGCTGTTGGGCGATGCAGCGCATGCCATTGTTCCCTTTCACGGCCAGGGCATGAACGCAGCCTTCGAGGATACAGTGGCGCTGGACCGGCTGCTGGCCGAACATCCGGATCGGGCGGGCGCGCTGCAGGCCTTTCAGGACGAACGCAAGCCAAACGCCGATGCCATTGCCGCCATGGCCCTGGACAACTATCTGGAAATGCGAGACCGCGTCCGCGACCCGCGCTTTCATCTGCAAAAGGCGCTGGAATGGGAGTTGGAAAAGCGCCTGCCGGGTCTGTTCATCCCGCGCTATGCCATGGTCATGTTCCACCCGGAAATCCCCTATGCCGACGCCCTGGCCCGAGGGGAGCGCCAGGCGCAGCTTCTGGCCGACCTGAGCGCCGGGCATGAGGCACTGGATACGATTGATCTGGAGAAGGCCTGCGCAACGGCGCGGGAGCGGCTGGCAGCGGCGTGATGGATAGCGCGTGGGGCTGGCGGCTGACCGCGGGGGCTGCCGCTGTGCTGCTGGTCGTCGTCGTCATCGTCTTGCTGGGCCGGATGGGCATCGGCCCGGTACTGGACCAACTTGCCAGCCTGGAATCGCTGGTCAAGGCGCGCTTCTGGCTGGCGCTGCTCGTTTTCATCGCGGCCTTTATCCTGCTCTCTCTTGTCGCGCTGCCGGTAGGCACCCTGTTCTGCCTGACCGGCGGCTACCTGTTCGGCCCCTGGCTGGGTGCCGGCGCGGCCTTGCTGGGCGCCTCCACGGCGGCGCTGTTGACCCTGCTGATGGTGCGACGCTTTGGCGGTCGACTACTGAGGAGACGCCTGGCGCGCAGTCGCATCGAACCCTGGGTGGAACGGATCGAGCGCGATGCCGAATGGTACGTTGCCCTGTCGAGAATCATCCCGGTCGCGCCGTTCTTCGTCGTCAACGCGGCAGCGGGTATGTCGAAGGTGCCGGTCTGGCGCTTCGCCCTGGCCTCTACCCTGGGCCTGGTACCCATCACCCTGATCTATGCCGCCGTCGGCAACGGCCTGGGCTCGCTGCTGGAGGCACGCGATGTGATGGGGCCGGAGCTGCTGCTGGAGCCGCACATCGGTCTGCCGCTGTTGGCGTTGGCGGGCTTGATTGTTTCGAGTTGGGGATTGAAACGATGGATGGAAAGAAGGTGAGGGGTGAGAGGGGAGAAGAATAATTACCCGGCAGGGAGGCGGAAGATGACCTGGTGTTCGTCTTCGTGCCAGGGTCTGCCGTGGCGGCCCCTGAAGGCATCAATACAGGGTTCGATATCGGGGAGTTCGCGAACGTAGCCGAAGGGAGTGCCACGGTGAAAAACAACAAAGCGGTTTTCGGGCTGGGGCTGGGCGAGCAGGTCGGCCAGAAAGACGAAGCGGCGAAAAACGATGTGCAGATCCATGTCCCGCCGCAGCTCGCCGTAAGTCCAGTCGATGCACAGACCGCCGATCATGCCGACCCGGATCGGCATCTGGTGGTAGCGCTGATACTCCGACAACGGGCTGAAGTGGGACTCGAAGTGCCACGGGGTCTCGATCAGCACCCAGTCGCCCGGCTCGGCCGCCATGCGTCGATAAATCGCCGGTAGCTGGGCCTCGGCCATCACGCTGGTATAGATGCTGCGCTCGAAATTGTAGTCATAGTGGTAGCGCATATGGCTGGTGAACTGGTTAAGGCCGGCATAAGTCTGGGGCAAGGGGCCTGAAACAACCAACATCAGCAGCCAGGCCAGGGCACCACCGGCCACCGGCCAGGCGGCTGCCGGCTGGTTCAGCAGCGCGGCCAGCCGCGACAGCAGCCAGGTCAGGCCCAGGGCAATCAGTAGCAGCAGCAGCGGATGCGCCACGGCGGTGTAGCGAACCAGGACCAGGGCGTGATGAATCCAGGCCGCATCCAGCGAGATCGTGACCACCAACGCAACCAGGCTCATGAACAGCCAGTAGCCAAGGAACGCGGCGTCGCGTCGCCACAGCCGCCAGGCCCCAAGGCACGCCAGGACCAGACTGAAGCCGGCGACCAGCCAGTTGGCACTGCCGATCAACAGCTCCCAACCGCGCACGAAGGTGAGCCATTGCACCTGGTGGATTCCCGACTTGCTGGCCATGGCGGTGGGATCGGCCAGCAAGGGCGGCAACACCAGGGCCGAGCACAACACGGTGGTCAGGGCGCCCAGCGGCAGAATGCGCTTCAGTGCCTGACCGCCATCGCCCTGCCACCAGGCGACCAGGGCGGCTATGCCAAACCAGCTCAGTGCGGCAGCGGTGAACAGCAAGGTCAGTGGATGCAGCCAGGCGCAGGCAGTGGCAAAGACCACGAAGACCCCGGCCCAGGCCGCTTTGCGCTCATGCCACCAGCGCCACAGCGCGATCATGGCGATAAAACCCATCGGCACGGTCAGCGCGTAGGGCCGGACGTAGCGGGTGAAATGAATCAGCAGCGGTGACACGGCCAGCAAGGCCGCGAACACCCATGGCTCACAGCGCTTCAGCCACGGCTTCATCACCCATGGGAGCGCCAGTACGGTTGCCAGTCCAAAGGCCAGCGGCAAAGCGCGCATGCGCCACTCCGACAAGCCTACGGTATCGGCCAGCAGGCGAAAGAACAGGGTCAGGGGAATGGTGTGATCGGCGTGGCCAAAAGACAAGAATATGTCCCGGTAGCCGAAGCGCATCAGCTTGTGGACGGCATGCCATTCATCGTCGATCAGAATCTGGTGGCCGATCTGCCAGAGGCGCAGCCAGGCCGCGAGTGCGAACAGCAACAGCCAGGCAAGCAGCCACAGCCAACGCCTGCCCGTGTCAGTCCTGTCCAGCATCTCAGAAGTAGCGGGGACGGTACAGGCCCAGGCGGCAGGCCAGGGAGGCCACCGACACGCCGAGCACACCCAGGCCGTAGATCACACTGCGCCGGAAGTTGATTGACGAGGCCTCGTCGAAATAAGCCGTGGGACAGGTGATTTCGCCAATCCGGTAACCGTGGTGAATGATCTGGGCCAGCATCTGGTTATCGAAGATGAAATCATCGGAATTGGCATTCAGCGGAATACGCTTAAGCACTTCGGCGGAGAAGGCGCGGTAGCCGGTGTGATACTCCGACAGCTTGGCCCCGGTGCACAGGTTCTGGAACGCGGTCAGGGCGCGGTTGGCCACGTACTTGTAGCGCGGCATGCCGCCGCGCAGGGCACCGCCGCCGAGGATACGAGAACCCAACACGACCGGAAACAAGCCGCTGGCAACCAGCCCGGCCATCGCCGGGATCAGCTTCGGGGTGTACTGGTAATCCGGGTGCAGCATGATGACGATATCGGCACCCAGCTCCAGGGCCTTGGCATAGCAGGTTTTCTGGTTGCCGCCATAGCCGCGATTTTCGGGATGTCGAATAACGTGCTGAATGCCGGCGGCTTTGGCCACGGCGACCGTGTCATCCTGGCTGGCATCATCGACCAGGATGATTTCGTCGACCAGGTCTCCTGGCACTTCAGCCAGAGTCTGCTCCAGAGTAAGGGCGGCGTTGTAGGCCGGCAGCACCACGACCACTTTCTGATTGGCAATCATGATGGACTCACGCGGTGTCCCTGCTTGCGGGCAAGGAGCCCCGCCGCCGGGGGGCGACGGGGCCAGGGCCGATCCGGGACTCAGGGCTGACAGCTCAGCGTCTGCGACAGTTTCTGGATAGGCACATCCAGGCTGATGACATGGTTGAGCGGCGGCGCACTTGTGAACTCGATGACTTCCGTTGCGCTGGTTTCGCTTTCGAAGAACACCGCATGGCCTCCAACCGCGCTGGAATTGCCGTCATAGCTCATCGGGAAGCTCTCGCAGTTGGGACAGAAGCCACGGAAGTCGCGCACCTCTCCAGCCGCGCCGAGCTCATCTTCGAGCGCGGACACAAACACCCAGCGGCCAACTCCATCGTCATCGTAGTAGTACCGCACATAGGACTGACTGGTGTCGGTGACGATCATGGTGGTGCCGCCAACCGGGGCCGTCGGCGAGAACCAGTGGCCGGTCAGACTGAAGGGCTGACCGTCCACTTCGGGGCAGGTCGGCGGCGCGTTCGGGATCATCAGCTCGGAACCATGGGCGCCGTTCAGACGCCAGGCAAAGCTCATCAGGTCGTCTTCGAGCGTGGTCAGACTGACCTCACCGACCACCTCCACGTTCTGGCGGACGTTGTTGCCGGTCACCCGTTCCAGCGTTGCTCGCCAGACGGAGCTGTCTTCGTCAATGGCGGCCGTGGCAATGTAGAACTGCGGCAGGCCGGCATGATCATAGCTGTACCAGAGCATGAAGCCGGGTCCGGCGCGCTGCCACTCGATCCCCTGAAAGATGAGACGGCTGCGCGGGCTCCACAGTCCGTACTGGGCGTTCAGCCTGCCGTTCTCCGGAAAGCCGGCTTGCACGTAGACAAGCTTTTCCTCGTCGGTCGGATTCTCGAGGATGACATGCCAGCGGCCCGGGGTGATCTGATTGATGGCATCGCCAACGGCCAGATCGATGCCGGCACCGGAGCCGGTTCCGGAAACCACGGTTCCGGGCGGCGGCTCCGGCGTGCCCGGCGCGCTTCCGGCCAGGCTGTCGAACTCAACCAGCTGAAGGCCGGCGTTGACACCATCGTCGCCTTCCACCGTAACGCTCAGGCGGAACGTTGTCGGCGGCACGTCGATGAACAACTGCTTGTGGGTGCTGTTTGCCGGCACGACAACGGGCAGTTGTTCGCCTTTGAAAAGGGCCGTTGGCCGCGGCTGATTCGGCAGAACCCGCTCGATCCGGATCGGTATGACACCAGCATCGGCCAGATTATCAGGGTCGGCCGTCAAGCCGATCGCACCGACATAGGCCTGATTGATTCGCATCGCCGGATTATCCCAGTGCACCTGCAGTGACAGGTCGCCTCCCTGGTGAATGCCGACACCGCTGGCGACCAGACTGTAGTCGTCAGGCGCATTGCGCAACACCGCATAATCAAGGGAAACCGCATCACTGGCGTCAGCGGCAGACGCCAGCCAGTTCTGCACGACAATCCACCAGGTCCCTGCCTGGGGATTACTGATCAGGCAGCGTTCACTCGATTCCATCTCTTCCCAGGAGGTGCAGACCAACTCTGCTTCCTCAGCCTGACCATTGCCGTTGGCGTCAAATCCGACGAACAAATCAATGTCGGGAGATTCCTCGGAAGCGGTCTCCACCCACAGCATCAGGGTGTCCTCGGGAACTTCTACCAGGAAGGTCCGGGTCCCCTCACCGCCCGAGAAGGGGTTATCCGGCGTTGGGTCCTCGATCAGTTCGAAACGCTCCTCGACCGGCCGGGTCAAGGCGCTGGTGTTGAACACCGCTTCGGCCAGCTCCGGCAGGCCCTCGATGGTCAGCGTGCCGCGGCCGCGATTGGCTCCGACCTCGACATCAACTACGGTTGCCGCTGCCGGTGGCGCTCCCGCGCCAAAGATGGCACCGACCCGCAAACGTTGTTCAACGACGTTGTCACCCTGGGGCACCAGCCTGATCTGACCTTCGGCGAGTACTCCATCTTCCGTGGCACCGCGTTCGACCGTGATTTCGAGGGTCTGGCGCTGCCCGCTGGACAGGTTGAAACTGCCTGGAGACACGCTGATGGACAGATCTCCGAGGGTCTGCACGCTCCAGCTGCCGCTGCGCAGCGCTTGCACCGTGCGCGTCAACGTGCACGACTCGGCACAATCCTCGAACAGCACACCGGCGAGGTTGAGATTGGCGGGATTGCCACCCTGGGCCGGATCGGCCGCCATGAACTCGGACCGGGTGATCGGCAGATACAGGCCCGCTCGAGCCGCACGATCGACGCGAATGCGGCCACTGCCGCGCTCGAACAGGTTGGCCTGCAGACCACCGGCGATGACCGGTTCGACCTCTGCCGTCGTCTCCATTACAGACTGCAGCACATCCGGACCCCAGCTCGGATTGAGCTGGCGAAGCTGGGCAATGGCACCGGCCGCATGTGGAGAGGCCATTGAGGTGCCGCTGCTGATGGCAGCCGCCGTGGGAGAGGAAACGAATGCAGACCGTATGCTTTGTCCCGGCGCCATCGCATTGGGCTTGACCATGCCGGGCACAACGACCGGACCGCGCGAACTGAAGCCGGACACCCGGTCCTGGGCGTTGACGTCTTCCACGGTAACTTCTGAACGCGGCAGATCGACGGTCAGGGCCGAATTCAGGGCATTCATCACCTGCAGGATCTGCTGGCTGTCTTCCAGTGAAATCATGCCCGCTGGAATCGTCGTGTCCTCGAGACCGATCATGTTGATCGGATCGCCAGGCACGTTGTTGATCATGACCACGGCGATCGCACCGGCGTCGGCGGCATTGTTGACCTTGGTCTCGAAAGTGCAGTCACCGCGCCGCAGCATGGCGACACGATCGGTGAAGGTATCTGCCGGAAAGGGCTCGCAGCCCAGCATGTTGCTGGCAGCCAGCTCGCCCGAGATCATGCTGACAGCGTTGAAGCTTGGGTCAGGCAGATCAGGGCCGTTGCCGTAAACGATGAACCAGGCGCCCAGCGCCGCCACGCGAAGACGTCGTCCGGTCTTCAGGCGATGAGTCGTGCTGCCAACGGCGAAGGCCCAGGGCATGTAGGCCGGGAAGGTGATCGACCCGAAGTCCGGGCCATCGTTGCCGGCCGAGGTCACGAAGGGAATGCCCGCATCCCAGAGATTGAGTATCTGACGGCCATAGTGGTTGGCCCAGGGGCTGGCCGTCGATGAACCGCCAATCGAGAAATTGACCACGTCAACGCCCAG
>REEQ01000112.1 GCA_007695005.1 Wenzhouxiangellaceae bacterium | reverse complement strand
TCTTGAAGAAAGATTGAACAAATCTTGAAGAAACACTGACGAACAGTCATTTCAGGTGAAATTCAGAGAAAAACCGGGAATTCGGCTTGACACCCGGAATGGGCAGGGGGCTGGATATTTGCGGGTCTGGCCAGGCGCTCGCCGAACACCCGCATCGACAAACGTCGGCGGTCAGGCAGAGCCGAAGGCGGCCTGAGACTCTAATTGTTGGCCCCGCAGGAAATGCCCTTGGCACTTCGTTGCCGGGTTACTAACGAGTTCGTTGATTAACAGACATAGTCAGAAGCGATAGCCTAGCCCCAACGTGGCGAAGTACACCCAGGCAAAGGCGTAAACGTCCTTGTTGTCGGCCCCACCCTCCAGCGTGCGCAGGCCAAGGTGGCCGTACCAGCCGTTGTTGAAGTCGCGCTCGGCGCGCAGACCGATATCGAAAGCACGACCCTGCGGTGCCCAGGCGCCCTCGAAATCCATAACCAGCGTGGTCTTTTCCGATAGGCGATAGCGTCCATGGGCGTGCAGTAGGGGTACCAGGCCGAGGTCATCATCCTTGGCCGTGAGCGTACCCTGGGTCAGCCGAATACTGGCATCGCGCACCAGCACTGCCGCCCCCGCTGCCCAATCCCAGCGCTCGCCGCGGTGCAGGCGATAGCGCCAGGTCAGGCGGTAGGTGTTGAAACGGTACTCGCCGCGGGTTCGCTCGCTGGCAGCAAAACGCTCGCCGGCAAAGTCGATTTCCTGGTCGGTCAGTCCGCTGCCGCTGATGCCCAGAGGTGCCACGGTCAGACGCAGCGCGTTGCGCTCGTTCCACCACCAGGTAGCATGGAGACGAGCGCTGAGCCCGCTGCTGCCGGTCAAGTCATCAAGTGCAAAGCGAGTCCCGCCGTCGCCGGGGATACGGACATCATTACGGGTAAAACGCAGCACGGCTGCTTCCAGATCAATGCTGTTGGCCGGCTTTTCGCTTCCCCAGGCCGCCTCGGCAGCGTCGGGAAGCAGCGGCACGGCAACCAGGGCCATCGCAAGAACGTGTATGCGGAAAGCCGGAAGGAAATCGAACATGGTGTGAATGCACTTGCCTTTTCAGCCCCGAAGGGACTACACACTACGCCATTGCCAATCAAGGCCATATTCACAGCCTGACCTGTTGCGCGCTGCACATCACTTCTTCGAACGGAAAGCCGGCGATTTTTCGGGCTTGCAACCGTCCAGGGGGTACCTCATCCTGGCTTCACATCGGAAAGCAGCTTGCAAACGGGCGTAAATCCATAGACCAGTCGCCGATTGGCTGCGGACCGCTGCTGGATCCGTACAGAAAGCTGCCATCCGGGCTGTGGGGCTCACCATTGCAGGACAGGATGGTCCAGCCTTCATCGTCGACCAGACGATGCCAGGCTACGTGGAGGTCAGGCATGGTCTCGACGAGGTACCTGAGACGTTGTTCTCCCAGAATCTCGATACTGACCAGCTCGACCCTGACGGGTAGCGAAGTACCCATCCAGCTTTGATAAACGTGGTGCTCGATCACGTCACCGCGACATTGCAGGTTGTTCAAGCTCAGTCGAGCCGCAAATGGACCCAAGGGTGGGACATCGGTGCGACAGTTGCGGCCGGCATGGGCAGGCTGGCCGTGTTCGTTTTCGGCCGGCGCAACGAAATAACAATGATGCTGCTCTGACCGCTGGCCTTCACGCGTGTTCTGCCAGCTCATGCTGATCAGTTGCCCGTCGACCGACTCGACACTGCGGATAACAGTAGTGCTGGGTATGAAGACATCCGCAGTGTGGGGGTTGGGCTTGCGCACGGTGGCAATTGTCAGCTCGGTCACGATCTCCGGGCCCATGGTCTGGATCTGATGCATCCTTCCCCAGGGAAGCGGACCGGCGCCCAACTGATGCCAAGTCTCCACCGAAACCTCGGCCAGCAGGCCTGGACTCAGAGCAAGTCCAGCAGCCCCGAGCAAGGCCCGAATCATCCGCGCCACCCGTTGTCTTCCAGCTCGGCATAGTTGCTATAGCCGAACTGCCCCATGCCGAAAGCGATGATGCCGAGCTCACCTTGGGTCAAACCCTGGCGGGTGATGGTGGCGACTCGCTCGCCGTTGGCCCACAACTGCACGGAGTCGCCCTCTTCGCGAGCTTCGAGTCGATGGAAGAGCTGGCCATTGTTGGGCAAGACAACGGATGCCAGGTGGTCGATGCCCGACTCGTGACGACGATAGGCAGTAAAGGCACCGTCGGATTCCCGGACGAACAAATGGTAGGTGTTGCGATCTCGATCAAGGCCGAAAACCAGTCCCGCCCTGCCCGGCGAGCCATCGGCGAGAGCGACATCGACCGTGATGGAACGGTTGCCACGGCCATCACCTCGCGTCCGGGTGGTGTAGTAGCGAATGGCATGTTCGTCGCTGCGGTTTTCCACCGTGTAGATGTTCTGATACAAGGAGCCTGACCAGATTTCTCCAACCCCCTGAAACAACCATTCGGTCAGGGGGCCCATGCCGGTGGCCGCCCATTCGTTACCCTGCGGCTGTTGCGCGGCTGAGCGCGGAATCTGGTCCACCGGGCTGCCACCCGAGCAGGCGGCAAGCAGAACCAGGCAAGCGGCAACACCCGGCAACGAACTCCAGGCATTCAGTTTGTTGAATCCGAACATGAGATTTTCCCTTCGACGCGAGAATTTGGCTTGTGGCTTATACGCGCCACGCAGCGCGGAAACGGCTCACGGGTCGGGCCAGCCCCGGGGGTGAGGGACGGCTTGTTCGACAACCAATACCTGTTGAAGTCAATGCACGGCATCTACGGCGCAAGTCCGCAAATGCCTGCGCGCAAAAGTCCCGGCCGAAACGGCTTCAGATGTCAGTGTTCAGATCAGAAAAAGAATGCCGGCCGTCAGCAGCGTGGCCAACAAGGCAAAGCCGTAACAAAGCACGCGGTAGTAACCCAGGCCGGCTTGGATGCCAAGGTCATGCAGGCCGTGGAAAATGCGATGCATGGCGTGCCAGAACAGCAAGGAGATAAGCGGAAACACCAACAGTTTGCCCGCAGGGCTTCCCAGCATGCCGATGACACGCTCATGATCGAGGCTTCCATCGGCGATCAGGCCCACCGGCGCGCCAATGCCTGTAATCACGACCAGGGCCGGCATCAGCATGGCAGCAATCATGCCGCCGGCTGCAAACAGCAGCCAGACGATCGGCTCGTGTGATCGCGGTTTGTTTTGATTGGACATGTTCAGCCTGCCCCCGCCAATACAAGCAGCGCTACCGAGACGATCACGAATACGACAATGTGCGCCAGCGTGATCAGCAGGCCAGGCAGCGGACGAGTGCCGATGAACAGCGCCGGCATGGCCTTGGGCGCGACCATGAACCAGGTAATGCTGTTGTACAGGGCAGCGACCAGAATCAGCCCATGCAGCCCGATCGAGAGCGGATGGGCCAGCGCCTGGCGGTAGCTGGCCCAGGCCTCCGGACCGGCGGCCAGCGCAGCCAGTCCGGACAGCAGGATCAGGGCGTAGAGCAGCACGAAGACCGCGGTCAGCTCACGCAGCGTGTAGACAAACAGATAGAAGGGACGCAGATACCAGCGTCCCATGGGGCGTTGGTAATGCGCTTTCATTCCGCACCCCCCGAGCCGATCTTCAGGAAGCGCAGAAAGTAGTCCTTTGCGCTTTCGAGCTTGTTGCGGTTGATGGCTGCGGCCGGATCCACGCCCTTGGGGCAGACCGCCGAGCAGTTGCCAACCAGGGTGCAGCTCCAGACGCCGTCTTCTGCATTGATCAGGGGCATGCGCTCGGCCCGGCCCTGGTCGCGGCTGTCGGCGTTGTAGCGCTCGACCAGGGCCAGCAGCGCCGGGCCGGCAAAATCGGGCTTCATGCCGTATTGCGGGCAGGCGGCATAGCACAGCAGGCAGTTGATGCAGGCGCTGGTCGAGGCAAACCTGGCCCGCTGCCGCGGCGACTGCCGATGCGGGCCGTCTGCCAACGCTTGCTCCTGTTCACGGATCAGCCAGGGGCGGGCTTCAGGCAATTTGTCGAGAAAACCGGCCTGCTCAACCACCAGATCCTTGATGACCGGGAAGTGATGCAAGGCTTCTATATGCAGTGGCCCTGGCGCATAGTCCCGCAGGAAGGTCTTGCAGGACAAGCGCGGCACACCGTTGATCATCTTGCCGCAGCTGCCGCAGATGGCCATCCGGCACGACCACCGGAAACTGAGACTGCCGTCAATGCGGTCCTTGATGTACAACAACGCATCGAGCACCGAGCTGTCGTGTTGGTAGGGCACCGTAAAGCGCTCGGTGTGCGGCTGGTCGTCACGCTCGGGATCGTAGCGACTGATGAGAATATCGATCTGCCCGGAGCCGTCGCTCATGGCTTGTGCTCCGTGGCAGAACCGCCACCGTAGCGCCGCTCACCCGGCGGCAGGCGGGTTATGTTGACGGCCCGGTAGTGAATCTGCGGCGGCTGACCGGGTGCCAGGGTGGCCAGGGAGTGGCGCAGAAACTGGTCATCGTCGCGCTGGTTATAGCCATCCAGACGCTGATGCGAGCCGCGAGACTCCCTGCGGTTCAGGGCCGCATGTGCGATGCAGCGCGCAACATCCAGGGTAAAGCCGAGTTCGATCGCCGACAGCCACTCGGTGTTGAAGCAGCGGCTGCGGTCATCCAGGCTGATGCTGTCGAGCAACTGCGACAGGTTCTCGAGGGACTCGCAGGTTGAGGCCATGCGCTCGGCGTCCCGGTAGATGCCGACGCCGTCCTGCATCGCCGTGGTCATTTGCTCACGCAGTTCAGCCAGGCGCAGGCCACCAGCGGGCCGGGCCAGCCACTGGGCCGCGCGCGCAGCACTTTCCCTGGCTTGCGCTGCCAGCGCCGCCGCCGTGCCCTGCCGGGCCTGGTCGGCAGCAAAACCCGCCGCCTGCAGACCCGCCTCACGCCCAAATACCAACAGCTCGGCCAGCGAGTTCGAGCCGAGTCGATTGGCACCGTGGATGCCGACGCTGGCGCACTCGCCGCAGGCATACAGCCCGGGCAGTGCCGTGGCCGTGGTGATGTCGGTCGCAATCCCGCCCATGGTGTAGTGCACTGATGGGCAGACCGGAATCGGCGCGCAGGCAGGATCGACACCGACGAAGGTTTTCGCCAGTTCACTGATGAACGGAAGCCGTTCGGCAATCTTTCGTCGCCCCAGGTGCATCAGCTCCAGCTGGACCGCCGGGCCGTTCGGCGTGTCGACCGTGCGCCCTGCCTGCTGTTCATGCCAGAAAGCCTGGCTGAGCCGGTCACGCGGCCCCAGCTCCATCGTCTTGGGCACCGGCTCCCTCACTTCCGGACCCAAACCGTAATCCTGCAGATAACGGTGCCCGTGACGGTTGGTCAGGTAAGCCCCTTCGCCGCGGCAGCCTTCGGTAATCAGCACCCCGCTGCCCGGCAGCGTGGTCGGGTGGAACTGGACGAATTCCATGTCGCGCAGGGCGACGCCGTGGCGCAGCGCCAAGCCAAGGCCGTCGCCGGTGAGAATGCCCGCATTGGTGTTTTGTCGATAGACGCGGCCCGCCCCACCCGTGGCCATGATGACCGCGCCTGCCTGCAGGGCATGAAAGTCACCGCTGGCAATATCAATGGCAACCACGCCGCGGCAACAGCCGTCATCGACCAGCAGATCGTGCACGAAATACTCATCAAAACGCTGGATGCGGGGAAAACGCAGCGATGTCTGGAACAAGGTGTGCAGAATATGAAAGCCGGTCTTGTCGGCGGCAAACCAGGTCCTGGCCGTACTCATGCCGCCAAAATTGCGCACGGCCGGGTACCCGTCTTCGCCTCGGCTCCACGGACAGCCCCAGTGCTCCAGCCGCACCATTTCCTCATGACAGCGGGCGACGAAGTAATCAACAGCCGCCTGGTCGCACAGCCACTCACCTCCCACCACCGTGTCGCGAAAATGCAGATCCAGACCATCCGATGCGCTGACCACGCCGGCCGCACCACCTTCGGCCGCCACCGTGTGAGAACGCATCGGCACCACCTTTGAGACCAGGGCAATGGAAAGCTGAGGGTGCTGCTCGGCAATCGCAATCGCTGCACTTAAGCCCGCACCACCGCCACCGACGATGACGATATCGTGACGGGTGGACTCGAGTCTCGGCTTGTGATCGAATCGGCTCATTGAGCGACCGCCCAGGCCAGAGTGATCAGGAACAGGCGGCTGCTGGCGACAGGCACTATTTCAGTCACAGACTACCCTTTGGGTTTCAGTCTCTGGATTCTAGCCCAGTGCCAGCAGCATGCCTTGAGCTGGATCAAACCCAGGCAAGCTTCTCGCCCAAACCTCGCCCATGGCGCCTGATGAGTGAGCCAGTTTGGTTTGTCACGGCGCGTTACTGATAGGTCTGATTTGCCAACAAGGAAGTAGCGCATGAGTTTCGGGTCAATAGCGAAGCACAGCCCTTTCGGCAGCGGATTGAACCTGATCGTCTTGCTGGCCCTTGGCTTGAGCACAGGGGAGTCGGCCGCCCAGTTGGTGCCCTTGACGGAGGTCGAGCAGCTTGCCACGCACGATGCGCATGCCTGTGTGGTGACGGCAGCCGGTGGCGTGCGCTGCTGGGGCAACAATACGCATGGTGAGCTGGGCGATGGCACGACCCAGTCCAGGCGCACGGCCGTGGATGTGGTCGGGCTCGGCAATGGTGTCGCTGCGGTCAGTACCGGCCGCGGGCACAGCTGCGCGCTGACCCTGGCCGGGGCTGTGCTGTGCTGGGGCAGAAACAACTTTGGCCAGCTGGGCGATGGCAGTACCAGCCAGCGCCTGACACCCGTGCAGGTCTCCGGCCTGACCAGCGGCGTCCAGGCAATTGCGCTCGGTGATGCCCATAGCTGCGCAATTGCCGGCAGCGGCGCGGCCTCCTGCTGGGGGCATAATTTTCTTGGCCAGCTCGGCAACGGCAGCAGTGAGGACCGCTCAGTGCCCGGCCTGGTATTCGGCCTGACCAGCGGCGTCCAGGCCATCAGCGCCGGCCACGCGCACAGCTGCGCCATCGCCGCCGGCGGTGGTGCCCGCTGCTGGGGCTACAATCTGGGCGGCCAGCTGGGCGATGGCACCAATGTCACAAGATTCA
>REEQ01000177.1 GCA_007695005.1 Wenzhouxiangellaceae bacterium | reverse complement strand
CAGTTCGTGCCGCGCATCCAGCCCGACGTTGCGCAACTCGATCTGTACCAGCGCACACCGCAGTGGATTCTGCCCAAGCCGGACGGCCCGATTCCCGACTGGAAGCAGAAGCTGTATCGCGCCTTTCCACCAGCGCGGCTTCTGACCCGCCTGGGCCTGTACCTGCTGCTGGAATCTCGGCTGCCGGCTTTCAATCGTTACCCTGCCCTGTCATGGCTGCACCGCCGCATGGCGCGCAACTACCTGGCCCGCCAGGTACGCGACCCGGAGCTGCGCAGGAAACTCCGGCCAGACTACGCCATGGGCTGCAAGCGCGTGCTGATGTCGAATGATTTCTATCCGGCGCTGACCCGGGAAAACGTATCCGTTATCACCGATCCGATCGAGCAGATAGACGCCACAGGTGTGACCAGCGGCGGCTGCCATCGACCAGTAGAGGTCCTACTGATGGCAACCGGCTTCAGGGCCACGGCACCGGTTCCCCGCGGCCTTATCAGCGGTCGCGATGAGCGCGATCTCGCGGACTGCTGGGACCTGGGACCGGAAGCCTACAAGGGGACAACAGTACATGGCTTCCCGAATCTCTTCATGCTGCTCGGGCCCAATACCGGGCTGGGCCACAATTCGGTACTGCTGATGCTGGAATCACAGCTCAACTATGTACTTTCAGCACTGGATCATCTTGATCAAAAGCAAGTCTCAGTGCTTGAGCCCAGGCTAGAGGCGCAGACGGACTGGAACCATCAACTTCAGGCCCGGCTCGCCAAGACAGTATGGAAAAGTGGCGGCTGCGCCAGCTGGTATCAGCATCCACTGAGCGGGCGCGTTCCCACGCTTTGGCCGAGCAGCACTGCGAGCTTCCGCCGGGCGCTTCGTTACTTTGATTCGGCTGCCTACCACTGTATCGAAGCACCAGGCTCTCAGTCTGCCAGACATGATCAGGAAGCCGCAGCTCAGCGCAACTGACCCGGCAAGCCATTTTTCACTCGGAACTGGCACGCGAGTCAAGCTTGCTCTAAGCTAAACAAGGCAGCTATCAGGCTACTGAGCTGCCTTACCAAGGGACCAACATGCCCAGCCAAGCAACTACAGCCCACGTCAAGACAGCCTGGAGTATCGCTGGCGCCGCCGTGCTGATGGCAGTCGGCGCTCTGCTGGGTTGGGCCGGGGCAAACCAGCTCCAGGAGCGTCAGCTCAGTGCACAGATCGAGCAATCCACGCTGCGTGTCCTGGGGCGTCTGGATGAAATTATCGGCGAGGCACGCCAGGTTTTCGATGCACTGGGACGAGTTGAACTGCCGCATTGCAGTGAGGAGATGCTGCTGATCATGCGCGCAGAACTGTTCGAGGCGCGCTTCATCAAGGACATCGGCGGCATTCGCAACCACGATCTGTACTGTTCAACCGCCCTGGGCCGACTGGAGCAACCATTTATTTCCGGGCCACCCGACCTGTCACTGGTCGATGATATCGGGCTGCGAACTGACCGGAGTGTGCTTGCTGCAAAAACGGTCCGGACGCTGGTGATTGAACATCGCTGGTTCAATGCGCTGGTGGATCCCAGACTGATTACCGACCTGACCGCAAGCCAGGCCGGCGGCGAGATCTTTCTTCGCCCGATCGACTCAGGCAATGCAAGCTGGCAAGCCTTGCAGGCTTCTGGAAACGAGCGCCTGGAGCAGCTGGACGGCCCAAAGCGGCAGGGACTGACCATGTCGGCCTGCAGCAATCGCTCAGGGCTGTGTGCCTTGCTGCATTATCCTCAGGATGCCGGGCAGCGGGCCCTGGAAACTCAGCTGGTGATCAGCACCCTCGGTGGCGCCTTGGGCCTGGCCCTTTTCATCGCTGTGGCTTTCCTTGTGCGCCAGCGCCAGACACCCATCTATGCCTTGCGAAGAGCCATTGATCGCGGCCTGATCACCGCTGTCTACCAACCCATCCTTCGCCTGCCCGGACAGACGCTTTACGGTTTCGAGGTGCTTGCACGCTGGCGTGACGGTGATGGCCCGGTTCTCGATCCCGAATCCTTCATCAGCCTGGCCGAGCAGTCAAAGCTGATCGAACGGATCACCGGGCAGATGATTCAGCAAATCGGGCGCGACCTCGGACCCTGGCTGGCTGAATCAGGCGATCACCGGGTCGCTATCAACATCGCACCGGCCGAACTGCTCGGCAGTCGACTTCTGTCCGAGCTTGATCGACACTTGCTTGGGCAGGGCATTCAGCCCAGCCAGATCCTGCTGGAAATCACAGAGCGGACCATGGTCAGCAGTGAGGAGGCCGCCGCAGCCATCGAGGCATTGTCGGAGCGCGGCTTCAGAGTCTTCGCCGATGATTTCGGCATCGGCTACTGCGGCTTGTCCTATCTCAATGACCTGCGCATGGACGGCATCAAGATCAGTCAAACCTTCACCGCCGCCTTGGGCACGGACAGCCCCAAGGCCACATTGGTGCCACGCATTATCGAAATGGCACAGCAGCTGAAGCTGGAAGTGATCGTCGAGGGCGTGGAAACACAAGCGCAACTGGATGCGTTACAAACCGCCGCCCCGATACTGGTGCAAGGCTGGCTGCTGGGACGTGAGCAACCAGCCTCGCAACTACCGGAGATCCTCGCGCAACTTGGTGCGGGTTAGGCGCAGCCCCGACCGAATCCGGTCCCGCCCCGAGGTTCAGCCTTGCGGGACGAAAAAGAAGCTACCGGCAGCATGACCAGCCTGACGAATCGGTCGCAGCTCCGGTGACTGCTCGATGCCCAAGGGCTCGGTCAGCTCAGCAACCCGACTGGATACCAGTCGATACAGATCCTGTTCGCGCAGCACACCAGAGTTGGCTTCCAGGACCTCGATCAGCGCCCTGGCAAAGACCGAGTGTTCGCCGCTGACGCGATCAAACACCGGCGCCAGACCACCGCTGGAAAGGACGAAACGGGCTGGTCGCGAAAGCCCGAGCTGAATCAGCCCCTCCGAGACCGGCCCACTACCACCAACCAGCATGGAGCCCGGGTCCGTCGACATGGCCCCACCGTAACAGGAGTCGGCGACGACCAGCACACTGCGAGCCTGAGCCAGGGCCATCAACTCGCTGACAGCCGAATTCGGGATCCAGTAGGTGGTAGAGCTGAGCTCGGCATTGACCGGCAACCAGAACCCGAAACCGCGACGCTCATCGATTTCGCCTGGACGCAGCAGCTGGCCGTGCCCCGCGAAATAGATCAGCACATTATCCTGGGGTGTGACCTTCTTTCGCAGCTCATCAATGGCCGCCATCATCTGGGTCTTGGAAGAATCGAGCAACAGGGTCACATCAAAACCGTAGCGCTGGCTCAGCAGCTCGGCCAGACGCTGGGCATCCTGGTGCGGTGATTCAAGCTGCTCCCAGTAGTGATAGCGTTCCAGTCCCACGATCAGCGCATAGTAGCGACCGAACTCGATACCATCCAATCGCGCCGGGCTGACGGCAGGCAGTTCTTCGAAACGGGCAGCCGGCAGTTCTGCAACCGAACCACGCAAGCGCAGCAGTCGGCCCTCGGTATTGTCTTCTCGCTGGGTCGCCTCGGCCAGCATCCGTTCCAGGGTAGAGATGGTTTCCTGGTCGGCGCTCGTACGATCCTCGCGTGCGGCCAGCTGCGACCGCAGCATGTCGACTTGCTGCTCCAGCACCCGCCGCTCGCGCCTGGCCCGCTCCAGGGTCTCGGCCAGCTCTGCCTCCATCGCTTCGAGCTGCTGGCGCTGAGCAGAGGCGAAAACCAGATCGTCCTCGCTCGCGCCGCTCGCACGCCGGTACCAGTTCAAGGCCGTCGCCATGTCTTGCTCGACACCCAGACCTTGTTCATAAAAATAGGCCAGGTTGACCATGGAGCGGGTAAAGCCCTGATCTGCAGCTCGCCGATACCACCGCGCTGCCTCTGTGAAGTTGGGCTCCGTACCCAGGCCCTTCTCGTAGATTTCGCCGACGAAGTGCTGCGCCTGGGCATTGCCCTGCTCGGCCCGCGCCAGCCACACGTTCAAGGCCGATCGATAGTCGGCACGGTGATAGGCCACGTATTCACCGCCGCGGATACGACAATCCAGCGCCGTGGTTCTGGCGGGAATGCGGGGCGAAAGATACATCGAGCGCCCCATACGCCGAACTTCTCCGGGCAACAGGCAGTCAACCACGTAGAAATCGTCGATTTCGGTCAGCCCCTCGACTTCGGACTGGCCCTGATCCAAGGTGCGCACCTGACCGTTTCCGCAGGCGACGAGAGACAACGGCAAAACAAGCGTCAGGGCGAGGAGGCGGCGCCAACTGACGCCGGAGAGCTGGAACTGAAAGTTACACTGCATGGTTGGAATCCTCCTTCCAGAGCATATTGCCGATTGTGCGCCAAGCCATTGGGGAGCGCAAGCAATGACGAAAAGCGCTTTGTGCGACGGCCCGAGGGTTCATAGACGCTCCATTGCGTTGCCAAGCACCCGCCTGCTGCGAGACGGCAGGGACTCGTAGGCAAGCAAGGCCTGCAGGGACTGGCGCCCGGCTTCGGCGCTGATCTGACCGCTGCGGACTGCCCCGCTGATTCTTTCAGCCGCGCTTTCTGCCGCGCGGTGGATGCCGGCAGTCGCATCCAGATTGCCTGGATGCGCTGTCAACACGGCGTCGTAGAGCTGAAAGGCGCTGTCCAGATCACCATAGTTCAGAAACAGCTCGGCGTCAGACAGATTGCGAGTAATCTCCTGCTGCAAGGTGATCGGCAGTTCTTCGAAAGGAATGTCAGGCCCCAGCTGTGGCTGATAGAAAATAATCCAACCGACCACGGCAAGAATCGACAACAACGGAACGCCCACTGCAACCTGACGAATGCGGGAGGGAGCAAACCGCTTGAGAAACTCCGCAGCATCTTGCGGGCGCTTGTCCCGGTTGAAGTTCAGCGCTGCCTGAACTGCAGACCATTCGGCACGTTTGAACGCCGGGTCACGCTTTGGCTTCAGTCCTTGTTCAACTGCCTTGTCGGCAGACTGCCAGTCAAAAGGATGACGCCCGGTAAAGAGCTGATAGACAAGCAGCCCGAGCGCGAACACATCATCGGCCGGCGTCGGGCTTTGCCGATTGATGACCTCGGGGCTGGCGAATGCCGGCGAATAGCCAGCAAACACGGTCTCAACCATGTCCACCTTTTTGGCCTGGTACGCCCGGGCAATGCCGAAATCCAGAATTTTTGCCCGCCCACTGTCGAGCAGAAAAACGTTCTGCGGCTTGAGATCGGAGTGAACAATGCCTTCCTTGTGCGCGTAGGCAAGTCCCTTGCAGATCTGGTCGGTGATATCGCGAGCATCTTCCAGATCCAGCCCATGCGGCTTGTCCTCGAGCACGGCGTCGAGCGGCTTGCCGCGCATGAACTCCATGGTCATGTAGATCACGCCATCGGCGCGATCGAAGTCGTAGACCGTAACAATATTGGGATGCGCCAACTGCTGGGCACGTCGCGCCTCGCGCTGCAGGCCCATAAAGGATAGCTCGGCATCAACGATATCGGGCTTCATGACCTTCAAGGCAACATTGACGTTCTCGTCCCTGGCCTCTTCCTTGAGCATGTCGACGGCACTATAGACAGCGCCCATCCCGCCTTCTCCAAGCACCCCGGTAATGCGAAAACGCTGACGCAGGACCGAGCCCACCGTCAGCGACACAGCCCCGGTCTCTCCAGCGCTGTAGGAGGCACCCCCGGACAAAGGAGGACCCGTGAGATCGATACTGGTGGGACGGGTCGCATCCATGGAACCTTCGCTACCGCATACTTCGGTGGCATCCACTCCCCCTGCATTAGCCGGCGAGTCGATGCGCCTGGTTCGATCAAGCGATAAAGTTTCATCGCTGTGCCCAGTATTCCCAACCAACTCCGTTCGGCTATCCTCGCCTGTATTCGGTGGCTTGCTATCGATGACCCTGGTTACATTCAGGTTGCCCTCGCCAGTGTCGGTCTCGTTCCGCTCCCTCGCAGGTGCCAGGCGGGTTGCTTCCTGAGACCCCAAGACCCTCGTAGCCAAATCCCGGTCTGTGGGGTTTTCATCGGCACCCTTCGTCCTGCCTTCCTTTGTGGGCTTTTCTTTGGTCACAAGATCGCCTCGCTCAAGGCGCAAGCAACAGCACATTCACCTGGCTGGGAACAATCCTCGCCCCAGGTGCATTAGTCGAGTTACCCAGCGATACGCTGGTCAACCGGGTTGCCGGCAACCCGCCGATCAGGCAGGTAAAGGAACCCGTCAGGTGCCGCTGCGGCCCCATCACCGTGCCGGAAGCGACGCCCATGGCCACACCAACGTTGTCACCATTGGTCATAGGTGTTGTAGTTCCCATGTTGTGCGCAGGGGTTCCGAAAATCATGACATTGAATACGTTCGGGATTGCAGTCGGGCCCAGTGCAATATTGGGGTAGGGGATCGGCACTGGCGCAGGTGATGGCGGGGCCGGTGTCAGGCAAACATCCGGAAAGCCCAATGACAATCCCATCATTTGTGTATTTGCAAACATTAGCCCTTACCCCAGGTGAATATGTCCACCATCAAGCTTCGCCAGCTCCTCACCCTTGGCAAGGACAGTACGTGCACGCAGATTCATCGCATTATCGGCACGATAGTCAACATTCCCGGCCCGGACCTCGTCAAGTTCAGTGACCTCACGGCTAGCCGTTCTCGACTTAAGACTGAAACAATCAATCATGCTCGAGAACAGGCGCCCAACGATTGAGCCACTCTGGAAGTAGGCAGATACTTCGTTTCCAACCCACGAAAGCTTACCAGTCAGCAGCTCAGCGGCTCGGCTCGAAAGTTTGAATCGACTAGAGTGGAGCTGCACCGACTCTGCGCTGCGCAAGGTCAGTCCCAACTCACCGTCGATGCGAATCTGGCCCGATACCGAGCGGAGCACCAAGTCTCCATCCGTCTCGATATTCGTCTCGGCACCTTCGGTGCGCTCGAGAATTACCAGGATCCAGCATCCTGACTCACTGGCAACCGCAAGCACCTTATCGCCGACTCCCGGGAGCAAGAGGCAACTGGCGGCCACCCTGGATTCCAATTCAATTGCCCCATCATGCAGTTTCCAAATGGGACCGGGGCCTTTTGCACACACCCGGGCGACGAACTGAACCGGTTGTGTATTTTTCGGTCGATAGGCTTCAATCTGAACTGTATTCATATCAACTCTCCTTTAGTCATTTATCCAATGACCAATCACTAAACTTGTGGCCTCCACAACTCAGCCTC
>REEQ01000098.1 GCA_007695005.1 Wenzhouxiangellaceae bacterium | reverse complement strand
GCTGCCAAGCCGGCCAGTCTGGTCGCCTATTTGATCTGGCAACCAGCCTGGCGCGGACATGGCAGTCTAAGCGTCTTCCCAGTAGTACCAGCCCACCCCTAGGGTGTGATGATCGTTCTGGCGAACCGGAGCCTCGGCACTGTCCAGCTCCTGTTCGATCGCGGCAATCTGTTCTTTCAAGGTCTCGTGCAGCTTGCGCCGGACCTCATCCAGACGATCTTCCGGAATGCGGCGTGACCAGCGGACCTCCTGCAGCCAAGGCGCTGTCTTGCTGCCGGCTCGAAGGTTGTGCGCAATCGCCTGCCCAAGCCGGTTCATCGATACACTGCCAGCCTCAATGGCGGTCTGCTCGGCCTCATCAGCGGCGATATAGTGCGGACTGACCATGCGAACTTCATCAACGGACAACATCTCGATATTGCCGCTGTCAGCCAGCCGACCCAGCACCGTCGGACAAGTGACATTGCGCCCTGCATTGCGCATGACCAGGGTTTGAAAGCTCACTCCGCGGCCGTAAACGGGCAAGACCTTGGGCTTGCCGGTTTTCTCGTCCTGGTAGGTCTTCTCGGTTGACCAGGCGTTGAGCACGGCGGCTTCCGGGCTCAGATCGGCGGGTTTGAGCGACTCACTGCTAGGCTCGGCCTCCAGCGCGCTGATTGCACGAGTATCGAGGCCGGTCTTCAAAGCCAGCGCCGACTTGGTGGCACGCTTGCGCCCCTCCTCCTTGATCAGTTGCCGGGTAGCTTCTTCAATGTAGGCTTCCTTGAGAAGATCGACGGCGACCTGGCAGGACAACTTGCCGACCAGGAGCTGAGCGATGGGTTTGAACATGTTCTGAGCCGAGTTGACGACCCAGTCTACTTCGGGTTCCTGCTGATGTTGCGGTTGCCCCATGACGTTCTCCTTTCGATATCATTTTGAATATATTTTTAATGGTTCGGGCAAGGCATTAACGAATCGCCTTGACCCCACTTTACGCCAATCGTTTCCGGCAACTCCAGATCGGCGCAGGTTTTTACAGCCTCGGTTACCATAGCCACCTTCAGGCTGGCAGGCAGATGCTGAATGCTTTCAACCAGACGATGGCAGGGCTTGCTTGAGGACATTTGCCGGACAATGGAGCGGGCAATGCTCGACCGACCCGCTCGGAAGCACAGCGCCTTGATCATCCGGTCAGGCGTTGGGCATGCCAATTGGCCGGCTGACCTGAGCAAGAGTTTCAGCCAGACGCTGCATTTTTTTGTAGTAACAAAGGGAAAGACAGGCTGAACGGCAAAACCGTAATCGGCCCGAGTTGGCAAGCCGCAGACCTTGTACAAATCGAACACGGCAAGCGTTTCGACGGCAGATTGCGATTGCGTCAGCATCCATGATCCCCTTTGAATCCCTGGACAGGGCTAGCCCGCCCACCCGATAGACTCTAGCGTCTAGCACTATGGAATGCAAGTGGTTTTCGGTATCCGGGACAAAAAAAATTTCGTTGTCCAGGGCCGCTCCGAGGCACCAGCTTGTCCAGCAATGTCACCCGCCACCGCTACCAGGGAATCGGCTGGCCATCCCAGGCGAAGAAACCACCGCTGTCACCGGGTCCAAGCACCTCCACCACCTCCAGCAAACGCCTGGCGGCAAAGTCGGCTGAAAACAGCTTGTCTTCGGGCACGCGTGCCTGAAAGGGTCGAGACAGCGCTGTGTCGGTCGTGCCAGGATGCAAGGCTGCCACGACCAGCCCCTCGAAGCGTCGCCGCGCCTCGATCGCTGCCGTCTTCAGCAGTTGATTCAGGGCTGCCTTGCTCGAACGGTAGGCGTACCAGCCGCCAAGCCGGTTGTCGCCAATGGAGCCCACCCGCGCCGATAGCGCCGCGAACACCCGCTTGCCGGTTGGCGCCATCCGCGGCATCAGTTCGCGCATGACCAGAGCCGGGCCCAGTGCGTTGACCGCGAACACGGCCTGCATGGCCTCGAAATCAATATCCTCCAGCCGCTTTTCCGGCCTCAGGCGTCTGCCCTTGTGGAGCAGGCCGGCCGCATTCAACACCAGGGCCGGGCGGAAGCCATTCCGATCGAGGAGCTGACCCAGGGCAGAAACGCTGGCAGCGCGGGTAACATCGACCGCGTGACCCAGCACTCGCCCGTCACTGCGCTCGATCAGGGCCTGCAGCTCCGGACACTGGTCCGGTTCACGGGCACAGGCAACGATATGGTCGAAGCGCGGGTGTTTAACCAGGGCCGCGCTCAAGGCCAGACCGATGCCGCGGCTGGCGCCAACGACTACCGCGACCGAGTGCTGACTGAAAACAGATTCCGACATTCCGGTATTTGGTTCACGCTTGCCGAGACGAGTCCAGTATCATCACTAACCGTGAGGAAAACAGCATCTCCAGACCGAAACTCGCGCCACCGGGCTCATCGCGCCCTGCGCTGGCTGCTTGTCCTCTGCTTGTGCGCCGGCTTGGTGGCCTGCGGCGGCGGGCCGCGCCAGGTGCGTGGCGAGTTACCGCTGGTGATGCTGGAAACGCTGAGCCTCGACGGTGAAGGCGTGGTGCTTCAGCTTGCCGTGCGCAATATCAATGACACCCGCCTGCAGATCAACCGGGTGAATGTCGAGCTGAGACTCGACAGCGCGGCCGCCGCAAGCCTGAACAGTGTCCCGGTAGATGTCCAGATACCGCCACGCGGCCGCGACATGCTGCACTTCGAGGCAATGCTGGAGCCACGTGCCGTCGAGTTGCTTGCGGCACTTGAGAACAATGACCGCAACAGCGTAGGCTGGCAAATCGAGATCACCTTTGATCCCGACCGAGGCCGCCAGCGCAGCGAGGGCAGCGGCTTCCTGCACCCCGTACCCGGCCAGCCGGGCCGGTTTCGTTGAGTCATGGCTGCAGCACAGGCCTTTCCCATTCTGACCTGGCACTCGATCCGAGTGCTTGGCAACGACTACGCTGACAACGATCCGCTGGCTTTTGCCAACGACCTGAAATTGCTGGACCGTCTCGGCTGGACCATCGCGCCGCTGGACCAGGCCCTGGTCGACCTTGCCCGCGGTCGCCTGGCCCCGAAAACGGTGGTGCTGACCGTCGATGACGGTGCCGTGCTCGACTTTGAAGATTTCGACCACCCCAGCTGCGGTCCACAAAAAAGCCTGCACCGTCACCTGTGCGAGTTTCGCGACGATCCGACTACCAGCGCGCGCCACCAGCCTCACCTGACCAGCTTCGTGATTGCTTCCCCGGAAGCGCGCTCGGAGCTGGACCGGACGGACTATATGAGCCTGAACGTGTGGCCTGATCATTGGTGGCGTGCGGCCAACGACAGCGGCCTGCTCAGCATCGAAAGCCATAGCTGGGATCACAACCATGGCTCCCTGCAACGCACCGTGCAACGCGACAATCGGCGCGGCGACTTTCGCTGGATTGAAACCGAGGCAGAATGCCGCGCCGAGGTCGACCAGGCCAGCGACTACATCGAACGCAGGTCCGGCAGACGGCCCGCATTCTTTGCCTACCCCTATGGCCAGGCAAGCGACTTTCTACGTCTCGATTACTTGCCCCGGCGCGGGCCGGAGCTGGGCTTGCATGCGGCCCTGGGCTGCGACCCGGAGCCGGTCACGGTTGCCTCCGACCCCTGGTTTCTGCCGCGCTACATGTTTGCGCGCGACTGGAACGACCCTGCACAGCTGGAGCGAATGCTCGCCGAACTGGCCTGAGGGCTCAGAACTCCCCCAGCGCGGCGACACTGGCCAGCAATGCCTGGCGCGGCTCGGCGTCGAGCTCGCGGTTCCAGCGCACGATCAAATACGGGTGATCCAGACGCTGATAGCCGCATTGGGAAAGCACGGACCAGGAGCGGGCATCACCGCAGTGACCGAAGGTAGCCACCGACTGCTCGGCAAACCTGGCTTCCGCATAACGAACCATCTGCAGCATCAAGCCGCCGCTCAGGTTGATCAGCTCCCTGTGCGCCAACGGCAGACGGCGCAGCACCTCGCCGTTGGTGCAGGCGCCGCCTATCAGCATGGCATGACGATGCGGCAGGTAATTGATGTAGGCGCCCGTAGCCCAACCATCGTCAAGGCGACACAGAGCGAGTATGTGATGCCCATGATCCGGCGCCGAAGCCCGATACTTGCGCTGAAAGACCTCGCCGGCCAGACGCTGGCCTTCGGCAATCTCGGTCACGACCACGAATGGCTGCAGGCGTTCATCGACAGGCACATTGGAGTTCATTCGCAGCATCATGTGGGGGCGAAGATGGGGATTGTAAGGTAGACTGCAGCCTTTCAACGAGGGAAGCTGCCATGACCATAGCCTTCTGGTGCGTTCTGGTCGCCGCCATCATGCCCTTCATGCTGGCCGGTGTTTCCAAGATCGGGGACTCGAGCTTCAACAACCGGCGACCGCGCGACTGGTACGAAAGCGTGACCGGATATCGCAAGCGGGCCTGGTGGGCGCAGCAAAACAGCTTCGAGGCACTGCCGTTCTTCGCTGCTGCGGTCATCATTGCCCACGTTGCCGGCGCTACCCAGGGCACGATTGACATCATCGCCATCTTGTTCATCGCTGCCCGGCTGGCTTTCGCCGGTTGCTACCTGGCCGACCTGCACCTGCTCCGGTCAGTGTTCTGGATTCTGGGCCTGGCTTGCTGCGTTGCACTGTTTATCGTCGCCGCCTGACGCGTTAGGCTATGGCAGCTGACTGACTTTTATAAAATACGAACCATCTATCCTGTAAGGAATTCGCCATGAGTTTGCGCGTTACCCTGGAATTTACCGAAAACGACCTGGAGCACTTCCGCAGCCTGGCCCGCAAGGCCATGGAAGAGACCGAACAACTCTCCCCCGAAGAGATCGTGAGCAACGCCCGGGCGCTGCTGAAGGAAGTCGACGAAAAGGTCGAGACAGACTACATTCGCGGTCGCCTCCATCAGCTCCAGGTACTGATCGACATGCTGGAAGATGAAGGCTGGGGCATGCAGGAAGTGGGGCGCAAGCGCGTCCTGTCGGCGCTGGCCTACTTCAACAATCCTGACGACCTGATCCCGGACAACATTCCCGGCCTCGGCTTTCTTGATGACGCCATCATGGTCGAACTGTTGTGTCGCGAGCTTAAGCCGGAGATCGACGCCTATATCGACTTTGTCCAGTATCGGGCCGCGGCGGCCAAGCGCCGTGGCGTCGACCCGTCCGAGCTCAACCGCAGCGACTTCCTGAAAAATCGGGAACAAGCTCTGCTGTCGCGGATGCGTCGGCGCCGGCTGCGCGGCTACGGCGGCGGCGGTGGCCGCAAGTCACCTTTCTCGCTGTTCTGAAGCGGACACAGCATCTCCATGTGCGGGATGCCGTCCTCGTCATACGGCCCCCGCACGGTCACAAAACCCAGCGTCCGGTAGAAGCGCTCCAGGTATTGCTGGGCGGAAATCCGGATGGCTTCGCCGGGGAAGTGCGTCCTGGCTGCCATCAGGCTTTTGAGCATCAATGCCCGACCCAGGCCGCGTCCGCGCCCGGCAGTGGTGGTCAGAACCCGGCCAATCGATGGCTCCGGGAAGCGCAGTCCGGCCGGCAGCAGACGAGCGTAGGCCAGCAGTTCGCCCCCGTCATCCTGGGCCATCAGGTGCAGCCCGTGCCGGTCCAGGTCGTCAAGGTCCTGGTAGGGGCAGGTCTGTTCGACCACGAACACGGCTGACCGAGCCTGCAGAATCGCGTAAAGTTGCTCGAGGCTCAGCTCCTCCCAGCGCCGAAGCGACCAGCTCAGACCATCGTTTTTCAAACCATACTCCGGAAATATTTGCATTGAATCAGGCCCTGCATCATATCCGGCTGGCCGCCGGATTCGAAACCGAATCCGCCCCGCCCCATCGCCGCTTCCTCGACCGCGGCGAGTGCGAACAGCTGACCGCAGCACTGGCGGCAGACCTGGCGCGCGTTATCGACAAGATCGATCGGTGCCTGCTGGTTGTCGGCGGCACCCTGCTCGAACCCGGCGGTTTGCTGCAGCCTGGCCTGCCTGCCTGGCAGGCATTGCAGGAACTGGCCCGACCCGCCTTGCGTGATCCGTCAAGCGGCGGGCAGATCCTGGCCATCGGCGCCTACGGCGGTCGTTTGCCGGATCGCCGGCTGCAGCCCCCAGCGGACGCCGCGGAGGGCCGGTTTGTAGCCTTGCCGATGTTGCTGTCCTGCCCTGCCGACATAGCCCCTGCACTGGAATCCAGCCTGGAGGCAGTGCTGTTCGAACGAGGCTCGGTGGACCCGCCCGCCCGGGCACTGCTGGCCACGGCCTGCGGCCTGGAAACCGTGCACGGGCAACTGCTGACAGCCAACGACCTGATCGCTCTGCAACACGTACAGATGGATACAGCCGGGCTCGGCGCGTTCTGGACCGTGATCGAGCACGCGCTGACGGCCGGCGCCGAGGATTGCGAGTTTGCGCTGCCCGGCCAGCTTCAGGCGCGATGGCAGGCCGGAGCCAACGCTCTGGGTATCGACTTTGTCAGCTTTGACAAGCACCCTGGGTCGCCGGCGGAATATGCCCTGTGGGTACGCGCCTTTCGCTCGCTGATCACGCTGGCCGACAGCCACGGCTTGCCGCGCCAAATCAATTCCAGCCTGGTGCACGACCGCGATCTGGATTGCCTGGTCGAAAGCCGTGGTCGCTGCCGACAGACCAGCGGAATGACCGAACATGTGCATCCGGACTGTGGCCTGATTGCCTGGACACGGGTCGAAGACAGCCATCAGTTCAATCTGTACCCGCTATCCGGGCGCTCGCTGCGACTGGTCGCTGAGGATACGGCGGCCAGGCGCCTGCCGCGCCACCGCCACCCGTCCGGCATCTGCTACGATGCCGACACCCATCAATTGCGACCGGCTACGTGAGCAAGCGCCGCTACGACCAGAACCCCAGGGCCTATGTGGCCGAGTCCCCGATCCATGGCCGCGGTCTGTTTGCCCGCCGGCCGATTGCCTGCGACGAATACATCGGCAGCTACGAAGGGCCGGCCACCCAGCGCGACGGCATGCACGTGCTCTGGATCTGGAGCGAGGAAACTGAACGCTGGGAAGGCATAGACGGCCGCAATGAAATGCGTTTTCTGAACCACGACACCAGCCCGAATGCCGACTGGTGGGGCACGGACCTTTACGCCACGCGTAACATCGCCGCCGACGAAGAGATCACTTTCGACTATGGCTGGGACGAAGACGAGGACGGCAAGCAGGCATGATTTGCCAGGCGCAGGTTCAGTACCAACCCGAATAATCAGGAGGAGCCTTCCAGCATGCACTCACCCCCACCACAGTCCAGTACGCTGGCTATTGTCAGCCTGATTTTCGGCATTCTGGCCTGGACCTTTCTGCCCCTGATAGGGGCCATCGTCGCCATCATCACCGGCCACCTGGCCCGGAACGAGATCCGGCAGTCCGGCGGCGAGCTGCAGGGCGATGGCCTGGCTGTCGCCGGTCTGATTCTGGGCTACGTCAGCATTCTGATCGGCATCCTGGTGGTCATGGCATTCATTTTCGGCATCGGCATCCTCGCCTTTCTGGCCAGCTGATCCATTGACAGGCGGCGGGCTAGTACCGTGACCCATCAATTTCGACACAACCAGAGCCCCCCGGATGCACCAGGACGGCGTTGCACCGCTTGCCAAGGGCTGGACCATTGCCGGCGCGCTGCGCCTTGTCCCGGCACATCCGGGGGGCTCTGGTTGTATCGAAATTAATGGGTCACGGTACTAGACTTGCGCCATGTCATCCGCCCGCCTGATCCGAATTCCCAGCCTGGATGTGTCTCGTGAGGCCGACGCGCCAAGCGGCTCACCGCAGCGGCTGGTCGACTTCATCAAGGATCGTCCGCGGCTGCTGGTCCTGACCGGTGCCGGTCTGAGCACCGAATCAGGCATCCCTGCCTATCGCGACGCCAGCGGTCGCTGGCTGCGGCGCGATCCGATCATGTACCAGGACTTCATGCGCTGCGCGCTGACCCGCCGTCGCTATTGGGCCCGCAGCTTCTTCGGCTGGCAGCTGATGCAGAAGGCAAGTCCCAACCGCGCCCACCTGGCGCTAGCGATGCTTGAGCAAGCCGGTCGCATGAGTCATCTCATCACCCAGAACGTTGATGGCTTGCACCAACGCGCCGGCAGCCGCCGGCTGATCGAACTGCACGGCCACCTGGCGGGCGTGTCCTGTCAGCACTGTGGACAGCCAATCACTCGCGAACTGCTGCAGGAACAACTGGCCGTGGCCAACCCGGACTGGGCGCCCGCCGTGCTCGGATACAACCCCGACGGCGACGCCGAACTGGACGCCAGTGCCTATCCAGGATTTCAAGTGGTGGACTGCCAGGCCTGTGGCGGTCCATTGAAGCCTGATGTGGTGTTTTTCGGCGAGTCCGTGCCACGCGATCGGCTGACAGCGGTTGAACAGGCCATTGCGCAATGTGATGCGCTGCTGGTGGTCGGCTCATCCCTGGTGGTCATGTCGGGGCTGCGCATCGTCCGCGCTGCGCATCGTCGCGGCCTGCCCGTTGCCGCGGTCAACGAAGGCAGAACCCGAGCAGACGGGATGCTGGATTTCAAGCTGGCCGGGGATTGCGTCGATCAGTTGCACCATGCCGTCGACACGGTGCTGACCAGGGCCTGAGACTCAAGCGTCCAGCCGGTCGAGCAGGCGTTTCGGCTGACGCAGGCCGGCGACGACACAGGAAGCCGCGTTGCGGTCAACCACGCTGAGCTTTCCCTGCCCCAACAACCGGGTCCAGCGATTCTGTTTGACGCCAATGGCCTTTACATCCTCGCGGGCCAGACGCACGGTGCTTTGCCGCAGCAGGCCATGGCTGAGATAGAGATTGCGCTCGCCCAGCACCGCGCCGGAATGCATGAACTGCCCCATCGCCAGGCCGGCGCTGCCCGGCAGACCAATCAGGTACAGCGCCGCCGCTGCCGCCAGCCCGGGTACGCCAAATGGACCCAGCGCCAGGCCCAGGGCCAGCGCCAGCAGCAGCAGCGGGGTCACAAAGACGGTCCAGTGCGCGCTGACCGCCAGCTCCAGGCGCTCGCCGTCGGTCAGCAAGTCCTCAGGCTCGCGAACCCTGAAGGCAATCCAGGCAAACAAACCGACCAGCACCGCCGGCGGTAGCAGGGCGATACCGGAGACCAGCAGCATGTTGCCGACCCGACCGCCCGACCAGGCGACCCCGGCCAGCAACGTTGCCAGGGCGCTGATGCCCAGGGCTACGCCGAAAAACCGCACCGCATGGCGGACCCGGGTCGAGCGGCAACTCTTGCGCGCATCCCGTCCCAGAGGCCACCACTGCATAAGGGCCGCCGCCAGGCTCAGGGGCAGCAAGACGATAAAGGCCACCATGAAGCCCAGCGAAGCGCCTCCGCGCCAAAGCAAAGCATTGACCAGAACGACGAGGGTCGCCAGCATCAGACTCAGAGTGATCCAAAGCCCTTTGGTGGCTGAGACCAAAACGGTGTTTTCCGGATCGTTTTCTTTCATTCCCACAGCTTAGACCAATCGCTGCACGAGTATTGCTTCGTTCATCGTCTTCGGTTAGCTTGGGTTCCGTTGCCACCAGAGTGCATTCATGATTCCGCGTCTTCTCCAGCTTGTCCTGGCCATACTGCCGTTCAGCCTGCTGACGCCAGCGGCAGCGGAGTTTCTCTACCAGACCGACTGGCCGGAGCAGGCACCTCGGACCGAAGTCGCTGCCAGCGTCAGGACCATGTCGCAGGTGCTTGCAAACTTCGGTCCCGCCGTTGAGCCAGGCTGGCAGCAACGCTTTTCCGAGTTGGGCCTGAGCTACCCGCCGACCAACCTGACCCTGATCGGCCTCAAAGAGGAGCGGCGCCTGGAAGTCTGGACCCGGGCCGGCGGACGAACCCATTTCATCGAGGACTTCGAGATTTTTGATGCCTCGGGACTGCCGGGCCCCAAGCGCCGTCGCGGCGATCATCAGGTGCCCGAAGGCATTTACCGGGTCGATGCCTTCAACCCGAACAGCCGTTTTCATCTGTCCATGCGGATCAACTACCCCAACTACTTTGACCGCCGCATGGGCGCGCTGGATGGACGCGAAGATCTCGGCGACAACATCTTTATCCATGGCTCGGACTATTCCGAAGGCTGCCTTGCCATTGGTGATCCGGCCATTGAACGGCTGTTTGTGCTGGCCGCACGCGTACCGCGGGGTCGCATCGAAGTGATCATCGCTCCGCACGATGGCCGGCGCCAGCCGCTGGAACGGCCGCTCGGCCTGCCGGAGTGGATTGACGAGCTGTATGCGAAGCTGGATCTGGCCCTGGCCGAATTTGACCGCTATTACAGCCCGTCGCTGCTGGCCAGCGATGGTGGAGACATCTTCACTGCTTCCCCGTGAAGCCCGCTATCGGACCCCGGCCAGGTAGCCCGGACCGGCATCGCTGCCTACCGCCACAACCAGAGCAACAGAGGCAAAAGGATCAGGGCCAGCAGCAGCGACAACCAGATCAGCGTCCACCAGGGAAAGCGTTTTTTCGGCAGTTCATCCAGCTGCTCATGCAGCCAGCCGCGCAGCAGCTCGGTATTGCGGGTATTGGCCTTGTAGATGGCATCAAAGGCGTCGCCGATTACCGGCAGCAAGCCGCCAAAAAACTCGATCAGCATATTGGCCACCATGCGCAGCTGCAGCCGGCGCGGTGCGGCCACCAGACGGGCCTGCTGCAGCACATACAGTGACAGGACCAGGCCAATCGCATCGCCCACGACCGGCACCAGCCCGATCAACGGGCTCAATCCGAAACGAAACCGGGTAAACGGAACCCGGAAGTTGCTGTCAGTCCAATAACTGAATCGATCCAGACGTTTCAGCACCTGGGACTGGAATTCGGGGCCACTTTTGCTCACGGTCATGACCTTGAAGCCTCAGGGGCTAGAATAGCGGTTCGCAGCCATCGAAATGCCATGCCAATGATTCGTTTCACCTGTCTCCCCATAACCCTGCTCCTGGCCGCGCTTTCCCTGACCGCCTGTACCGAACCGGAGTCGGAGCCCGCGCCGCCGCCGGAACCTGAGCGTGCGCCAGAGCCCGCCATGGCCGCCGACCTGATTTTCTACGGCGGCCCCATTATCACCATGGACCCGGACAATCCCGAGGCCGAGGCCGTCGCGGTGAGACACGGACGCATTTTCGCCGTCGGCAACCGTGCCCAGATCGACGGCCTGATCGGCTCAGGCACCGAGCAGATTGACCTGGACGGGCGCACTCTGCTGCCCGGATTCATTGAGGGCCACGGCCATTTTCTTGGCCTGGGCCAGGCGAAGATGATCCTGGACTTGACCGATACCACCAGCTTCGACGAGATCGTTGCAAAAGTGGCTGCTGCGGTCGAAGACGCCGAGCCGGGAAGCTGGATCAGCGGCCGCGGCTGGCACCAGGAGCGCTGGCAAGCCGGTGAAGCCGAGCGGTTCGACGGTGTGCCTGCCCACGCCGCCCTGAGCGAAGTCAGCCCCGACAACCCGGTTGTTCTGATCCATGCCTCGGGCCATGCCAGCTTTGCCAATGCCCGCGCCCTGGCAGCGGCAGGCATCGACGCCGATACCCCTGACCCGGTCGGCGGCACCATTGTCCGCGACAGCGACGGCAAGCCAACCGGATTCCTGCGCCAGGCTGCGCAGACGCCGGTGCGCCAGGCCATGGCCCGGGCCGAAGAAGACATGGACGAGGACGAGCGCCAGGCTCTGTTCGAGCGCCAGGTCACGCTGGCCGGTGAGGAGGCACTCAGGCATGGCATTACCTCGTTTCACGATCAGGGCGCGAGCTTCGCCGAGATTGATCGGCTACGCGCCATTGCCGAGGCCGGAGAGCTGCCCGTTCGCCTGCACGTGGCCGTGCGCGGCGAAACCAATGCCGACATGAACCGGCGGCTGCAGGATTACCGTCTCGTTGGCCACGCCAACCACTTTTTGACCGTGCGCGCCATCAAACGCCAGATAGACGGCGCGCTGGGCACCCACGGTGCCTGGCTGCTGCGACCTTATGCCGACAAGCCGGACACCTCGGGTCTGCCGCAGACCCCACCCAATGAACTGGCAGAAACGGCGCGCATCGCCGTAGCCCACGGCTTCCAGCTCAACACCCACGCCATTGGCGACCGCGGCAATCGAGAAGCCCTCGATGTTTATGAAAATGTGCTGACCCAGCAACTCGACGACGATCTGCGCTGGCGCATCGAGCATGCCCAGAACCTGCACCCCGACGAAGTGCCGCGCTTTGCCAAACTGGGGGTCATTGCCTCCATGCAGGGGATCCACGCCACCTCCGACGGACCCTGGGTGCCGCAGCGACTGGGCGAGGAGCGAGCCAGACGCAAGGCCTACGTCTGGCGCTCGCTGCTCGATGCCGGTGCGACGATTTGCAACGGCACTGATGCGCCGGTGGAGCCACTTTCGCCGATCGCCTCGCTGGCGGCTTCGATCACCCGGCTGATGGCGAACGACGAGCAGTTTTTCCCGGAGCAGGCCATGACACGAGAGGAAGCGCTACGCTCCTACACGATTGACTGTGCCCGCGCCGTGTTCGAAGAGGAGCTGCTGGGCAGCATCAGCGCCGGCAAGCTGGCCGACCTGGTGGTGCTGTCCGACAATCCGCTGACCGTTTCGGAAGACGAACTGCCAAACCTGGAGGTCGAGCTGACCCTGCTTGATGGCCAGATCCGCTACCGGCGCGAGCCATGAAGACTGTCTGGCTGCTGCGCCACGCCAAGTCCAGCTGGGACCAACCGCGCCTGGCCGACCATGATCGCCCTCTGGGCGAGCGGGGCTTAAGGGATGCGCCGCGCATGGGCCGCTACCTGGCCTCCCGGCAGCCGGCGCCGGAATGGGTGCTGTGCTCCAGCGCCCTGCGCACTCGCCAGACCTGGGAGCTGGTTGCCGAGCAATGGCCGGCGGCGCCGGCCTGCGAGCATGACCGAGCGCTGTATATGGCTGACGGAGCCGACTTGCTGGCCCGCGTGCGCCGCCTGCCCGAGGATTTCAACTGCGTGCTGCTGATCGGCCATAACCCGGGGCTGGAAGACCTTGCCGACACCCTGGTCGGTCGCGGAGCGGCTGAAGACCTGGTCCGGATGCGGAAGAAATTCCCGACCGCGGCCCTGGCCGAAATTGCATTTGATGCCGAGCAGTGGCGCAGTCTGGGACCCGGCCAGGGCGAACTACGCCGCTTTGTCAGGCCAAAATCGCTGCCGCAGTGAACAGCACACTGCTCCGGCATCAGGGCGGCCTGGCCAAGCGTTGGTGGCTGGCTGGCGTTGCGCTGGTCCTGGCTCTGGTCTGGCTGGCCTGGACGCTTTGGACCGAGCAGGCACCGGAACAGGAGCGAGAGCTTCGCATTCTGGTCCAGGAACAGCTCGAAACCTGGTTCCCCGAGGCCATGACCCTGCCTGATGAGCTACTCGGCTTCATCCCGCGCTCTGAGCAGTTCGACGACAGCCAGCCGCCAGACGTGATCATGCTGCACGGTCTGGACGAACCCGGCGGAATTTTCGATGAACTGGCCGAAGCGCTGGACGCGGCCGGAATCAACGGCTGGGAGTTTCGCTACCCCAATGACCAGGCCATCGACATGAGCGCCGATCTGCTCGCCGAACACTGGCCAACGCTGCCCGAGGGCAATCCAGTTGTCCTGGTCGGCCACAGCATGGGCGGCCTGGTCATCCGCGACTTTGTTACCCGCCACCTGCACGGCCATGAAGCAGGAGAAGACATCGAGGGCCCGATGGTCGCCGGGGTGATCATGGTCGGAACCCCCAACCAGGGCTCGGACTGGGTCCGGTTGCGCGCCTGGCTGGAACTAAGAGAGCACTTCGCCGATATCTCCGAGGGCCGCTTCTCCCTGTTTGCCGGCCTGCGCGATGGTACCGGCGCGGCCAAGATCGACCTGCGGCCCGATTCAGCCTTTCTTGAAGACTTGAATCGGCGCCCCTGGCCGGCAGCGATTCCAACCCGGATCATCGGCGGCCTGCTTACCGAACCCAGCGACGAGGCGCTGGACAGCATCGCCGCCCTGAAAGAAACACTGAACCTGGACTTTTCCCGGGAAATCGAGCGTTGGTGGGCAGATGGCGGCGAGCAAATCGGCGACGGCGTCGTCCCGGTCGAGTCGCTGGCCCTGCCAGAATCACCCGAGCCCGACATCCTGCCGGCCTCCCATCGCGGTCTGCTGGTTACCCTGCCAATGAGTGAGGGAAAGCCGCCGGCGATCAATCCGGTGATCGAACAGGCGAGGCTTTGGTTGAAACCGGCCAGCCAGACTGATTGATCTGTCGCCCTCGTCCCGGTATCCTTCCTTCGGCCAAGGACCCAAACAACACCAACATGCCTGCTGTCGCCGAGCTACGTTTCGTGCAATTCGGTGCCCTCGCCCTGCGCGTGCACATTCCTGATCCAGATGAGGTCATTGCCGTTCTCAAACAGCGGCAACGCCAGGCCCCGGCCCTGCTCGAGCAGGCGCCGCTGGCCCTGGACCTGGCCCCGCTGGCAGGCGATGAGATTGACCTCGATGCCATTCGCCGCCTGCTTTCAGCACTGCAAGACGAAGGCATTGCCGTGCTTGGCCTGATTGATGGCAGCGACCAGAGCACCCTCGCCGAGCAGCTCGATCTGCCGCTGCTAGGCAGTGCCAGCGAACGACGCAGCCCGCCCCGTCCGGCTGCCCAGAGATCAGCCAGCGATTGGGCCCCGACCCGCCTGATTGACGGCCAGGTCCGCTCCGGCCAGCAGATCTATGCCCGCCAGGCCGACCTGGTCATTCATGGCAGCATCAGTGCCGGCGCCGAGGTTATTGCCGATGGCAGCATTCACATTTATGGCGCCCTGCGCGGCCGCGCCCTGGCCGGCGCCAGCGGCCTGAGCGAGGCCCGCATCTTCATCCAGGAGTTCCACGCCGAGCTGATTTCCGTGGCCGGCCACTACAAGGTGCTGGAGGAACTGCCGGAAAACCTGCGCGGCCAGGCCATCCAGGCCAGACTGGAAAACGATCAGCTCAACATGGTTGCGCTGCGCTAAACTAGCCCGGCATTTCATGAACTTGCGCGATCATCGCGCGAATGAACGAAATGTCCGGGTCCGCGACGTTGGCAGCGTCCCTTCTTCATTCACTCAAACCAGTGCAGAGACAAGAACTTGGCAGAAATCATCGTTGTGACTTCCGGCAAGGGGGGCGTAGGCAAAACCACTACCAGCGCCAGCATTGCGACCGGCCTGGCCCAGCGCGGCAAGCGCGTGGCCGTGGTCGATTTCGATGTCGGTCTGCGCAATCTCGACCTGATCATGGGCTGCGAGCGACGGGTGGTCTACGACTTCGTCAACGTTATCCAGGGCGAATGCACGCTGAAGCAGGCCCTGATCAAGGACAAGCGCCACGAAAACCTGTTCATCCTGGCCGCATCTCAAACCCGTGACAAGGACGCACTCACCGTCGAAGGCGTGGAAAAGGTGCTCGACGAGCTCAAAAGCGACTTCGATTTCGTCGTCTGCGACTCACCGGCCGGCATCGAACGCGGCGCCCACCTGGCGATGTACTTCGCCGACCGTGCCATCGTCGTGGTCAACCCGGAGGTCAGCTCGGTGCGAGACTCCGACCGCGTGCTGGGCATCATGGCGAGCAAGTCAAAGCGCGCCGAGCAAGGCGGCGAAGGCATTGTCGAACACCTGCTTGTGACCCGCTACTCGCCGAAACGGGTGGCCGAAGGCGACATGCTCAGCATCGCTGATATCGAGGAAATCCTGGGCCTGCCCATCCTCGGCATCATCCCGGAATCCGAGTTGGTATTGCAATCATCCAACGCCGGCGTCCCGGTCATCCTCGACGACAAGGCCCCGGCCGGCCAGGCCTATGCCGACGCGGTCGCCCGCCTGCTGGGCGAGGAACGGCCGATGCGATTCGTCGAGGTCGAAAAACAGGGGCTGATCAAGCGCCTGTTCGGAGGTTGATATGGGATTGATGGACCTGTTCAGGAAACGCAAGCCGGCCAGCGCGGCGGTAGCCAAGGAGCGGCTGCTGATACTGGTCGCCCAGGAACGCGCCCAGCGCGGCGGGCCCGACTACCTGCCGCTGATGCAGCGCGAGATCCTGGAAGTCATCCGCAAGTACGTCCAGATCAACAACGAAGACGTTCAGGTCCGCCTCGACAAGGACGGCGACCAGGACGTGCTCGAACTCAACGTCGTCCTGCCCGACAGCGACACCGAGCGTTGATTTTTATGGTGCTCGCGGGGGCGCCGAAGAAAAAACCCTTTAACCACCGAAAGCACCGAAGACACCGAAAGGGGTTACCTGATCATTCGGTGACTTCGGTGTTTTCCGTGGTTACTTGTTTTTGGGGCTGATGATCCGCTTGACGGCAATCGGATAGGATCAAGGTTTTCTTCTGACAGAAAACTCCATGAGAGCTGTAACGAGCGCACAGGTAGCGGTGATTGGGGCGGGGCCGTCGGGGTTGGCGGCGGCTCGGCAATTGCTGGCGGTGGGGGTGGAGCCGGTGGTGTTCGAGAAGGCGGGCGATATTGGCGGCAACTGGTTGTTCGATGCCGATACCGGGCATGCCAGCGTGTACGAGAACACCCACATCATTTCGTCAAAGACCTTGTCGCAGTACGAGGACTTTCCGATGCCTGATGACTATCCGGACTATCCCGGCCACCGGCAGCTGCTGGCCTACTTTCGCGCCTACGCCGAGCATTTCGATCTGAAACGGGTCATCCGCTTTCGCCACGAGGTGCGGTCGGCCAGCCCGGTTGACGACGGTGCCTGGCAACTGGACTGGCGCGATGATCAGGGCAAAATGCACTCACAGCGCTTCAGCCACCTGGTGGTGTGCAACGGCCACCATTGGGACCCTCGCCTGCCCGAGTACCCGGGCTCATTCGACGGCCCGATGGTCCACTCCGGCGATTTCCGGCGCATGGACGATAGCTGGCGCGACAAGCGCGTGCTGGTGATTGGTGCCGGCAATTCGGCCTGCGATGTGGCCGTGGAGGCTTGCCGTGTGACCCCGCACGTTTTCTTGAGCATGCGCCGGGCGCAGTGGTTCGTCCCCAAGTTCCTGTTCGGCAAGCCAGTGGACAAACTGGCTGAAAAATCGCTATGGATGCCGGCACGACTTCGTCAGTGGCTGATGAAGCGCCTGCTCCTGACCGTTCAGGGCAAGCACAGCGCCTATGGCCTGCCCGACCCGGAATGGGGCCCGTTCGAGGCCCATCCCACCCTGAACCAGGACCTGCTGCCGCTGATCCGCCACGGTCGCATTCTGCCGCGGCCGGGGATCGAGCGCTTTGACGGCGATGGCGTGGTCTTCGTCGACGGCCAGCGCGATGCCATCGACGTCATCATTGCCGCCACCGGATTTCGGATCACCTTCCCGTTCTTCGACCCCGAACTGATCGACTACAGTGAATCCCTGCAGGTACCGCTCTATCGGAAAATGCTGCACCCCGAGCATCCGAACCTGTACTTCATCGGGCTGTTTCAACCCCTGGGCTGCATCTGGCCCCTGTCGGACCACCAGGCCCGCGTCGCCGCCGCCGAAATCATCGGCCAATATCAGCGCCCGGATGATCTGGAAAAAGCCATCGCCGACGAGCTGGCCCACCCGCATTTCCACTTCCAGAAAAGCACCCGCCATTCCACCGAAGTCGAGTATCACCGTTTTCGGGCGGAGCTGGTCAAGGAACTGAAGGCCGGCCGACAACGCGCTGGGCGGGCGCGTCAGGCAGCGTGAATGGGGTTGTATCAAGCGAAGATGCGAGTTTGCAGAAAGCTTGTTTCAGGACCGGCCCAGCCAGCCGCGAAGGCGGAACCAGGCCAGCAGGCCGATACTGACCAGGAGCATGAGGGCCAATACGGCCGGGTAGCCCCAGGGCCAGGAGAGTTCGGGCATCAACTCGAAGTTCATGCCGTAGACGCCGGCAATGAAGGTCAGCGGGATGAAGATGCTGGCCATGATGGTCAGCGTCTTCATGATCTGGTTGGAACGGTTGGCGCTGATCGACAGGTGAATCTCGACCAGGCTGGCGGCCAGTTCGCGCGTCGTCTCGATCATGTCCAGCAGTTGTACGGTGCGGTCGTAGATATCGCGCAGGTAGATATGGGTCTGGCGCCGAAAGACCTGCTCGTCGCGCAGCAGCCGGGCAAGCAGATCGCGCTGCCGCCAGAATACCCGGCCAAGGGTAATCAGGGCACGGCGCTGGCGGTGGATTTCAGACATCACATCAAAGCCATGCCCACTCATGACCTTGAGTTCGATCTCGTCAATCGCGTCGGCCAGGGCCTCTACCACGGGAAAACTCGCATCCACGGCCACATCAAGCAGCGCACAGGCCAGGTAGTCCAGCGGCTCGCTGCGCAGCCGACTGCTGGGTCGCTCCAGGCGCGCCTCGATCGGGGCAAAAAGCGCATCGTTGCGTTCCCGGAAGCTCAGCACCACCTGATCCATCATGACCAGACCGAGCTGGCCTAGCCCCGGCTGGCCGTGTTCCCTGGCCAGATGGAGCACCTGGATCAGGATCAGGTCCTGGTCGTCGAGATTATCGACCTTGGTCTGACGCTCGACGTTGACCAGGTCAGCCAGGCTCATGGGGTGAAGTCCGAAGCATTCAGCAATGGACCGCAAGCGTTCATCGTCAGCGAAACCGGCTACATCCACCCACAGTCTGCTACCCGACTCACGGGCGCGCTTGATTGCATCGATGCCGGGGTCTTCGACCAGGCTCAGCTCGGGTCCATCGATAAACCAGGCACGGACTTTCGTTGGTGCAGCATCCGGATCAATGTAGAGCGCCCCCGGGGAGGCGCCTGCGGCACGTTCAGGATGGGCTCGCCGCCCCAGCAGCTGCGGAATCGGGGTGGAAATCAGCGCTTCGACAAAGCGCTTGCTCATCTGCTGCAACTGATGAATCTGATCGGAAACGGACATCGATGGTAGGGCGCCCTGTGGAGCCGTTATCGTACATCAGTGCTTCAGGGGCTTGGGGAGATGGGAAGACGGTACCAACAAGCTGGATTACTAGCAGGTTCGGCAGGGGTCGACGGGGAGGTCGCTGGCGATCCAGCCGGGCCCGGCGCGGCTTCCGATCATGCCTTCGGGGATATGGGAGACGTTGGTAAAACCCATGGATTCCAGGGCCTGGCGCACCTGGCTGGTGCGGTTGCCGGTGCGGCAGATCAACACGACAGGTGCGTCAAGACGACCGCCGGTGGCTGTGACCAGGTCGCGCAGAAAGCCCTGCTGGCCCTCGGGATGGAGCATGCTGATGCCGATTGCATTCCGGGCCATGCCGGTCTGGGCCCATTCCTCCGGCTGGCGAATATCGACCAATAGCGCCTCGCCCTGTTCGACGGCTTGCCAGGCATCAAAGGCTCCCATGGTGGTCACGCGCTCGCCAGCCGCCACCATGGGTGGGATGGCCAGCATGAGGGCGGCAAAGACAAGGGAGAGCTTGAACGCCATTATATTCATGACTTCTTACTTTAGCACGATCCTCGGTTACCAAGAGGGGAAGAGGGAAGATGAGAGAGGATACAGACTGACGCGGTCTTCCGCCCTCTGCTCACTCTCGCAGCGGGTGGTATCTGCCAGATCATGGACTGACCGGGTGCAGAGTGATGCAGAACGTCTGATCCAAGCCAGGAGGCATCGCCCAACTCCTCAGAACTTGCGGGCAGCGCTGGGCTGGGCGATGCTTGGAGCTCGACTCCGACCAGACATGAGCGTGAACAGCAGTTCGATACCGCCCGATCCACAGCCGCGCTGGCGCAGATTGCGACAGCGTGTGCTTCGGCCCACTGCCGATACCGCCGCGCTGGAACGTGCGCTGGCGGCCGCATCCCAGCGTCTGGATCCGCCGCTGCTATGGCTGCTGGGGCCGACGCAGGCCGGCAAGACCGCCATCGTGCAGGCCTTGACCGGGTCGACGCGTGCCGAGATTGGTAGCGGCTTTCGGCCCTGTACCCGGCATGCGCGAATCCATGATTTTCCCGAATCGGTGCCGGTCGTACGCTTTCTCGATACCCGGGGCCTGGGGGAGGTTGACTACGACCCGGCCGACGACCTGGCCGAGTGCGAACGCCAGGCCCATCAGCTGATCGTCGTCGCCCGCGTCGCTGACACCCGGCCCGAGCCGCTATTGAAAGCGCTCACTGCCGTGCGTCGTCGTCATCCCGACTGGCCGATTGTATTCGCCCAGACCTGCCTGCATGAGCGCTATCGAGAACCTTCCGACCCACATACCCTGCCCTACCCCTTCGACCAGCCGGACTGGACCGAGCGGGTGCCGCCGGAGCTGGCCCGGGCCATCCAGGCCCAGCGCCAGGCATTTGCCGATCTGCCCGGCAGCGCGCCCGTGTATTGGGTGCCGATTGATTTCACCCAGGCGCAGGATGGATTTGAGCCCGTCGACTATGGGCTGGAGTCGTTCTGGACGGCGCTGGAAAACGCCGCCGGCCTGGGTCTGGAACAGCGCCTGGCCGCCAATCCTGAAATCAAGTCGGCCTTTACCCGCGCCAGCCATCCGCAGATCGTCGGCTACAGCCTCGCCACCGCTGCCGTGGGCGCACTGCCGGTTGTAGACCTGGCCGCCGTGCCGGCGCTGCAAGCGCGTCTGATGCAGGTGCTGGCCGCCATCTATGGCCAGCCCTGGCAGCGGCGCACGGTGGCGGAATTTTTCGGCCTGCTCGGCGGCGGCTTCGCCATCGGCTACGGACTGCGCGCCGCCGGCCGCAGCCTGGCCAAGCTGATTCCCGGCTGGGGTCAGACAGCCGGCGCGCTATGGGCAGCCGGCAGCAGCGCGGCAGTGACTTTTGCCCTGGGCAAGACGGCCGAGCTATACCTGCTCAAGCGTGCCCGCGGCCAGGCCGTCGATGCCGCGGAGCTGCGGGCGGCCTGGTCGCAAGCCTTGGCCGAGGGGCGCGGGCTGGTCAAGCATATCGGGAAAGACCAGCCATGAAACTGTTCCTGGACCGCCTTGGTCGCATGCGTCTGATCGGTACCGCATTGACCGTGCTGCCGCTGCTGGCGCTGCCGCTGTTTGGGCTGGTCTGGCTTTGGCAGTCCGGGCATTTCCTGTTCTGGATCCTGGCCGCCGGCACGGCGGCGCTGCTGGGGCTGGGACTGATCCAGGTGGCGCGCTGGCGTCAGCCGCGACGGCCTGTGCCGCCAGGCACTGGCCCGGCTCAGCACTGGTCCCGCGATGCCGAGGACTGCTTTGCCGTCATCGAGCAAATGGCTGACGATCTGAACCCGGAGGACTACTCCCTGGGCGAGAGTGAAGGTCTGCTCAGCCTGGCCAGGGAGGTGCTGCAGACCGTGGCCAGGCACTTTCACCCGGACAGCAAGACGCCGCTGCTCGAGGTCACTCTGCCGCATACGCTGGCGGTCATCGAGCGCACCGCCGCCGAGCTGCGCCACGAGATCAGCGAGCAGATTCCCTTCAGCCACCAGGTCCGGCTGGGCACCCTGGTCCGCGCGCGCGGCTGGCATGACTGGTACAAGCGCAACGAAGCCTGGTACCGGGCCGGGCGGCTGCTGGTCAATCCGCAGTCGGCACTGGTTGCCGAGCTGCGCCGCCTGGCCGGGCAGCAGGCTTTCAATCAGGGGGCGCGCGAAGTGCAGGCCTGGATGCTGCGCGAATATATGCGCAAGCTTGGCTACCAGGCCATCGAGCTGTACGGCGGCTTCGCGACGCTTGAACAAGCAAACCCGGCCTTGCCCTCCGCCGATGGCGAAGCTGTCGAACCGCACCTGGACGAAGAGCAGTCGCTGCGCCTGCTGGTGCTTGGCCGAACCAATGCCGGCAAGTCCAGCCTGATCAACGCCCTGTTTGGCCAGGCCCTGGCCCGGGCCGATGTCTTGCCCGATACCACCGAAGGCCTGGACAGCTACCGACTTGTCGATGACGAAGGACTGGATGCCCTGATCATCGACAGCCCCGGTTTCGACGGTCAGACCGCCAGTGCCCAGGCCACGAAAAAGGCGCTGCTCGAGGCCGACCTGGTGTTCTGGGTCAGCGCCGCTCATCGCGCCGACCGGGCCTCAGAACGTACCGCCCTGGATCAGCTTCGGCAAACACTGGCGGCCGGCGACCGGCGGATGCCGCCGCTGCTGGTTGCCTTGAGCCATATCGACCTGCTCTCGCCCCGGCGCGAGTGGCGACCGCCTTACCAGCTCCGACCCCCTGCCGGCGCCAAGGCCGAGCAAATCGCCGACGCGGTGGAAGCAGCTGCCATCGATCTGGGCGTGGAGCCGGGCCAGGTCGTGCCCGTTTGCCTGCACAAGGAGCGCCGCTACAACGTCGACGATGCGCTGTGGGCAGCCATGATGGTGACTTTGCCCGAGGCCAACCGGGTGCGACTGCTGCGTTGTCTGCGCCTGCAGAAGCGCGACGAGAACTGGGCGCTGCTGCTGACCCAGCTAAAAAACAGCGGCCGTCTACTGGGCAAATTCAGACCCGGCGCTGCCCGGTTATGACGCACTGCGTCATTACTTTTCAATTCAGGCAAGGCAAAATGGCGGCGCTGTTCGGCATAAACAAATCTTGCTTCGGGAGTAGACATGAGCGACATAGCGATCGTGACAGGCGGTACGCGCGGCATCGGCGCGGCCATTTCGGAAGAACTGATTCGGGCCGGTTATACGGTCGCCGCTACCTACGGTAGCGACACCGAGTCAGCCCAGCAGTTTGCGGACGCAACCGGTGCCAGGGTGTACCAGTGGGATGTATCCGATTTCGAAGCCTGTCAGGCCGGAGTAAAGCGCGTCGAAGAAGAACTGGGCCCAGTCAGTATCCTGGTCAACAATGCCGGGATCACTCGCGACGGCACCATGCACAAGATGACGCCGGAACGCTGGCAGGCGGTCATTCAAACCAACTTGAGCTCATGCTTCAACATGTGTCGCGCCGTCATCGAGGGCATGCGCGAACGTCAGTACGGGCGGATCGTCAACATCGGCTCGATCAACGGCCAGGCCGGCCAGTACGGCCAGGTGAATTACGCGGCGGCCAAGTCCGGCATCCACGGCTTCACCAAGGCCCTGGCCCAGGAAGGTGCAGGCGTTGGCATTACCGTCAATGCCATCGCCCCGGGCTATATCGAGACCAGCATGGTGGCCGCCGTCCCTGACCACGTGATGGAGAAGATCGTCGCCAAGATCCCGGTTGGCCGTCTCGGCCAACCGGAGGAAATCGCCCGCGGGGTGTCGTTCCTGGTGGATCGAAACGCGGGCTTTATTACAGGCTCCACGCTGTCGATCAACGGCGGGCAACATATGTACTGAGCGGGGAGAGGGACAACGGTAGAGGTGAGAGGAGGATTTTGCTCTTCCTTCTCACCGCACCACTTGCCTCTTGCCGCGCAGCCCATGTTGCAGCGCACAAAACGCTGTGCTAGAATTTTGTGCAACGCACCAAAAGTGCGTCACCCCAACCCTAGCAAGCGAGATCGAGACATGAGCAACCAGACCGCATTCGCCGAAATGAAAAAAGCCCAGGATATCCTGGCCGAAGCCATTGACAAATCCGCCAAGACCAACCTCGAAGCCGTCGAGAAGCTGATGGAGCTGAACAAGCAGCGCTTCAGCGAGATGGGTGACTTCAGCAACCCCAGCGACTTCGTTTCGCGCCAGTCGGCTGCGTTCAAGGACTACGTGGATTTCCTCAGCGGCCATGTCGAGGCCCTGACCGCCATCGGCAACGATTCCCGCGAGCAGCTCACCGAGCTGTCCCAGGAATTCGCCAAGGGACTGGATTTCTCCAGCTTTTTCCCCTTCGCCGACACCGGCACCACCAAGACCAAGGCCAAGAGCACTGCCAAGAGCAGCTAAACTCTGAGCTATCGGCTGGCAGCCCTCAGGGCTGCCAGCGCTTCTATGCATTGCCCACAAGAGATAGCCATGGCCAAAGCCGAGCGAATCATAAAAAAATATGCCAATCGTCGTCTCTACGACACCGAATCCAGCCAGAGCATTACCTTGCAGGACGTTCGCGAACTGATCGGCGCAGGCCACCCCATCAAGGTTGTAGAGGCCAAGACCGACAAGGACGTCACCCGCTCGGTGCTGCTGCAGATCGTCGCTGACCAGGAGTTGCTGGGGCGCCCCGTCCTCAGCAATGAATTCCTCGAAGCGATGATCCGGGTCAATTCCAATCCGATGCGCGACCTGACTCGCGGCTACCTGGAGAAAGTGATGACTCACCTTGAATCACAGCAGGACAGCGTCGAGCAGGCCTGGTCAAAAGCCTTGAAGAAAAGTGGCCTCGGGGAGGTGGGCAGCCTGGCCTTCGAACCCTTTCGCCAATTTCAAAACCGAATGTTCGCCCTCTGGTCCGACGCGCTAAGCCCTCCCTTGCGGGATTCCAGCGAACAAGCCAGCAACAACACGGACGACAGCCAGTAACAGCGCTTTAAGGCCTCCCTGCCGCCGCCATGGTTGGGCTGGCAGGGATCGGCTTGCGTCCTTCACAACAACGACAACAAGGGACTGTCCGCATGCAGATCGACAGCAGCAGAATCATCATCACCGGAGCGGCCCGGGGCCTGGGGCTGGCCATGGCCAGACACTTGGCGTCCGCCGGCGCAAGAATCGGCCTGATTGATATCAATGAAGCCGCACTGACCGCCGCCAAGTCCAGCCTGCCCGGCAGCGACCACCATGCCCATGTCGCCAATGTGGCTGACGAAGGCCAGGTTGATCAGGCTTTCGACGCACTCGCCGAGTCACTGGGCGGCATTGATGCCGCCGTCAACAACGCAGGCATTACCCGCGACGGTCTGCTGGTCAAGGTCAAGGACGGTGAAATTGTTGATCGGCTGTCGATGGACAAGTGGCAGCAGGTCATGGATGTCAACCTGACCGGGGTATTCCTGTGCGGCCGGGCCGCGGCCGGCCACTTGATCCGGCAGGGCAGCGGCGGCGTGATCATCAACATTTCCAGCATTTCCAAGGCAGGCAATTTCGGCCAGAGCAACTACTCCGCGGCCAAGGCAGGCGTCGCGGCCATGACCGTGACCTGGGCCAGGGAGCTGGCCCGATACGGGATTCGCACCGCTTCGGTCTCGCCGGGATTCACGCGCACCGAGCTGGTCGCCGGCATGCCGGAAAAAGCCATTGAGCGGATCACCTCGCAGATTCCCGCCGGGCGCCTGGGCGAGCCGGACGAGATTGCTGCTACCATTCGCTTCATACTTGAAAATGACTACGTCAGCGGCCGCGATTTCGCCATTGACGGGGCACTGCGACTGTAGAGATTTGCGATGAGCGAGAACAGAGAACTGGCCGAACTGAACGACTCGACCAGCAAGGAACTGATCCGGATTTCCCAACTGTCAACCAGCCTGTTGCTGGGTCTGGCCAAGCGCTGGGAGCTGCCAGACTTTGACCCGCTCAATCTGCGCCGGCCCGCGTTTCAGGCAGCCTGGAGCACCTTGACCCATCCACGGCGCCTGCTCGCCGCGCAATGGGACCTGACCCGCCGCTATCTTGGCCTGATGCGCTATCTGGGTCTGCGCATCCTGCAACGCTCTACCCGCCCGGCAGCGAGCGCGGCGAAAGGTGATCGGCGCTTCCGCAGCGAAGCCTGGGATGAGAAGCTGATTTTCGACCTGATGCGCCAGGCCTACCTGCTGACTTCCGGCTGGATGCTCGACAGCATTGCCCGGATGCAGGACCTGCCGGCCGAGGACAGGATGCGGATTGCCTTCTACACGCGTCAGTTCGCCGATGCCCTGTCGCCGTCGAACTTCATCCTGACCAACCCCGAAATTCTTGAGACCACCAGGCGTGAGAAAGGCCTGAACCTGCTGCGCGGTTTCCGTCAGCTGCTCGAAGACCTGGACCGCGGCGACGGCCAGCTGCTGATTTCCATGACCGACCCGGATGCGTTCGAGGTCGGCAAGAACGTTGCCACCACCGAGGGCTCGGTGGTGTTTGAAAACGAAATGATGCAGCTGATCCAGTATGCACCGCGAACCAAGACGGTCTACACCCGGCCGCTGCTGATCATCCCGCCATGGATCAACAAGTTCTACATCCTCGACCTGCAGCCGAAGAACTCTTTCATCCGCTGGGCCGTGGATCGGGGCTATACGGTGTTCGTGATTTCCTGGGTCAACCCGGATGAAAAGATGCGCTACAAGCGCTTCGAAGACTACATGCACCAGGGCATTCTGGCCGCCCTGGATGCCATCGAGCAGGCCACCGGTCAGCGCGAGGTCAACACCATCGGCTACTGCATCGGCGGCACCCTGCTGGCCGCCGCCCTGGCCTGGATGAAAGTCAAGAATGATGATCGGATCAAGTCAGCCACCTACTTCACCGCCCAGGTGGATTTTTCGGAGGCCGGCGAGCTGAAGGTATTCATCGACGACAAGCAGCTCAAGAGCCTGGAGAAGCGCATGCAGGCGCGCGGCTACCTGGACGGCGAAGCCATGTCGATGACTTTCAACATGCTGCGTGCCAACGATCTGATCTGGACATTCGTGGTCAACAACTACCTGCTGGGGAAAAAGCCGGCCAACTTCGACCTGTTGTACTGGAACTCGGACTTCACCCGCCTGCCCGAGACCATGCACACCTTCTACCTGCGCAACATGTATCTGGAAAACAAGCTGGTCGAGCCCGGCGGCATCGAGATGGACGGCGTCCCGATCGACCTGCGCACGATCGATATCCCGACCTATATCCAGTCCAGCCGTGAAGATCACATCGCACCGTATCGCTCGGTCTACAAGGCCACCCAGCTCTACAGCGGCGACACCACCTTCATGATGGCCGGTTCCGGCCATATTGCCGGGGTCATCAATCCACCGGCAGCCAGGAAGTACGGCCATTGGACCAACGATGCACTGCCTGCGGATGTCGAGGACTGGATTGCAGCGGCCGACTATCACGAAGGGTCCTGGTGGCCACATTGGGACAACTGGCTAAAGTCGCGCTCAGGTCGAAGAGTCAAGGCTCGCCAGCCAGGCGACGGTCAGCTGGAAGTGATCGAGCCGGCGCCTGGGCGTTACGTCAAGGCGTGACGAACGCCGGCCGTCCGAAGTTCACTTCAGTTGGGCTGAAAGCGGTCGTTGAAGAGGCGATCGAGAACAGCATCCGGCGAGGCGCTCAGGGCTGACCAGAAGCCGCCGCGCAGCAGGAAGTCGCCAGCCATGGCGTCTTCCTCGTCTACCTCATGCTGGCCGACCGTACCGTGCAGGCTGTAGCCCCCGCCGGTGGCAACGCCACCGCCGGCGGCCACCCGCGACAAGGTAATCGCGTAGTTGGGGCCCACCGGCAACGGGCTGACACCGGCACTGACCGATATCATGGCTGTCTGACGATCGCTACCCGTCTCCTCGGCAACAGCCGCGGCGACAACGCCGATCTGCAGCAAAGCCAGAGCCAGGCGCCTCACGGTGTCTCCATTCGGTCCAGCCTGGCACGCAGATCGGCCAGCTCCTGACGCAGAACATCGATCGCCTGATCCTGCTCCTCGTTGCGCTCCCTGAGCTTGCGATTCTCGCTCTGGAGACGAGCATTCAAGCCTTGAATGGCAGCCAGCGCCACGCCACTGGCATCGACCGTACTGATTGCCGAGGCATCGCTGCCCAGGCCGAACACCTCGAAGAAATCCTCGGCCATCGGCCCCAGATGGAAGCCTTCGCCAGGCGAGTCCCGGTAGATCCAGCGGCTGATGGGCAGGCCCAGCACGCCTCGCAAGACCTGACTGACGTCTACCGACTCAAAGCCAGCTTTCAGATAGCGGCTCGAGCTGTTGGTCCAGGTTCCACCCACGGTCAGGTGAGCACCCGTAGAAGTACTGATGAATCGCGTCGGCGACAGGTTGATCGAATTGTCAGTACCGAAAAAGACCCCGCCGGAGGCGCGCACCAGAAACTGGTTCTGGCCGGTAGAAACGAAATTGCTGTTCTGCGAGTCAGCCCACATGAAGGTGCCCTGATCACCGGGTGCCGTGGGTGCCTGGGAAACACCGCCGCAGGCAAAGCCCGGCAGACCAGAACCTGCGCCCGGGCGAATTTTCGCGCGCCGCCCGCCCGCAAAAGAGAAACTGCCGCCGGCGCAGTTGGCCTCGCCGCCAGCCACCGTGCTGCTGCGCTGGCTGGCGGTATTGAAAATGCCGCCGCCAACCGTTGCCCCCAACTCGGTGGCGAAATTGGAGTTGCCTCCACTGACCGTTCCCGTCGGCGCCAGCACCTGGTTGTCCAGACCGCCAGCGACCACGCCATGGGCATCTTCAACCCGATTGTTTTCTCCGCCTATGATCGCACTGAAGCTGCCGCGGGCAATATTGTCAAAACCACCGGCAACGGTCGCGTACTCGCGGCCGGCGACGTTGTTCCAGCCGCCACCTACCGTCGGGAACAGAGATGCGCCCGGTGATGAGTCACTGCCGGCCGTGTTGCCGAAGCCGCCAGCCACCGTACCCCAATCGCTGAGCACCCGGTTCGCCGCTCGGAAATCCAGCAATGGATTATCCTCGGCGCCACCACCACCAATGGTGGCACCGCGCACGCCGGCGCGAATGAAGTTCTCGGGACTTCCCTGAATGATGTTGGCCGACGGCCCCTGGGGAGTGGAAACACTCTCGAACAGGGCGATGCGCTGGTTGTTGGCCCGCAGCGCCAAGGGCGCGGTATCGGTTGTGCCGAGGAAGTTGCTCGCCGGGTTGGTGCCGGCATTGCCGGTCAGCGACCAGCCTGAGCCGCTGCCACCACCGATGCAAACAACCGTGCCATCAACGTTGATCTGACGTATCGCGTCGCTGCCGCTGCAACTGCCGAGCACGCGACGCTGGACCTGGCTTGGGTCGATCTGCGCACTGCCGACAGCGCCGGATTGAATACTGGCAGCATTGACCGAACCCGGCAGAGCCAGGCCCGCAGCGCGCGCGTACGGCACCGAGGTCAGCGCCGTACGCGGAAGCAGGGTTTCGAAGCTGCCGCTGCCGGAGGGGCGCACATCGATTTCCAGCCAGCGCGGCTGGCTGCCAAAAGCGCTGGAGCCGAAATCCAGCACCACGCTGAAGACGCCTGCCACCACGGGCACATCGCTAAGGGTCAGCTGCGGACCTTGCTGGCTACCCCCAACCGGCTGCACGTAAAGGCGGAAACGAAAATCATAGTCGCCCGCAATCGGGGTACCGGCAAGCCTCAGCTCACCTTGATAGGTGAAACTCGTATCATTGACCGCCGCAGCTGACTGAGCTAGTGCCAGCAACCAGACTGCAGCAAGCGCCAACTTGCAGGCTGCAATGCTCTGAATCGGACCCATTCAAAGAAATCCGGAAAATCTTCAATACCCCATCATCCGCCTGAATCCGGGCCGGGTCAAGCCAAACCCGTCACGCTTTGCGCTATTTCACAAGCCCGCCTTGACCGGAGAGACATCGAACCCCTGCCCTTCGGCAATCAGCCGAAAGGCAATGTGATACTTGAAGATATTGCTCACATACTCAACGGTTTCGCGGCCTATGACGCGGGCCGCAATGTGCTCGACATTGTCGAACCAGATGTTGGGATCCAGGCCCTCGATCTCGGCCTGCTGGCGCATTTCGCGTACCCGGCGTGGCCCGGCGTTGTAGGAAGCCAGCGCAAACAACAGGCGGTTGTCTTCATCCATCGGCTCGGACGCGTAGTAGCGATCGATCATCCAGCGCAGATAGCGGGCACCAGCATGGATGTTGTTGGGCAGCTCATTGATGTCGCCGACGCCCAGCTCGGCGGCAGTAGACGGCAGCAGCTGCATGACGCCAACAGCACCGGCCGGCGAACGGGCAGACTGGTCCAGTCTTGATTCCTGGTAGCCCTGCGCGATCAACAACAGCCAGTCGAGTTCATACTGACTGCCAAAATGGTTGAACAGGTCCGCCTTGCGCCGGAACCGGGCCACGCGCTCCTGCTCACCCTCGCGCATCACCCAGCGGGTATCGCGCAGAAAGCGCTCGAAAGCGACGTTGCCGAACAGCGTGCCGGCACGATGATTGCCAAGAAAACCGTTCAGCGCCTGCTTCAGTTCCGGGCTGTCAGGACGAACAGCAAAGGCGATGTCGGCACCCTCGCGCAGGACAATATCCTCATGCACGGTCAGGCCAGGCAGTACGCGAGCCCAGAACTCGGCCAGGTAGTCATCGGCCACGGCATAAGGAACAACGCCTGCGCTGACCAGTTCCAGCACGTCTCCTACCTCAAAATGGGCGGCAGCGGGCTCCAGCACCACCGGCGCCAGACCGTCGCGCTGGAATTGCCGATTCAGAGCCGTCAGACTCTCGAAAAAGCTTGAGCCCGGTCGAACGTAGACACTGCGCCCCGAGAGGTCCTCGATCGAGTTCAGGGGCAGCGCGCTGGGGCCGGAAACCAGCAGTTCACGCACGTTGCGAACCAGAGGCTCGGTAAAATCAACCTCTGCCAGCCGGGCCTCGGTCACGGTCAGGTTGGCGGCGATCACATCGCCTCGGCCCTCGAGCAGCCAGGGTATCAGACGGTCACGGGTCACCGGCACGTAAACCACCTGCACGCGCAGATGGCCGCGCCCGAGCTCGGCGTTGATGTGGTTTTCGAAGGCCTCCATGAAAGTATGTGACAGACCGCGCTGACTGCCTTGCTCGTCAAGGAAAAAGAAAGTGCGGCTGTAGGGCACCAGGGCGCGAATCTGGCGCCGCTCTATCATGCCGTCGAGGTCACCCAGGTGACGGCCGATCAGCGGCTCGGCCACCTCGACCAGACTGTCATTGGTGCGCTGGTCGGCCTGATCGCGCTGGCAGGCCACCAGAACCAGACTCAAGACGACTATCATCAATACGCGCATGAATGATGCTCCAGACCAGAAAAGGCTGGCCGGAAGGATACCGCATCGTCAACAGCGCTGCGATCGCTGGCGGTTCCGGCTTTCGCTGCTGACAGGCAGTCAGTAATATGCGCCGGACCCGCTTCACCCGCAACAGACCCAAGGACAATCCATTAACTCCATGAAAATCGCCAGCTGGAACGTCAACTCCCTCAAGGTTCGCCTGCCGCAAGTGCTGGACTGGCTGCAACACCAACGCCCGGACGTACTTGGTCTGCAGGAAACCAAGCTCACCGACGACAAGTTCCCGGCCGCTGCTTTCGCCGAGCTGGGTTACCAGGTCGCCTTCAGTGGCCAGCCGACCTACAACGGCGTTGCCCTGTTAAGCAGCGCCGGACTTGAGGATACGGTCACCGCCATTCCCGGCTTTGAAGACGAGCAGAAACGGGTCATAGCCGCCACCTGCGGCGGCATTCGCGTAATCAACCTGTATGTGGTCAATGGCCAGGAGGTCGGCTCGGACAAGTTCGACTACAAGCTTGCCTGGCTGGATGCGGTGACCAACTGGGTTGCCGCTGAGCTTGACCGGCACCCGCGCACCGTCGTCATGGGCGACTTCAACATCGCGCCCGACGATCGCGACGTTTACGACCCTGCGGCCTGGCACGAAAAGATCCTGTGCTCCACGCCCGAGCGCAATGCCCTCAAGCGCCTGCTCGATCTGGGCCTGCACGACAGCTTCCGCTTGTTCGAGCAGCCGGAGTCGGTCTTTTCGTGGTGGGACTATCGCGCCGCCATGTTTCGTCGCGGCCTGGGACTGCGCATCGACCTGGTGCTGTGCTCTGATGCGCTCAAGCCGGCCTGCACCACCAGCTACGTCGACAAGGAACCGCGCAAGAACGAACGCCCCTCAGACCATGCACCAGCCATCGCGGAGTTCTCGCTCTGATCCAGAGCCCGTGGCGTCGGTGACAGATCAGCTGCC
>REEQ01000166.1 GCA_007695005.1 Wenzhouxiangellaceae bacterium | reverse complement strand
AGGACAAGGCCAGGTACAGCGGGCGCTGCAACTGACTGATCGAGGTCTCGTCCAGGGCTGCCAGTATGGCCGCAGAAAAACCCTTCATGTCAGCGCTGCCACGACCAAATAGCCGACCGTCGTGCTCGGTCAGCACGAACGGGTCAGTGGCCCAGTCCTGTCCATCCACCGGCACCACGTCAGTGTGGCCGGACAAGACCACCCCGCCCGGCGCATCAGGCCCGATGGCGGCAAACAGATTGGCCTTGGTCTGCTCGGCATTCCAGGTTCTCCGACAGCGTGCACCCAGCGGCTCCAGAAGAGCCTGCACCCAGTCGATCAGTTCGAGGTTGGAGTCGCGAGAAACCGTCGGAAAAGCGACCAGGCGGGCAAGCAGGTCTCGAGTGCGATCAACCCGGTCGCAGGCCATGGAATACTGAGCATGATCTTGCATGGCATGAGTATAGCCAAAACAGCCAGCCTCACCGCACACCCCCGTGGTCATCATCAACTGTCAGGCATGCCGGCTTGAAGCCCCGATTGGCCTGGGGTCAAATTTTGCCATTCCTGTCCCTGGGCCTTACTCTGGGGGCATACCTTATACTCAGGCACTTGAGCAGCCAGTCGATGAAACAGCATTCAGACAACAGTCCTGTCCTGAAGTACGCAGACGCCCGAATCGACCGGGCAGCCGCACTTCGCGAGACCCCGGGCTGGGTCGAGAAAGCGCTGAAGCAATCCGAAACACGGGTCATTGCAGTCTGGCGCAGTCGCCACCTGCTGATCACCACAGAACCGGACCGACCGCAAGCGGTTCGACTGCACCCCGAAGTCCTGGGCAATGTCGACGAGCTCGTATTTCTGGGCATGGAAGAAAGCACGGCCTTGTTTGCCGTCGACCTGTCTGACCGGGATGAGCCCGGAGTGACTCTTGAAACCGAGGCCGATTTTGTCGACCTGCGTCGCTTCGGACCGCTACTCAGCGGCCAGGATGCCAACCTGCTGGCCTACGCGCGGGCAATGTTGAATTGGCACCGCAACCATCAGTTCTGCGGCCGCTGCGGCTCACCAACCACCAGTGAGCAGGGTGGACACCGACGGCGCTGCCAGAAACCGGACTGCAGACAAGTCGCCTTTCCGCGCACTGATCCTGCCATCATCGTTCTCGTCGAGCACCCTTGCGAGGATGGCGGACCACCGCGATGTCTGTTGGGTCGGTCGGCACATTTCCCGCCAGGCATGTACTCCACCCTCGCCGGCTTCGTCGAGCCGGGTGAGAGCCTGGAGCAGACTGTGCGCCGCGAGGTCTTCGAGGAGGCCGGCATCGAGCTGGGGTCAGTCCGCTACCTGGCCTCCCAGCCCTGGCCTTTCCCCGGTTCCCTGATGCTCGGCTTCCAGGCCACTGCGCGCAGCAGCAAGATCGTGCGCAATGACGCGGAACTGGAGGACGCACGCTGGTTCGGACTGGATGAGCTGGACCACTTTGGTGAAGCCGATGCAGACTGTACCTACTGCCTGCCCAGGCAGGATTCCATCGCCCGATTTCTGATCGACAGCTGGCGCCGGCGCTTTGCTTGACCCGGGAGCCAGCCCGCGCAGCTTGAAATACCGGCCTTTCAGCCCTGGCCCATCCGCGCGTGCAGGAAAGCGCGTGCCTTCTGCCACTCACGCCAGGCGGTGCGATCGGAAATCTCGAGCAACTCGGCTATTTCGCTCATCGGCAGCCCGGCGAAAAATCGCAACTCGACCAGTTCTCGCTGCATGGGCTGGATCTGGTCAAGCTCATCCATGGCCCGGTCCAGATCCAGCAAACTGCCGGCGTCATTGTCGCCGGCGATGTTGTCGGTCAGGGTGACCGCGATCTGATCGCCGCCGCGCTTTTGCGCATTGGCCGAGCGCAGGTGGTCGACAATGATGTGGCGCATGCACTTGCCGGCCGTCGCGAAGAAATGGCGACGCCCACGCAGGTCCAGCTGTGCTGCGTGTACGAGCCGGTCGTAGGCCTCATGCACCAGGGCAGTCGGCGTCAGGGTCTGACCAGCCCGCATGCCCTGCAGGCGAACCTGGGCGAGTCGCTTAAGCTCCGGGTACAGCTGATCAAAAACAGCCTGCAGATTAGGGCCGTCCTGACCGCCTTCCAGCCAGCGCGTGATGTCTGACATTCACCCTCCCGTTGCAATCCGATTAGCGCATTTTTGCTGTCAAGGTAAGAGCATAACTCAGGCCGAAGTTCAACAGGGCCGTCGACGCGCGGCCAATCGTATGCACTGGCCTGGTGTCCCATTCTGATACCCCAAGCTGACTATGCCCGTCAGCCGCGCCATGAACCAGACCAGCCCGGGGCCAGCCAATTTGCTCTCGTCAACGGTTCTGGCCGGCGGCAACAATGCCGGCCCAGGCAACGATGTGCGACACTTCGCGCATGAACGGTTCCAACCATCAAGAAGCCTCCGGCGAAAGTCCGCAGCCCTATGAGTCCAGTCGCTATGGCGCCCTGGTCCTGAACCTCGGCCGGGCGCTGCTGCATGTGGGCTCCCCCGCCCACCGGCTGGAATCGGCGATGCAGATCATGGCCGATCGTCTTGGCCTGCGGGCCGAGTTCTTCTCCACACCGACAGCGCTGATCGTATCCCTCGGTGACGGCTCCAAGCAACAGACGTTTCTGGCTCGGTCCGATCCGGGCTCGGCCAACCTGTCCAAGCTGGCCGACCTGACCGAGGTCATGGACCAGCTGGCCTCAGGCCATCTTGACCCCGAGGAAGCCGACCACAAGGTCCGGGCCATTGACAGCGCACCACCACGCTATGGTCCCATCCTGCAGTTGCTTGGCTTTGTTGCCATCGCCCTGGGCGTGGCACCGATGATTGGCGGCGGCTTGCGCGAAACGATGCTGGCCGGCGTGCTCGGTATCGTCACCGGGCTGAGCGTGCTGTGGCTGAGCAGTCACGCCGATCGATCGCGCCTGATCACGCCGATTGCCGCCGCCTTGATCAGCTTTCTCGGCACCTTGTGGTGCGGTTTTGATCCGCAGACAGCGCTGATGCCAGCCGTGATCGGGGCGATGATCGCCCTGCTCCCGGGCATGGACTTGACCACGGCCAGCCGCGAACTGGCGACCGGGCACCTGGTGTCCGGCGCTTCCCGCATGGCTTTCGCCTTGATAATCTTTGCCCTGCTAACCTTCGGCCTGGTCATGGGCGGCATGGCCGGACAGGCACTGGTTGGAGAGGTAGATCTGGTTACGCCCTCGCCGCGTCCAGCCTGGTTACCGCCGGTGGCGGTACTGATTGCGGCCCTGGGCCTGATGCTGCTATTCCAGGCGCATCGCCGCGACTGGTTCTGGATGCTCGGTGCCTGTCTGCTGGCCTGGGGCGGAGCCAGCCTGGGCGCGATCCTTGGTGCCCCGGTCATGGGCGCATTCATCGGCGCCCTGGTGGTCGGCCTGGCCGGCAACCTGTTCGTCAAGTTCACCGGCCGCCCCGGCTCCATCATTCATCTGCCCGGTCTGATCCTGCTGGTGCCAGGCAGTATCGGACTGCGCAGTCTGGCGACGCTGCTTGGCGACGATGTCGTTTCCGGCATCGAAACCGCCATGCTGGCAGGGATTATCGCGGTGGCGTTGACGACGGGAATGATTCTGGCAAGCGTGTTGCTGCCGCCGAAGAATGCTTTGTGAAGGATGGAGAGAGGCAATAGGGGAGACGGAAGAGGAAAGCATGATCGGGTTGGAGCTTCGTCTTCCGTCTTCCCTCTACCCTAAAATAGGGGATCCAACGAGATCCAGCCACACCACACCATGAGCATCGACATCCGCAAAAAGCACGACAAAAGCCTGGAGGAAGCTCAGGACATTGCCGACTCGCTGGCCCAGGATCTGGCCGACAAGTTTGACATTGATTACGGCTGGGACGGAGACACCATCGTATTCCAGCGCATGGGAGTCAGCGGCGAGATCGATGTCGACGAGGAAGTGGTGCATGTGCGTGCGCGACTTGGTTTTTTCCTGAGCTACCTGAAGCCGGCAGTGGAAAAGGAAATCCACCGCTACCTGGACGAACACTTTCGGTAGACACTGAACCCTCATGCGATAATGGCAGGCTCAGTCCAACCATTTACGGGGTGTTCTCATGTCCGATCCAGTCGTTATTGTTTCTGCCCGCCGCACCGCCATCGGTTCCTTCCAGGGCCAGTTCGCCGGCGTAAAAACGCCTGAGCTGGGTGCCACCGCGATTTCCGCAGCGCTTGCCGATGCGAAGGTGGACGGCACCGACATTTCCGAGGTCATCATGGGTTGCGTGCTGCCTGCCGGTACCGGCCAGGCCCCTGCCCGCCAGGCCGCGCTGGGCGCGGGCCTGCCCACCAGCGCCGGCTGCACCACCATCAACAAGGTCTGCGGGTCCGGCATGAAGGCCGTGATGCAGGCCGCTGACGCCATTGCTGCCGGCAGCGCCGACATCGTGGTCGCCGGCGGCATGGAGTCCATGACCAACGCCCCCTACCTGATCAGCCGGGGATTGCGCATGGGCCATACCCAGTCGCTGGACCACATGTTCTACGATGGCCTGCAAAACCCCTACGATGGCCAGATGATGGGTCAGTTCGGCGAGCAGTGTGTGGCCAAGTACGGCTTTACCCGGGAAGATCAGGACAATTTCTCCAGGGCCTCGGTGGAGCGCGCCATGGCGGCAATCGACAGCGGCGCATTCGCCAAGGAAATTGCCACCCACAACGTCAAGTCGCGCCGCGGCGATGTCGAGATCAGCACCGACGAAGAACCGGCACGCTGCAATATTGACAAGATGCCCACGCTGCGCCCGGCTTTCGCCAAGGATGGCACCATCACCGCCGCCAGCTCGTCGAAAATATCCGACGGTGCCGCCGCCCTGGTGCTGATGCGCGCTTCCGAAGCCCAGCGCCGTGGCCTGCAGCCGCTGGCCCGCATTGTCAGCCATGCCGTCCACGCCCACGAGCCGGAGTGGTTTACCACTGCCCCGGTCGGCGCCATGCAGAAAGTGCTGATGCGCGCCGGCTGGCAGGCCGATGAAGTCGATCTGTACGAGATCAACGAAGCCTTCGCTACCGTCACCATGGCGGCGATGAAGGATCTGAACCTGCCGCACGAGAAGGTCAACGTTAACGGCGGCGCCTGTGCCCTGGGCCATCCGATCGGGGCCAGCGGTGCGCGCATCCTGGTCACCCTGATCCATGCGCTGAAAAACCGCGGCGCCAAGCGCGGTGTGGCTTCGCTGTGCATTGGCGGTGGTGAAGCCACGGCCATGGCCGTGGAATTGGCCTGATCGCCGGTGAGCCGCGATAACCGGGTACGCGTGGTCGAGGTCGGACCACGCGACGGCCTGCAAAACGAGCCCTACACCATCCCGACCGCGGTCAAGCTGGAGCTGATTCATCGGCTCAACGAGACCGGTGTCAAGACCATCGAGGCAACCAGCTTCGTCAGCGATCGCGCGATTCCGCAGCTGGCCGATGCCGAGGCCGTGTTCGACGGACTGCAGCGCAAACAGGGCATTCACTATCCGGCGCTGGTACCGAACGAGCGCGGCTACGACCGCGCCCGTGCGGTCGGCATTGATGAGATCGCCCTTTTCACGGCCGCATCCGAGGCTTTCAACCAGCGCAACATCAATTGCGGCATTGAAGAGAGTCTGCGCCGATTTGCACCGGTACTCCGGCGTGCTCGAGAGGATGGCGTACGCGTGCGCGGCTATGTTTCCACCGTGCTGGGCTGCCCCTACCAGGGTGAGGTGCCGATCGCCGACGTGGTGCGTGTCTCCGAAGCCTTGTTCGAGGCAGGCTGTGCCGAGATTTCCCTGGGCGACACCATTGGCGTCGGCACCCCGTTCAAGGCCCGGCAAATGTTCAAGGCCGTCGCAGAATCCATTCCTGTCGACGCCTTGGCCGTGCATTTTCACGATACCTATGGCCAGGCGCTGGCCAATATTCTGACCTGCATGGAACTGGGTGTGCGGGTTGTGGACAGTGCTGTCGCCGGTCTGGGCGGCTGCCCATACGCGCGCGGTGCCACCGGCAATGTGGCCACGGAGGATGTCGTCTACATGCTTGAAGGCATGGGCATGGAGCACGGCATCGACCTGGTCGCCATGGCCCAGGTCGGCGACTGGATCGCCGGCGAACTCGGCCGCCCCCGCTCCCGAACCGGCCAGGCCATCCTCAAAAGAAACTGATTTTTTAAAACCTAAACGCAAAGACGCAAAGAAAAACAACAAGCAATGCAGGCGGAAAGGGAGCAGATTGAGTTTGTCGCTAGCGACGTCATTGATGCCATGATCAAGATTCATCGAGCTCTTGGCCCTGGACTCCTCGAATCGGCATACCAAGCCTGCCTCACGCATGAGTTATCTGCGCGTGGCCACTCTATTTGAATGTGAGATCAACGCTCCTATCCGGTATGAAGGCCATCTCATTGAGCAGGGATTCCGCGCGGACATGATCATTGATCAGTGCTTGCTGGTTGAGAACAAGGCTGTTTCAAACATCCTGCCGCTTCACAAGACGCACGTTTTTACGCATCTCAAGCTGACCGGGCTAAGGCCCGGAATACTCGCCAACTGGAATTGTCGGCTGATGAAAAATGGCATTACACGGATCGTAAACGACCTCTAGTGCAGTTTTCCCTTGCGTCTTTGAGTTTTCAAGATTTTTTAACAACCAATGAATCGATGAAGAGGAATTCCAACGTGAACTTGAAAGATATAGCAGCTGTTGTGACTGGTGGGGTGTCGGGGTTGGGGTTGGCTGTGGCCAGGCGCTTTGTTGCCTCAGGTGGCAAGGTAGCTTTGCTGGATGTCAATGAGGACAAGGCTGCATCGGCGGTGGCTGAGCTGGGCGAGGACAAGGCTCGGTTCTTTCGGGTGGATGTGACCAACGAAGCGGATGTCATCGGCGTGCTGGCCCAGGCCAGGGAATGGCTGGGTGGGTTGAACGTGGCGATGAACTGTGCCGGCATACTGGGCGCAGGTCGTGTACTGGGCCGTGAGGCACCCATGCCGCTGGAGAATTTCTCCAGAACCGTGATGGTCAACCTGGTCGGGAGCTTCAATGTCGCCAAGGCGGCGGCTGATCTGATGCAGCACAACGACCCGAATGACGACAACGAGCGTGGCGTGATCATCAACACCGCCTCAATCGCCGCCTATGAGGGCCAGATCGGTCAGGCCGCCTACTCGGCCTCCAAGGGTGGTGTGGTGGGCATGACCTTGCCGATGGCGCGCGAATTTACCCGCATTGGCGTGCGCGTGATGACCATTGCCCCTGGTGTATTCCATACACCCATGGTTGATATCATGCCGGAGCAGGTGCAGCAAGCGCTGGGTGAGTCGATTCCTTTTCCGAAGCGACTCGGCAAGCCGGAAGAGTTCGCCAGCCTGGCTGCGCACATTGTTGAAAACAGCTATTTCAACGGCACAACGCTGCG
>REEQ01000165.1 GCA_007695005.1 Wenzhouxiangellaceae bacterium | reverse complement strand
TCGGTGCCATGATCGAGCGATGCCAAAGAATACGGCCATCGCGGGCCTTGACCCGATACTCCATCGGTGCTGTTGGCCGATTTTCACGCAGCGCGCTACGCACCGCCGGAGTCAATCGTTCAATGTCATCAGGATGGACGAACTCGGTATAGCTCTGGCCGATGACTTGGTCGCTGCGGTAGCCAGTCAAATCGGTGATGGACGGAGATACGAAGGTATAGCGACCGTCTCGGTCAAACGTGTAGACGATCGCCTGGCTGTGTTCAATAAATTGCTGGTAGCGTCGTTCTGAGCGTGTCGCTCGCTGTTCGGCCCGAAAGCGCAGCACCGCGTGGGCCAGCAGGTCGCGAACGGATTCGAGCAGGCCCATGTCGCGCTGCTCCCACCTCCTGGTTTGCTCGACCGTGTCGACACCGAAGACACCAAGCGGTTTGTCACCAATGAACATGGGGAGCAGAATCAGTGACTGCACATCCTGTGCCTTCAATGCGGCAAAGTCCTCGCCGGCTTCCTCCGGAAGTTCTTCAAGATGCGTGAGCATGACTGGCTGGCCATTCAACAGCTTCTGCAGCAGCCACGGGCAACGGGTGGAAACGAGGGTGTTGGTCAGTTCCGGCTGATTGCCGCTTACGCCATCCGCGCACCACTGTTCGGCCAGTTGGATTCGATTCTCGTCTGGATCGAATAGAAACAGGGAACAATGAGACACGTTTAGACTTTCGCCGATACTTTGCAGAGCCTCGGCGAGGGCTTTTCCAACACTCTCGGAGTCGGCAAGCAAAAGGCGCCGGCAGACATCGACCGGCAGCCTGCCAAGGTCGGTCGATTTGCAGTTTGCCCACCCCTTGCTCATGTGCTGCCATGCCCCGCTTGATCAATATAGGCGTCTGACACCGGAGTCAGGTTATCAAACCTGGGTGAAAGAGCCTGATTGCGCTTTTGTTTTACTTGCGAAATATCGCTTCTGTCAAGCGCTGGCTTGTCGGGGCTGCCTTACTGTCCTTGAGTCAACTGGGTCAATCGCTTTCGCACGGCATCGGCTTCACCGAGCACCAGCAGAATCAGCAGGTCGCCAGGACGCGCCCAGCCCATTGCATGCTCCAGTGCTTCTGTTTCGGTCTCTACATGAACGATTTGTTCGGCTGGACATCCCGAGCGGATCAGTTCAGCCCGAAGAATACCGTGGACCTCACCGTGGGCGCGTCCGCGAGCGTACTTCGCCAGCTCGGAAATGATGACCCGATCCGGCCCATGTGCCCAGGCAGCGCGGGAACACTCTTGCAGCAGTTGATCGGTACGGTCGCCAGCCTGGGCAAACGCCAGCAGGCGGCGACGGGCCGGCAACCTGGCGGTCAGATCTGCCGTTGCGGCAATGGCGTGGGGGTTGTGGGCAAAGTCCAGGAATATGTCGACCCCATTGAGATGGTACAGGTTGGCTCGGCCGGGATTGTCGTCTTGCTGCATGCCGGTCAGACCGGCTGCAATGGCTGCAGGGTCGACGCCCAGATATGCGCAAACCGCGGCGGCGGCGAGTGCATTGGCGATGTTGTGTCGGGCTGCACCGTTCAAGGTCAGCGGAATATCATTGATGCGGCACAGGCGTTGGTGAATGCCTGTGCCTGTCCTGATCAAGTAGCCGTCTTCGGGCCGGAATTCCACGTCGCTGCGGTTTTCATCCAGGCTGAACCAGGCGATCCGGCCTGGATGGTCGCTGGCCTTCTCGACCAGCAGCGGATCATCGGCATTCAGCACCAGGGTGCCGTCATTGACCACGGCGCGGCTGATGATCCACTTGATCTCCAGCAACTCGGCCAGGGTTCGCGAACCGAAATCGCCGAGGTGATCGGCGGCGATATTGGTGATCAGCGCGACATCGGCCTGTTCCACGCCCAGTCCGCGCCGGAGTAGTCCGCCACGGGCGGTCTCCAGAACGGCGGCATCGACCTTGTCCTGGCGCAGGATGGCGCGGGCGCCGCCGGGCCCGGCATAGTCGCCTTCATCCAGGGCCAGGTCGTCGATCCAGATGCCTTCGGTGGAACTCAAGCCCACGTGATGACCGGCGGCGCGCAGGATACGGGCACACATGCGCGAGCTGGTGGTCTTGCCGTTGGTGCCGGTGACCAGGGCGATGGGGATGCGCACAGGTCGGCGCCAGTCCACCGCATCCGGCGTCGGCAACCGGGTACTTGGCCAGACTTGGGCGCTCGCACCAAAACCGATCGAGATCTCGTCATCGTCCCAGAGAAACGGGGCCTGCTGTTCCCGCGCCCGAGCCTTAAGGGCGAGCAGCGCGGGATTGGCCTCATTGGCGGCGCGGTCGGCAATGGCTGCAAGGCTGGCCGCCAGCGGCTCGGTCGCCTGGCCGGTAAGCCGGGCCCAGGCTGCTTCGGCGAGGGCAATGCCGGCGTAGAGTCGGTCGATCGGCCCATCGAAGGCCAGGCTCAAGCCCCCGACCCTGGTCTTGACGCTGAACTCAGGCGCTGCCCAGCCCAGGCGTTCATGCAGGCCGACGATGCCAGCACGAAGACCCGCTGCCATTTCGTCTGCCTCAGCCTTCGCGCAGGCAATATCCATCATGACTGAAGGCCGGTCCCAAAGCAGGTTGGGGCCGGTCAGGCGACGACAGTCCAGCAGTTCCATCAGGTGTTAGTCCGCATCTTCCCGGGCGGCTATGCGAACACCGCGCTCGTCGCTGATCAGCTGCAGTTCTTCGTCGAAGCTGAAGCCGTCGAGGTCCGGCAACTGCACAGGTTCCGAGCGACTCAGCGCCGGGCTGTCACCGAGCTCTGGATGAAACTGGACAATCTGCTTCCAGCTGCGCTTGATCTTGTCAGCCAGCACCAGGACCAGATCACCGGCTGCGGCCATCTTCAGGACATGGTCAATGGCTGGCGGCTCATCCGGGATCACGTCGATGCAGTCTGCGCTGATGCCGTTGTGGATCAGCCGGGACTTGAGCATCTGGGCAACCTCGTCGTTACCGCGACCGCGACGGTTATCGTCGCAGCGACAGATGAAGTGATCAAAGTGCCCGGCAGCAATATCGGCGATTTCTTCAATGTCCTGGTCGCGACGGTCTCCTGGTGCGCTGAGCACGACCAGCCGGCGCCCTTCAACGTCGAAGTGGTCAACCACGTTGCACATGGCCTTGACCGCCGCCGGGTTGTGGGCGTAATCCATGATCACTTTGAAGGGATGGTCGTCGAACAGGTTCATCCGGCCCGGGGCCTGGAAGTAGGTGGCATCGAAGGTGCGCAGGCCCTGGCGGATGTCATCGAGACTCAGGCCCAGATTGTAGGCCAGGGCGGCGGCGAACATGGCGTTCTGGACATTGTGCAAGGCGCGGCCCTGCAAGGTCGCCGGAATCAGATGCGTCCACAGCAGCGGCATGTGCTTGCCCTGGTCATAAATCGTGATCATGTGGCCGTTCATGCCTTCCTCCAGCACGAATGCCTGGCCGCCGGCGCGCACATGTTCCTTGACCAGCCGATGACCGGGTTTCATGGTCACGTAGCACAGGCGGCTGGCTTCGGTGTAATCGGCCATTTCCAGGCACAAGCGGTCATCGGCATTCAGTACGGCGGCATCGGTGGCCACTTCAATCGGGATGCGCTTGACCTCGGCCAGCTGCTCGATGGTATCGATACCACCCAGCCCCAAGTGGTCGCCGGAGACGTTCAGGCAGCAGGCAACGTTGCAGTGGCGATAGCCCATGCCGCTGCGGATCAGCCCGCCGCGGGCCGTTTCCAGCACGGCGGCATCGACTTCCGGGTCGCGCAGGATCATGCGTGCCGATACCGGCCCGGTCATGTCGCCGGCCACGGTCAGCTGGCCGTCGATGTAAATGCCGTCGGTGGAGGTCAGACCAACCGTGAAGCCGCGCATTTTCAGGATATGGGCGAGCATGCGCGAGGTGGTGGTCTTGCCGTTGGTGCCGGTGACGGCGGCGATCGGGATGGTGCTGGGCTCGCCTTCGGGGAACAGCATGTCGAGCACTGGCCCGGCGACATCCCGCGGCTGGCCTTCGCTGGGCGCGACGTGCATGCGAAAGCCGGGGCCGGCGTTGATCTCGCAGATGCCGCCGCCGATATCGCGGTAGGAGCGGGTGATGTCGGGGGTCAGAAAGTCGACGCCGCCGATATCCAGGCCGATCGCCTGAATGGCGCGGATGGCCATGTCGCGATTGTCCGGGTGAATCTCGTCGGTAACATCGATGGCCGTGCCGCCGGTCGACAGGTTGGCCGTCGAGCGCAGGTAGACGACTTCATCAGCGGCCGGCACGGTGTCGAGGTCGTAACCCAGTCTGGCCAGCAGGCGTTCGGCCTGGGCGTCGATCTCGATCCGGGTCAGCACTTTCTCGTGGCCGATGCCGCGCCTCGGGTCCTGGTTGACGATGTCGACCAGCTCGGCCACGGTGTGCTTGCCGTCACCAATGATATGACCGGGAATGCGCTTGGCTGCGGCAACCAGTTCACCGTCGATGACCAGCAGGCGGTGGTCGAAACCGTCGATATATTTCTCTACTACTACGTTGCGGCCATACTCGCTGGCCTTGGCAAACCCGGCCTCGACTTCCGACTCGCTGCTCAAATTGATCGAAACACCGCGGCCGTGATTGCCGGCCAGCGGCTTCAGGACCACGGGCAGCCCGATGCGCCTGGCGGCCCGGACCGCATCGCGAGCGGTCTGGACCAGGCGCTGGTCTGGCACCGGCAGGCCCAGGTCGCGCAGGATCTGGTTGGTTTCTTCCTTGTCAGAGGCCAGCTCGACGGCGATGTTGCTGGTCAGGCTGGTGGTGGTAGCCTGGATGCGTTTCTGAAATCGGCCGTGGCCGAACTGAACCAGGCTTTGCCGGTTCAGGCGCAGCCAGGGGATATGACGGTCTTCGGCGGCGCGCACCAGCGAGGCTGTGCTGGGGCCGAAGGCGCGTCGCTGGGCGTTGCGGATGAAGCGGTCGCGTTCTTCTTCAAAGTTCCAGTCGGCGGACGGGGCATCTTCCGGGCGCAACGCCTCGGGCAACAGGCTGTGGATCAGCTCCAGGGCCAGGCGTCCGGCGGCACGACCAACGGCTTCGTCCTCGTACTCGAACACCATGGTGTAGTGTCCCGCCTTGCCGTCGATCGAGCGGGTGCGGCCGAAACTGACATCCGACCCGGCAATGTTCTGCAGTTCCAGCACCACGTGTTCCATGACGTGGCCCAGCCAGGTGCCCTCGTCTTCGCGCAGGCGGCGGACGAAGCCACCGGGCTCGCGATAGGAGCAACCGTGCTCATCGAGGCCGGGGAGGCACTCCAGCAAACGTTCGACAAAACCCTCAAGTTTCGCTGATGGCCAATGCTCGAGCTCTCCCAGATCAAGGATGTAGCGGATGACCGGGAAGTGTGCATACAGGTTGGGACCGACATAAACATTGGTGCTGATGATCTTCATGGGCTTATTCCGCGTGCGCGGTCCTCGTCAGGATTTCAAAACGACCGCCGGCGATCAGGATATGCAGCTTGACGCCGACAAGGCTGACCGGCTCGCCTTCGCGCGCGCGGTCCATGGAGGAATAGCTGAGTTCGCTGGGGTCGACCAGGGTGATGCCGCCGCTGCCGACCACTTCCAGGTCATCGCCGGGGCGAATGAAGGCGGCAGTGTCTTCATCCAGACCGATGCCGATCGCGAAGGGGTTGTAGGCCAGGGCGGTGAGCAAGCGCCCGAGGCGGTCGCGCTGGCGAAAATGCTGGTCGATGATGAAGCTGTTGGTCAGTCCCAGACCTGGCGCCAGGGTGACCTTGTCGGGCGTTGGTGTGGAGCCCTCGCGACCACCAGCAATCATGTGTTCAGGCATGAAGGCCGCGCCGGCCGAGGTGCCGGCAACATGCATGCCGGCGGCATTGCGGCGACGTATGGCAACCGCGGTGTCGGTGCCGCCCAGCGTGGTTGACAGGCGCAGCTGATTGCCGCCGGTCATGAAGACACCGTCCGACTGGTTGATGTAGTCGATATGGGCCGGGTCGTTGGCATCCTTGCGAGTCACGATCGGCAGCACGGCGGCGTGCTTGATACCGATCTTGCGAAACAACTTCTCGTAGGTGGGGCCGGTTTCGGGCAGTTCGGAGGCGGTCGGAATGATCGCGATGCGGGCGTCCTTGCCGCCGCACTCATCGATGAATCGATCGAGAATTTCCGGATTGTGCAGCTTGTCCTCAGCCCCGCCGATGGGGATGACGTAGCCGCGATTCTTGTTATTGCGTTCGCCGGAAGGGCACATCAGTTTTTAGTTCTCCAGATTCCTTGGGTCATTACCTTGGCGATGCCGTGCCGCTCGTCAAGCACGACCAGATCGGCGGCCGAGCCGGTTTCGATCCGGCCGCGATCATGGAAGCGCAGCAGGCGCGCCGGGTTCAGGGTGAATGCCGGCAGCACCTTCTCCAGCCGGTGGCCGTTCTTGAGAAGGCGCACCAGGGTGTCGGTCAGTGCGGCCGGGTGGCCGATATCGAAATGCAGCATCTCGCCCTGGGCATTGAAGCAGGGCAGGCAGCCGCCGCCGTCCGAACTGATCGTGATCCTGTCGGCCGGGGCGCCGGAGGACAGGTAGCGGAGCAGGGCGGTGTCGGCCGACCAGCCATCATCGGGCGGCCCGTCCTCTTCGGGGAAGGCGGTGATGTCTACACAGCAGCCGGCCCGGGCCAGGTCCAGGGCCTCTTCGAACAGTGCTTTCTGGCGATTGATATGGGTGGGGTTGAATACCCGTGCCGGCAATTCTGACTTTTTCAATGCCCGGCGTACCAGGTCCAGGCCACGCTCCCCGTCGCCGAGATGCAAATGCAGAATGCCGGCCTTGCCGGTGATCAGGCCGGCGACATGAGCATCGCTGGCCAGGCGCAGAATCTCGTTCAGGGTCGGTTGGCTGGATCGGTGGTCGGAGATCGCGACTTCGCCGACCCCGATAACCGGGTCAAGAAACACGATGTCGTCGCGGACGCTGCCGGTGAAAGTCACCGGTGGCAGGTGGTAGCCGCCGGTATGGCACCAGGCGTTTAGCCCCAACTCGCGCAGGCTCAGTGCCTGGGCCACGAGCGAGCGGGTGTCGCGGGTGCTGTCGTCGGTGCCAAGTACGCCAACCACGGTGGTGATGCCGGCATCCAGAAAGTGCGGCGGAGACACCGGCGGCACACGGCTGCCGAAGCCGGCCTCGCCGCCGCCGCCGGTCAGATGGGCATGGCCGTCGACCAGACCGGGGATGAGGCGCTGACCGCCCAGATCGAGCGTTTCGGCCGCTTTGACCAGGCCGAGATCATCCAGATCCGGCCCCAGCCAGACGATGCGACCCGCGGCGATCAAAAGATGGTTGATTCCCCGGTCGCTAGGCGCAAAGACCCGGGCGTTCTTGATAAGCGTGAGCAAAAGCAGGATGCGCCTTGATGACAAGCCCGCAGTTTAGCGCCCGGCGCGCTCAGGGTCACCCTTCTTGTTATTAACCCGGCAGGTATGTAGATCGCATTCAGCCGCAGTGTGGCTTTCGTCAG